>NZ_MSHA01000101.1:0-29102 GCF_001940965.1 Bacteroides sp. Phil13 | reverse complement strand
AGCTATTGCATTTAGTTCATTTTTGTACGGTTATGAACTAAAGTACATTTGGGCATAATTTACATCACAGCTATAAATTCCATCTTTACAAATAGTAGAATTCCAAAGATCGCTGTTATCTTTACCTTGTCTAAAAACGGTATATAATATTTGCTATATAAATAACCCAAATTATGATATTATTATACGAAATAGATTTATATGGAGTTTGATGATAAAAATAATATAATCATCTACCAAGATGATAATGGTGTGCCCAAAGTCAATGTACGGTTTGCTGATACCGATGTGTGGCTCACGCAACAACTTCAGGTAGCGACACGCTTCAGGCGTTGGGCAACCGAACGATTACATGAATACATTCAAAAGGTATTTGCAATAGATGATGAATGCAACTTCCTAAAAACAATACTGACTAAAATTGCTTCAGTCCCTCCAATGCCTCACCAACCACACCAAATCCCTTACCGTCTCTTGAATCCTCCACCACAGTACTTTCAGCCTTGGAGGTCGGTGCATCGGCAAATACAGTCTCCACAAACCACTTTCCAGATCGAGAATAAAATACACTTTCCCGCGGCACATCACATACAGAAAATCACCTTTCACAAAGGTACTGAACACAGAATCCAGCGGTATTTTACATCCGCATTTTTCTTCCGGAAAGTCTTTACAGGGAGGTTCCAGCTTGATGCTGGCATAGTCGGAGTCGAGCGTAAAACCATATTTTATACTTAATGGGTAGAGCACTTCCCATATCTCGTGTTTCCTCTGTTCTACCATGCAGTGGATGGCCTCTGTTATCATTTCATCCTTCGGGGTATTCATGTCTTCTTCGGATTTTAAATATTTAAAATCGCCCTCATCCCCCTTATACAAAAAGAAGTCGGACGTATAGTTCATATTTATCCAAGGAGAGGTACTGGTATACCCACAGAACCAATAAATACGCTTGCACGCCCGACCCTATATGGTCTGCGTGAAACATCTTTATTGAAGTTCTGTTTCTTGACTTAAATAAAATTACCAGTTTTCTCCTTGTCAAAAATAGCTTCAACATGCCGCATTTCTCTTCGGCTAATGCAAAGATAGATGAATTGCAGTGAATAGCCAAAAGAAGAATGCTTTTTTATTGAATCAGGATATCCCCCCAAAAAAGTAGTCAGTGCCCCAAACACCCGTTATAAAAGTACATCCGCGAAGGTCATAGTACTCCGAGGCAGGCACAGCCTAACGATGCCGTGAACAAATGGGAGTAAATCAAAAGAATCATGCACAACGATTGACTGATTTCCAGTAGAAAAAGACAGTCGGAAGCAGTAGTCTGAAAGCTAAATTTGAAGAAGAAATAAAAAAAATATCATTTTTTGCTTGCATATAAGAGAAAAGTATTACTTTTGCCACGAATTAAGAATCAAAAAGAAAACGAAAGTATGAATTTGTTTACTTATGCATATTACTTCTTTTTTTACTTTTACTTTAGCCAGAAAGTAGAGCGGGAGTTTGTATGTGTCAAGTGACAGTGATGCTTAAGAACTGAATAGAGAACTAAAGTAATATACTTAATCCCGCTCCATTGTATGGAAGCGGGATTTTTTTTTAAAGAAACAGTATGAAAAGAATAGCCATTCAAGGAACATTAGGGTCGTATCACGACATTGCCGCACACAAGTACTTCGAAGGAGAAGAAATAGAGTTAATCTGTTGCGCTACTTTTGAGGATGTGTTTGCAGCCGTGAAGAAAGACAGCAAGACCATAGGAATGTTGGCGATAGAGAATACCATTGCAGGCAGCCTGTTGCACAACAATGAGTTGCTGCGGCAGAGCGGCACACAAATCATAGGCGAATACAAACTACGCATTTCACACAGCTTTGTCTGCCTGCCCGACGAGGACTGGAACGATCTGACGGAAGTCAACTCCCACCCTATCGCACTGATGCAATGCCGCGAGTTCCTTGCCCAGCACCCGAAAATGAAAGTAGTGGAAGCGGAAGATACTGCCCTCAGCGCCGAAATCATCAAGCGGGAAAACCTGAAAGGACACGCCGCCATCTGCTCCAAAGCTGCTGCCGAGCGTTACGGCATGAAGGTGTTGCAGGAAGGCATCGAAACAAACAAGCACAACTTCACCCGTTTTCTGGTAGTTGCCGATCCTTGGCAAGTAGACGAAATACGCCGCCATCCACACCCGGAAACCAACAAGGCAAGCATGGTATTCACACTGCCCCACACGGAAGGGAGCCTCTCGCAAGTACTGTCCATTCTTTCGTTCTACAGCATCAATCTGACCAAGATACAGTCGCTGCCCATCATCGGACGGGAATGGGAATACCAATTTTACGTAGACGTTGTTTTCGACAACCTACTGAGATATAAACAATCCATCGCGGCCATCACACCGCTAACCAAAGAACTTAAAATATTAGGCGAATATGCAGACGGAAAATCAAACATCTAAGATCAAGCCCGCCGACCGGTTGGCCAGCGTGAGCGAATACTACTTCTCCAAGAAGTTGAAAGAGGTGGCACAAATGAATGCCGAAGGAAAAGACGTAATCAGCCTCGGAATCGGCAGCCCTGATATGCCTCCCTCGGAAGCAACCATACAAACCCTGTGTCGCGAAGCACAAAACCCTGACGGACACGGTTATATGCCTTATGTCGGCATCCCCGAACTTCGCCGCAGCTTTGCCGCCTGGTATAAGAAATGGTACGGTGTGGAGCTGAATCCTAATACTGAGATACAGCCGCTCATCGGCTCGAAAGAAGGTATCCTGCACGTCACACTGGCCTTCGTCAATCCGGGCGAACAGGTGTTGGTTCCCAATCCGGGTTATCCCACTTATACCTCATTGAGCAAGATACTGGGCGCGGAAGTCATCAACTACAACTTGAAAGAGGAAAACGGCTGGATGCCCGACTTCAACGAACTGGAAAAGATGGACATGAGCCGCGTAAAGCTGATGTGGACCAACTATCCGAACATGCCGACCGGAGCTAACGCCACCCCGGAACTCTATGCAAAGCTGGTGGACTTTGCACGCCGCAAGGACATCGTGATTGTAAACGACAACCCGTACAGCTTCATCCTGAACGACCACCCTCTCAGCATCCTCAGTGTGCCGGGCGCCAAAGAGTGTTGCATCGAGTTCAACTCCATGAGCAAGAGCCACAATATGCCGGGCTGGCGTATCGGTATGCTGGCAAGCAACGCCGACTTTGTGCAATGGATACTGAAAGTGAAGAGCAACATCGACAGCGGCATGTTCCGCGCCATGCAACTGGCAGCCGCCAACGCCTTGGAAGCCGAACAGGAATGGTACGACGGAAACAACAAGAACTACCGCAACCGCCGCCATCTGGCAGGGGAAATCATGCATGCACTGGGATGTACATACGATGAAAAACAGGTAGGTATGTTCCTCTGGGGAAAAATTCCCGATAGCTGCGCCGACGTTGAAGAACTGACTGAAAAGGTGTTGCACAACGCACGCGTGTTCATCACACCGGGATTTATCTTCGGAAGTAACGGAAAACGGTATATCCGCATCTCGCTTTGCTGCAAAGACCATAAATTGGAAGAGGCATTGAAGCGCATCAGGGAGATGAAGTAATATATTCACAGGAGATACAGAGAAATATCAATACAATAAAAATATAATTGAACAAAAATAAAAGAATATGGAACTTGAATTAGAATCGATTTTGCTGCCGGGTATTGAGGACAAACGCCCCATGATAATTGCAGGTCCTTGCAGCGCCGAGACAGAAGAACAAGTAATGTGCACAGCCAAGCAACTGGCCGAAAAAGGAACGAAGATATTCCGCGCCGGAATCTGGAAACCACGTACCAAACCGGGTGGTTTCGAAGGTGTGGGCGTAGACGGTCTGGCATGGCTAAAAGAGGTAAAGAAAGAAACCGGTATGTACGTAGCTACCGAAGTAGCTACTTCAAAGCATGTATACGAGTGTCTGAAAGCAGGTATCGATATCCTTTGGATTGGCGCACGCACCACTGCCAACCCGTTTGCCATGCAGGAAATTGCCGATGCACTGAAGGGTGTGGATATTCCTGTGTTTGTGAAGAACCCGGTAAACCCGGATCTGGAACTCTGGATCGGCGCATTGGAGCGTATCAACAATGCCGGACTGAAACGTCTGGCAGCCATCCACCGCGGTTTCAGCAGTTACGACAAGAAGTTGTACCGCAATCTGCCGCAATGGCATATCCCCATCGAGTTGCGTCGTCGCATCCCGAACCTGCCGATCATCTGCGATCCCAGCCACATCGGTGGTAAGCGCGAACTCATCGCACCGCTTTGTCAGCAGGCTATGGACCTCGGTTTCAACGGTCTGATTATCGAAAGCCACTGCAACCCCGACTGTGCATGGAGCGATGCTTCGCAGCAAGTGACTCCGGACGTACTGGATTACATCCTGAACCTACTCGTCATCCGTAAAGAGACACAGACCACGGAAAATCTCAGTGAACTGCGCAAGCAGATTGACGAGTGCGACAACAACCTGATGCAGGAACTTGCCAAGCGTATGCGTGTGGCACGTGAAATCGGTACGTTCAAGAAAGAACACGATATGACGATCCTGCAAACGGGACGTTACAATGAAATTCTGGACAAACGCGGTTCACAAGGTGTGCTTCTGGGCGTAGATTCGGAATTTATCAAGAAGGTATTCGAGCTGATACACGAGGAGAGTGTGAGGCAACAAATGGAAATAATTAATAAGTGACAAGCTACAGGCTACCAGTAGCTGCGCCATCATATCGCAGGATACTCGTAGCTTGTTGCTCGTAACTTGTAGCTAATAACACTAAATTTATGCGTATTTTAATACTCGGAGCCGGCAAGATGGGCTCTTTCTTTACAGATATTCTAAGTTTCCAACATGAAACGGCAGTGTTCGACGTGAATCCGCACCAGTTGCGTTTTGTCTATAACACGTATCGTTTCACCACGTTGGAAGAGATAAAGGACTTCGAACCGGAGTTGGTAATCAATGCCGCCACGGTAAAGTATACATTGGATGCATTCCGCAAGGTGCTGCCTGTGCTGCCCAAGGATTGTATCATCAGTGATATCGCCTCGGTGAAGACGGGATTGAAGAAATTCTATGAGGAAAGTGGTTTCCGTTATGTATCGTCGCATCCGATGTTTGGCCCTACGTTTGCCAGCCTCAGCAATCTGAGCAGCGAGAATGCTATCATCATCAGTGAAGGTGACCACCTGGGAAAAATTTTCTTCAAGGACCTTTACCAGACGCTCCGCCTCAATATCTTCGAATATACTTTCGACGAGCATGATGAGACAGTAGCTTATTCTCTGTCTATTCCTTTTGTCTCTACGTTTGTTTTTGCAGCGGTGATGAAGCATCAGGAAGCTCCAGGTACTACGTTCAAGAAGCACATGGCTATTGCCAAGGGTTTGCTGAGTGAGGATGATTATTTGCTTCAGGAAATTCTCTTCAACCCGCGCACTCCCTCACAAGTGGAAAATATTCGTTTGGAACTGAAGAACTTGCTGGAAATTATCAGTACGAAGGATGCGGAAGGAATGAAGCAGTATCTGACGAAGATTAGGGAAAAGATAAAATAGATAGGTGAGATTAAGGGATTGAAGAGAGGAGGGGGACGAAAAAGGAAATGGGGCTTCTCTCTTCAATTTGTTAATAAAGAGAGGTGATGATATTTAGGATTAGGTAGAGGCATACTTATTTCTAAAATTATTGAAAATAGTCAAATATTGGCAGGAATGATATGAAATTCTCGTATACTACTCTATTTGAATTATTGTAAATGACTCTGTGTTTGTTTTGCTAGAACCATATTGTAACTGACTTCTATTTAAGTAGAACCATTGGAAACAGTGCATAGTATTCCGTGAGAAGTGCCCCGTCGTTGTGGTCTGCTTTCATTTAAGTATCTTTGAACCATAGGAAACAGTGCTGATGTGTTTGAGATAGAATACACCAAGGTTGTGATTTGCTTTCATTTTAGTATCTTTGAACCATAGGGAACAGCAACCATCCTTTCCGGAACACAAGCTGCGACGTTGTGATTTGCTTTCATTTTAGTATCTTTGAACCATAGGGAACAGCGCGCTCTATTGTTTGAATATCTGTTTTGCAGTTGTGATTTGCTTTCATTTTAGTATCTTTGAACCATAGGGAACAGCACGACCTACGTTACATACTGATATCCAATTGGTTACAAACCATTTTTGAATTACAAAAACAATACTGTTTTTAATTAAAAAATCCCGCATTTAAGCGGGATTTCTTTTTCTAGAAAAGCTCTAATTGCTGGCCGGGAGTATTTATGTCCAAAGATCTTTTCCCATAAAACAACTCTATATTTCCAAATTGCTTATCTGTAATACACATAATTCCAACCTGTCCATGCTCCGGCAAGAAAGATTTAACTCTTTTTATATGAGCTTCTGCATTCTCACTACTAGCACAATGACGAACATAAATAGAAAACTGAAACATAGTAAAGCCATCTTTCTGCAGATTCTTTTTAAAATCTACATATGCCTTCTTATCCTTCTTTGTTTCAGTAGGTAAATCAAATAATACAAGTACCCACATAATACGATATTCACTAAATCGGTTCATCTCACATTTCCGGATATATTATTCTACGTAGTTCACCACTAAAGCATTTATACAGAGATGCAGTAGTCTGCCCCACCGCAACCATTAAAGGACTACGTTTACCAGAGATAACAACTTCTAGTGTAGGAATAGTAAGTAACTGAGCTTTTAAACCTTTCGTCAGTTCATCACAATTTATCTCCTCCTGCAATATCTTATAGACTAACTCATCAACATAGGGCCGATATGGCTCCATAATATCATCAGCCAAACAATAAGCATTATATCTATTATGATGATGTATTCCTAATGTAGGTAAAAGTCCACTGGCAACTAATCCACGTGCAACTACAGCTCTTAAAATCGCATATCCATAATTTAACAGATTATTAGGCGGAATCCCTTCCCTGTCTCTTGTAAACCCTTCTATTTTAAACAAATTTTTCCAATAATAGGCAGCTGCACGTGCTTCCAGATTATCAGAATCTCCACTTTTCACATCAGCAGCCCATATAGCCATACACTTTACTTCTTCACCTGCACATTTTTTCAATACAGCTGCTTGATTTTCAATCTTTATTCTTATAGTCTGTTGCCACAACTGCTTTGTCAAAGGAAGAGAAGCATCCAACTGTTGACGAAACCGTTCATTTTGTGTCGTGTTTCCATATAAAGGAAGCATTAATCCAACCGGCATACTCTTACTGTCGCAAGTTATAATAGCACAATTGTTTTCAAGTAACGCTTCTAATACTCCTGAAGTAATAGTTATCTGCTTATTATCCAGTACTACTACACCAAGATCCTCTATTGGTTTAGTTACCTCTGATTGTTGTTTAAAGCCGTCAGGTAGGGTGTCGTTTTTCACAACCTCCGGCAATTTGATTACCAACTGTGCATTCCTCAAAGATAAATAAACAGGATTACCGAAATAAAGCGTTTTTTTAATCATAGTATTCTACTTTTCAAATTGTCTACTACTCACTATCCGCTTCAAAAGACAATTGGAGCGGTTTTTCTCCCTTTTTCTAAATTTGCTAAGAAGTTTCGAAAAAATATATTGCTTCTTCCTAACTCCTTCTCTGCTTGCTCATGAGCTACTCCAGCTACAATACCTTTGTTGTTTTTCTTCATTCCACGCGGAACGGGTTTTCTTAATTTGAATTAACCTAATATTATTCATCATCCTACATTTTTAATACTCACCTAACGATACAATTTGCCCAATATGATCAACTCTAACTTTCACTATTTTATCTAACCCTTTTGAACTACGAAAATCAGTCCATGTTATACCTTTTAGAGTTGAACTTGTATCTTTAATAGTAGTTTCCAAATGATGTCTAAAAACATAGTTTTTATAGGCAAACTTCTGTACCCTAAACAAATTAGGACTTATCAATGCATAATTCTCCGGATTCAATAAATCTACCTCTTTGGGATTGAATCCTGTCTTCTCATTGGGAAATACAAAATATTCATTTTGCTTCATACTAAACAGAAACTGCCATCCTTCACTTCTTCTATAATCCTTATCAATAATAGGTTGACCAAGGTTTACCCGTGTCACCGCATCAAAGAAAGAAACCACTACTTCATCAAGTTCATACTTCGGATTACCTTCTTCATCAAGTACTATCTGTCCCACTTTGTCCAAGACAGGCTTTTTATAGACAGCCACATGATGATTATTACCGGTATTCACAAAATCCACCGGGATTTTCCTTCCTTCTTTGTCCAATATCAAGTTACCGTCTTTATCTTTCTTCTCATGCAGCGATTGAGCATTACTAATTCCTCGAATACTCACGCGTTTAATTGATATTCCTTTAGCCTCATTCAACCATATAGGATTTTCATCCAAGTTGACGAATGCCTTTTTGGCATCCCCACCATACTCTTTTAGCCTTTTCTCCAAAACACTACGAATTTTCACGTCTATCACCTTATCTATACTTAAATTGGGATCAATCGGCTTTCGTATAGTATAAACTGTTTCAAACTCTACTGTCTGTACTTTTTCCGGAACCATTTCCGTTTGTTTCTCATCAAGATAGAGCGGATTCTTTTCCAATGTATTTTTACCAGTAAATGCTTTCTTCGGATCATTGCCAAAGGCCTCCAAACGTTTAAGTAAAGCATTCCGGTAAGCAAGCTTACTTACAGTAGCAATCTTAGCAACATCAAAAGTAGCATTCACCTTTTCTATTTTCGTGGCATATTGCCGATGACTTCCGTAAACAGTTTCTAGATGTAGCTGTCCTCGTGGTGTTTGTTGCAGTTTCCTGTTTTCACCATTTTTTTTATTTGTACGGTTTACATTAGAAGTAATTACCTTATTTTTAGCCTTGATAGATACCAACAAGTTTTCCAAATGGAGTTTCGCCTCGGCGCGAAATTGCGCCAAAGGCATGGGAGCAAGAGCCTTTCCATTTTCAAAGTAACGAGCCTTTATACCTATTATATTAGCATGTTCCTTAGAAGCGGGCATCCAAGCAGCATTCTTATTATTATAGTATTGAATAAATACATCTTTTGTGAAAGCTACCGTCAGAGCATCCATTGCATGGTGCCTATGATCGTTTCTTTTAGTCCAGTCCGTTATTTTCTTTATTTTTCTTCCATCTTTGTCCTCAAGCATCTCTACCATACCAAGCTTTTCATATTTAGGCAGATTCAATTCTTTCATAAGATCCACAAGTTGCCAATCCTCACGCAATTTATCAGTAATAGCCCCAGTAGTAGCCACCACCCTGTGACTAATTTCATTCAACATAGCAAGAGCTTTCTTGGAGATATACTGCGTATTCCGCAAATCTCGATCGATAAATCCTTCTGGAATATCTTTCTCTTCCATTTTTAATTTCCTGAGCTTTGTCTTTTTATTCTTGAATAAGGCCTCGCAACGATTGAGAAACTTCTCCAAACCATCATCTCCGTATTTCTCTTTTACAAAATCATAAGCCGTCTTATTACCTTTTTCTATATTGATAGCCCTGTATTCCAATGTTTTGTTAGACAATGAATCATCGAAAATACGAGCTTGAGGAATGATGTGTTCAATATCAATCTCTTTACTGAATATTTTTTCTCTCGGAATATACTCATTAGAATACAAAGTCTTATACCCGTTATCTTTTAATTCTTCATAGAGTTTATAACGTATAATATCATTACGGCTAACATTCATCATACCAAATTCTGTTCGCAGCAACTGACGGATTTCATCATGTTCACGAGTATTGCGTGCTATGGATTTTGTTAATTCTTCTCGTTCTTTAGCATTTTTCTTTAGTTCACGGGCCAGTTCCACATGAATTTCATCAGGTTTGCCGTAGGTATCAATTATTGTATTAATTAGATTAACCATTTGGTTTAATATCTTTTCAACCACAGGGTTACGCAAGCTATTCTTGGGAAGTATTTCCAATTTGTCCTTCAATATCTTATTTTCTATTTCATCTTTGGTCAACGAAGATTTGGAATGACGATACCCTGCATAGTCACACGCAACGTCATATTGATTACCTTCTTTCAGATAAGGTAGTATCTTTTTAATAGCCTTTGCACTCAGACTTCCGTAATCTTCTTGAAATGACACATTAGCAAGTTCTACAGCATACTCTTTTTCCACATCACAAAGCTGCATAATTTTCTCAAGCAGTTTACCATTCCCAGTTGGTGTATTATCCCCTTCAAAAGAATACAATAAATGCCAAAGTCTGAAATAAGGCTGTCTATCAAGTTCTTTGTCCTCTTTACTCAAATCAATAGAAAGCAGTTCTGTATTCCATCCTAAATTAGTGAATATGGTTTCCAGCTTTTCTATAATCTCATCTGCAGGTTTCTTAAAATCCACAGGTTCATAACCATACTTCTCAATCATCTTGCTGTATGCTGAGAAAAGGGTGAATCCTGTATGATTACCATCAATCTGCTTAAAATTCATATCCAATTCCTGGAAATTTTCGAACAGCAGTTTCAATACCTCTGCCTTTTTCATACTTTCTTTTACAAAAAGTTCTTTAGCCAACAGCTCTTTTTCTTCCTGATACAAAGATCGTTTACCTTCCACGAGTAAAGCATCTTCCGTGTTATCAAACAATGTAGAAGATTTATCCGCTTTCTTACGTTTACTCTGTTTATCCCACGCAAAGACTTCAATATCATTCAAGGTCTGCCATATTCTGAACTCTTGAAATAACGGATGCGAACGGGGAATCACCCGACAGCCCACCGTCTTATTCAGTTTTCTACCATCCTTTTCTACTATAACTTCTCGCTTCTCAAATTCGCAGAAACTAATCAATCCTTTTTGACTCTTCAGACGACGTTGATAAAAAATAATGATGTCACGAATTTCTTTTTTCAGTTTTGCAGTCAACTCCTCATGAAACTCCGCCTGCTTCTCCCATATCTTGTCAAATTCATCTAAATAATCTTGCCGATAGAACACTCGGTTACGCAAACTTACGTTAGGATCTTTTTCCAACTCAGACATCAAATACTGTCCAACCGTCTGACGATTGAAGTAAAGCTGCTTACTACGATCACTGATTGCCCCCAGATAACCGCTAGAAGCACTTATCTGTCCATTGATTTCCTGCAATACAATAGCTATAATCTCCGGATTCAACTGTTTAGAAAGAGCCTGCACACGCCAACTATAATTTTCTAATTTTAAATCATTCCCCTTGGTATCTCGCTTAAGACCGACAAGTTTATATTCCTTCATTATTTCTTCCGTTCTTGCCTCTTCCTCATTCCAGACAGTTTCTTTCTCTGACCAAACAAAGTACTTTGCCAAAACAGCCCAAGTCTGACTCCTATTTTTGCTTCTTATCTCTTCTTTCGCAATATCACAAAACAATTCCGGATTAAATTGCTTTTGAAAATTCCAAATCCTGTCAAACTCATCTTGCAAATCAGAGCGATAAAAATCCGGCAATGTCCTTTTACCTGTTTCAAGCATTTGCAAGCAAAGTTCTCCTGGAGTTAAATCTTCTTCATAAAGTTTTCTTGCCACATCCATACCATCAATCAATACTCCATCTTCACTTCCTTTGGCTTTCCGGCTACTTTTATAACCACGCTTCTTATTAATCATCAGTAACACTCGAGCAAACTCCTCTAAAGAAACTTCTTCCACTGCCGCTTTCGCTCTTAGACGATAAGTTTCAAATGTTGTTTTATTACCATGTTCAGAAAGTAAAGTGCTATCTGTTATGAAACCGTGTTCTTTCAATACTTCAATGAGAGTGTCACGTCGCAATTTATAACGTTGCAAATTACGACGCATACTTCTTTTAAGAGTTCTATCTGCATTCGTGGTAATACTTTTTCCTTTTTCGAAATTTTGCATTTCATCCACTGTCAAAGGATTCACTCTTACACCAAGTTTGATAATAGACGATACTTCCTCAGTATTTTCCGCCTCATTAACCAATGCCCAGTCAATGCTATTGCAACCTAAATCTAATCCTAATATTGTTTTCATGATATTATTTTGATGTTTTGTCAAATATAGTAAAAAACTTTCTATATTCTATTGTTTTTCCCTATTTATTTCATATATTTGTCAGACTAAAATGAAGCAAATCACAATAAGGATTATTCCGTTGTGAAAACATTAGGTTCCCTCGTCCTCAACGGGGGATTTTTTTTATCTTTGCATTCGCAAAAACAATTATCCAATGATAGACCAACCTACCATAGACAGAATTCTGGATGCCGTACAGATTGTAGACATTGTATCGGACTTCGTTACGTTGCGCAAGCGAGGTGTGAATTATGTAGGCTTGTGTCCGTTCCATGATGACAAGACGCCATCTTTCTACGTGTCGCCTTCCAAAGGGTTGTGCAAATGCTTTTCCTGCGGTAAAGGTGGCAATGCGGTGCACTTCATTATGGAACACGAGCAGATGAGCTACCCCGAAGCTCTGAAATATCTGGCAAAGAAATACGGTATCGAAATCAAGGAGCGCGAACTGTCCAGCGAAGAGAAGCTGATGCAGAGCGAACGTGAAAGTTTGTTCATTGTGAATAACTTTGCACGTGACTACTTCCAAAATATACTCAAAAACCATGTGGACGGACGTAGCATTGGCATGGCATACTTCCGCAATCGTGGTTTCCGGGATGATATCATTGAAAAGTTCCAATTAGGCTATTGCACCGAAAGTCACGATGCCATGGCTCAAGAAGCCATCAAGAAAGGATTCAAGAAAGAATATCTTGTCAAGACAGGGCTTTGCTACGAAACGGATGATCACCGCTTGCGCGATCGCTTTTGGGGACGTGTTATTTTTCCGGTACACACACTTTCCGGTAAGGTAGTCGCTTTCGGCGGGCGCGTGCTTAGCAGTGCGACGAAGGGAGTCAAAGTTAAATATGTCAATTCTCCCGAATCGGAAATCTATCATAAGAGTAATGAGTTGTATGGTATTTATTTTGCCAAACAGGCTATTGTGAAACAAGACCGTTGCTTTCTGGTGGAAGGATACACGGACGTTATTTCCATGCACCAGTCAGGTGTGGAGAATGTGGTAGCTTCTTCGGGTACGGCACTGACTCCGGGACAAATTAAGCTCATTCACCGCTTCACCAATAACATTACGGTACTCTATGACGGTGACGTGGCAGGTATCAAGGCTTCTCTCCGCGGTATCGACATGCTGCTGGAAGAAGGTATGAATATCAAAGTTTGCCTACTTCCCGACGGAGAAGACCCGGACTCTTTCGCCCGCAAGCACAACGCTACGGAGTTCCAGAAATTCATACAAGATAATGAAACAGACTTTATACGCTTCAAAACAAATCTTCTGCTGGAAGATGCAGGAAAAGATCCTATCAAGCGTGCTGAATTAATCGGTAATCTTGTACAAAGTATATCTATTATTCCTGAAGCAATTGTCCGTGATGTATATATTAAAGAATGTAGTCAGCTGCTTCGTGTAGAAGACAAGCTACTGGTTTCGGAAGTCGCCAAACGACGCGAAACGCAGGCTGAGAAGCAGGCGGAACAAAGAAACCGGGAAACAAGAAAAAATAATACAGCCCGCGACGCTGCACAAGCACCGCTTCCCGACGGAGTGCAACCACCCTACCCTGAAGACATGCCTCCTTATCCCATGGATGGAGAAATACCTAACGGTGGTGCACCGCTTCCACCGGAAACTGCCGAATACGTATCTTATATCCCGCAGGAAGGGAAAGAAGGACAGGAATTCTACAAATACGAGCGCCTTATCTTGCAAATGGTAGTACGCTACGGAGAGAAAGTATTGTGCAACGTTCCCGATGAGGAAGGGAAAGAAATTCCCATCACGGTAACGGAATACGTAGTCAATGACTTGAAGGAGGATGAACTGGCTTTCCACAACCCACTGCACAGGCAGATGTTGACGGAAGCGGCAGAGCACATACATAATGAAGGATTCACCGCAGAACGGTATTTCCTGGCGCATCCCGACCCAATTATCAGTAAGCTAAGTACAGAGTTGATTGCCGACCGCTACCAACTGAGTAAGTATCACTCCAAAGCCCAAAGGTTAGTAACCGACGAGGAACGCCTATTCGAATTGGTGCCTACGCTCATGATTAATTTCAAGTTCGCCATCATCAGTGAAGAAATGAAACACATGATGTATGCCTTGCAAGATCCTGCCGTAGCCAATGATGAAGAACAATGCACCTCTATCATGAAACGCTACTCAGAACTGCGTGAGATCAAAAGTATTATGGCCAAACGATTGGGAGACAGAGTTGTACTCGGTTAAATCACCTTACTCCTAATGAGAACGATAGTTTCCTTATGCAGAAACGACAGTTCCCCCTAATGGGAACGACAGTTTCCTCATACAGAAACGATAGTTTCCCCCTAAAGGGAACGCGCGTTTCCTTTAATGGGAACGACAGTCCCCCTTCATGGGAACTGCAGTTTCCTTTCATAAAATAAGGTATGGGATTGTTATGTGAATGAATTCTGACGAATGAGGTTCATAAACTCCTCACGAGTCTTTGCCTGATTGAAACCACCTGTAAAATCGGAAGTGGTCGTTATGGAATTCTGTTTTTCAACCCCACGCATCTGCATACACATGTGCTTGGCTTCCACAACCACCATTACGCCCAGGGGATTCAGTGTTTCCTGGATGCATTCTTTAATCTGGAGCGTCATGCGTTCCTGCACCTGAAGACGGTGGGAGAAGATATCCACTACACGGGCAATCTTGCTCAGCCCCGTAATGTAACCGTTGGGGATATAGGCCACGTGTGCTTTTCCATAGAACGGAAGCATGTGGTGTTCGCAAAGTGAGAAGAAATCAATGTCTTTCACAATCACCATCTGACTGTATTCTTCCTTGAACTTGGCAGAGCGGAGCACTTCGTGCGGGTCCATGAAATAGCCTTTTGTCAAACTCAGCATAGCTTTCGCTACACGTTCGGGGGTTTTCAGTAGTCCTTCGCGTTCGGCATCTTCGCCCAATAAAGTTATAATACGCTGATAGTGTTCTTTCAGTTCATCCAGTGCAGGAGATACGATTTCTTCTTTTCCTAACATATATTTGAGTTTTTAAGTTTCCGAGTTTCAGTACAACTCAAAAACTGAACAACTTATAAACTTAAAGCGGTATGTTTATCTGCTCTTTCACAATAGAAACTTCTTTGAATACGCCTGTAGCACGCAACTGGCGCATCATGGCATCCGCTTCTTCAATACTGCGGAAGTCTCCTACACGGCACAGCCAGCGGGGAGAGTGGAAAGAGGTATAAACAGAAAGCTCCGGGAAATATTCTTTGATTCGTGAGCCCACTGAGTGAGCTTCATTCTTGGCTCTACTGGTATTGTTTCCGGCATACACCTGTACGCGGTAACCCTGACTTTTAAGCACTCTGTTTTCCGTTCCATTGGGGATATATTCCTGACCTATCAAGGCCTCGATGCGGGCATCCTGATGGATGGTTACCTTACCCTGTCCCGGCACATTGCGTTCCAGACTCTTCACAATGTTATTCTGCGCCGAAGCAAAAGCGGCGAAAGCAAAGCATGCAATTAAAAGTAAACCAAGCTTCTTCATAATGAATAATAAAATAATAGACGGTTGATAATATGATTATAGAGACTGATAACCGACAAACGGCACTTCACCGGTTATCAATTATCAGTCTTCCATTATCTATTAGTTAAAAGCATCAATGATACCTTTGAAGTCTGCTGCCTTCAGAGCTGCACCACCGATCAAGCCACCATCAACGTCAGGATTAGCAAACAATTCCTTTGCGTTAGACGGTTTAGCGCTACCACCGTAAAGGATAGAACAGTTGTCAGCAACTTCCTTACCATACTTGTCAGCAATCAGTGAACGGATGAAAGCGTGGATTTCCTGAGCCTGGTCGGGAGTAGCAGTTTTACCTGTACCGATAGCCCAAACCGGTTCGTAAGCCAATACGATCTTAGAGAAATCTTCAGCAGACAGAGAGAATACAGAAGCCAACTGAGCGGCAACTACTTCATTCTGCTTGTTAGCCTCGCGTTCTTCCAGCACCTCACCGATACAGAAGATCGGAGTCAGGCCGTTAGCCAAAGCCAATTTTACTTTTTCTTCCAAGATGGCAACTGTTTCGCCA
This sequence comes from Bacteroides sp. Phil13, assembly GCF_001940965.1. Classification (NCBI taxonomy): domain Bacteria; kingdom Pseudomonadati; phylum Bacteroidota; class Bacteroidia; order Bacteroidales; family Bacteroidaceae; genus Bacteroides; species Bacteroides sp. Phil13. Next base: position 12,857 of record NZ_MSHA01000101.1, on the reverse strand, counting down.
TAGTAAGCACGACGTTCTGAGTGACCCAGGATTACATATTTAGCACCTGTAGAAGCAACCATAGCAGCTGAAACTTCACCAGTGTAAGCACCTGATTCTTTGTCAGCACAGTTTTCAGCACCTACGCCAATCTTAGCGGGGTCTACCAACGGAGTAACCGATGCCAGATGGATAAAAGGAGTACAGATGATTACATCACAGTTAGGCTTTTCGTTAGCCAATACTTCATTCAGTTCTTTTGCAAGAGCAATACCCTCCTGAAGGGTTTTGTTCATTTTCCAGTTTCCTGCAACAATGTTTTTTCTCATTTTGTTTTTTATTTATTAAAAGGGTTAATGTATTTACTATTTATAATTTGTGATTTATGGCTGAGGAAGCTCTTTATTTTTCTCTCTCTTTCTTTCCCTGCGCTTCACAACCAGAATATCCACGCCGATAACCATCAGCAACGGAATGATAAACCACAAAAGAACGTAACCAATCGTGCGCAAATCACTTTCTTGTTTCTGCTGACCGAGTTCCAGTTTATCCAAGCTATCCGTCAACACATATTCATCCGGCAAACTGTTATCACTCCACTTATTCAGAATAACGCCATCCTTTATCAGCATCAGTCCGGGATTGGAACGGATAATGGTCTTCAAAGTGATGTCGTCCATCTGGCAGAAAGGATATTCCGCTCCGGTCTTGTCACGCCACAATTCTATTTGTTCCTCTGGCGAAGAAGTCAGGGCATAAAAGCCATAACCATGCTCCACACTGTAATCATAGATCTCATTAATAAGGTCTATATCGCTATCGTCAGCTCCTTCAATACGATGAGCTACCAACAGGAATGTGTATCCCTTATCTGATAAAATGCTATCGGTCAAATCCTCTCCGGTTTCCAGACTCACAATAGAGAAGTCATGAATCGGAGGCTCATATCCTTTTTCCTTCAGCACCGTACGTGTTTCAACAAACGTCCATGTGCTGTCCGGGTAGTTATCCAGTGTAAACTCCTGCTTTTTCCCGTCTTTCTCCAGAATGAACTTGCTCTCAAACACACTGGGTTTTGCTCCTTCGGGGATTTCCATACCTTCTTTGATATTCTTTCCGACCTTATAAGGACGGAAATCAAGAATGGGCAGATTGTCCAGGCAATAGAACGAAAGCACAAACACGAAAAAAAACGTATACATGGAAACCATCCATGCCATTTTTGCCGTAATAAAGCGGATGATTTGTTTTCCACCTTTGAAGACAGATACGGCTGCAATAAACAATACTACATTCTTGCCGAACGTTTCCCAGTTTGTCAACACCCATGCATCACCGAAACAACCACAATCGGCCACCGGATTCGCTAATGCCAGATACAGTGTCAGCGGTGTCATCACGATCATCAACAACAGTGCCAGAGTCGTAGCAAACCTCCGCCGTATACCGAAGAACAGGAATACTCCCACTGAGAATTCCAAAGCCGACAATACGATGGCAAACAGTAACTGCAAATATGTAGGAAACCATGCGGCCATTCCGAAAGCCGTCAGATAATCCTGAATCTTATAAAAAGAGCCTAACGGATCGACAGCCTTCACAAAGCCGGAAAAGATGAATACCGCCGCCAGTAAAAAACGGCAAACATTCACCCAGCTCTTCCATATTATATGTTTCTGCTTAGTCTCCAAATTCAATCTTAATCAAACCGAATACGGAATAATTAATCATGTCCATATAATTAGCATCTACTCCTTCCGAAACCAAAGTCTGTCCCGACAGGTTTTCAATCTGTTTCGTACGGTAGATTTTCATCAATATCAGATCAGTATATGAACTGACACGCATGCTGCGCCATGCCTCATCGTAATCATGATTCTTAGCAAGCATTAGATCCAATGAAGTTTTAGCGTATTTGTCATACAATGCCATTGCTTCTTCATTCGTGATATCGGCTGATTCCGCATATCCCAGTTCCAGCTGTATCAATCCGATAATGCCATAGTTGATAATCGCAATGAACTCGGAACGTATTCCTTCGTCCACCAACGTCACTCCTTTGGTTTCAATACTCCTGATACGATTGGCTTTAATAAATATCTGGTCAGTCACGGAAGCCGGACGGAGAATACGCCATGCCGGACCGTAATCATGTAGTTTCTTGGAGAACAAATCACGACAGATGGCAATGACATGCTCAAATTGTTGTTTGGTATCTTTCATTTCCTTACAAATTGGTTGCAAAGGTAGGAATAATTAAAGAAAAAAGAAAAGAGGGCACTCTAAATTATATTAAAGTGCCCTCTTCTTTATGGGTTTATTGATATCTTACGAACAACGTAATACCTGTCCCGGACGTAAGATTGTTTTCCGTGTAATGCGATTCAACTGACAGAGCTTGTCAATAGATACTCCCTGACGGGATGCAATCTTAGACAATGTATCACCACTCTTCACTTTATAGAACAAACCTTCACCGGAAGCCATGCTGCGAGCAGTTCCTTTTGAAGTCTTGGTCTTAGTGAAAGTATAATGATCAGCAACAATATCTTGCTTTTCAAAGTCGAACATTAAAGCGGGGTTAATAGGAATCCCTAAAAAGCGGGTTTCAAAATGAAGATGCGAACCGGTAGAACGTCCGGTATTGCCACCTAAAGCGATAGGTTCTCCGGCTTTAACCAATTGATTAATTTCTACGATTTGTTTGGACAAGTGTCCGTAAACAGTTTCCAGTCCATTGTCATGACGAATAACGATATACTTACCATAGCCACGGCGTCCCTGATTCTTTACTACGCGTACTTTACCATCGAAAGCTGCTCGAATCGTATCACCGATGAATACTTTAACATCCAAGCCATAGTGCATTCTGCGTCTTCTGGGGCGATAACCGAATACATCGGTAATCTTCGTATGCGTGGTAGGCATACAGAAACCTGTCAGGTCCACTTTATAGCTTTCAGGAACGATAGCATCGCCATAAGCTTGTACATACTCATTGTTCCAAGTCGGATATAGACTTAGACCTGGATAAGCAGATTGTTCAGCACGTATCTGTTTCTGTAAAGCCAACGAGTCAACGCTCTTTAGTTTCCTGTCGATGGGGGCTTGTCGGGCAATCAAATCCTGAGAAAAAGAATTCAGGCTGACCATTGCCGTCGCAGCTATTAGGATCGTTTTAATGCAATTGAAATTCATTCCGTTTCGTCATTCTTTTAAAAAATTCTCCCAAAGGTAGTATTTCTTCTCTAAATGAAAAGGCTGTTCTTAACTATTTTTTCGGTAAGGGACTAAAAGATACATATTAAAACACCCCCTAACTCCCTGTATATCGGAAAGATAAGAGCTAATATGTTTTACAACATAAAAATGCAAATAAAGTGTATGTTTAACCGTTATTCAACTAATGGAAGCCCAATTAACGTTAGTTTTCCGAAGTGCCTTTAGCTGACGCCACAGGATTTCATTCTCCGGACGAATACCAGTAGGATCAACATCCACCACTTCTTCAGCAACATTGCGCACATATTGCAGCAGTTGTCCGTCGCGCGCTATATCGGCAATTTTCAGGTCGAAGGCAATACCGCTTTGCTGTGTGCCTTCCAAATCACCGGGACCTCGTAGCTTCAGATCGGCTTCAGCTATTTCAAAGCCGTCATTTGTCCGCACCATAATTTCCAGACGCTTGCGGGTTTCCTCTACCAACTTGTATCCGGTCACTAAAATACAATAAGACTGTTCTGCTCCACGACCTACACGACCACGCAACTGATGGAGCTGTGACAAACCGAAGCGCTCTGCATTTTCAATAATCATCACGGAAGCATTCGGTACATTTACGCCTACCTCAATCACAGTAGTCGCTACCATTATCTGTGCTTCGCCCGAAACAAAAAGCTGCATCTGCGCATCCTTCTCAACTGCTTTCATCTTGCCATGCACTTTGCAGACTTTACAATCCGGAAATTCCTCACAAATATGAAGGTAGCCTTCTTCCAGGTTCTTCAAGTCGATTTTCTCACTTTCCTTAATCAAAGGATATACAATATATACCTGTCTGCCCTCTGCAATCTGCCTATGGACGGATTGGTACAAGCTTACACGGTGCGCATCATATTTATGAATGGTCACAATAGGTTTACGTCCCGGCGGCAGTTCATCAATGACGGAAACATCGAGATCACCGTATAATGTCATAGCCAGCGTACGCGGAATAGGGGTAGCTGTCATGACTAGCACATGGGGGGGCTGTGCATTCTTAGTCCATAAACGTGCGCGTTGTGCCACACCGAAACGGTGTTGTTCATCTATCACGACCAGCCCCAGTGAAGAGAAATTCACGGTATCTTCTATCACGGCATGCGTACCGATCAGTATTCGTACATCTCCTGTTAACAGACCGGTGAGAATGGCTTCCCGCTTTTTTCCTTTCACAGAACCGGTTAGCAATTCCACGCGTATATCCATTCCGTACAACAACTCGCGGATTGTTTCAAAATGCTGATTAGCCAGAATCTCGGTAGGCGCCATCATACAAGCCTGGTAACCGTTATCCAACGCTATCAGCATACTCATCAGTGCCACCAGCGTTTTCCCACTACCTACATCCCCCTGCAACAGACGGTTCATTTGCTTACCGCTCCCCACATCCCGGCGTATTTCTTTCAGCACACGCTTCTGAGCGCCGGTCAGTTCGAAAGGCAGATTCTTGGCATAGAAAGTATTGAATATCTCTCCTACCGTTTCAAATACATATCCACGGTATTTCCGTTGCCTGTCTTTGGCATAGCGGAGAATATTCAACTGTACATAAAAAAGTTCTTCAAACTTCAAGCGATATTGCGCTTTACGAAGCAATTCCGGATTTGCCGGAAAATGAATATTCATCAAGGCCTCCGTCAGTGGCATCAAATGATGCTCTGTCAATATAGCGGGAGAAAGCGTTTCAGGCAGCGGTTCGCGGAGTTGCTGCACTACGGCGCTCATCATCTTCTCAATTGCATGAGAATTGAGGGAACTCCGCTTCATTTTCTCCGTTGTATTATAATAAGGTTGCAATCCCATTGTCGAGAGCTTCAGTTCCGAAGCATTATCTATATCCGGATGAGCAATGTTGATCCGTCCGTTGAAGACGCTGGGTTTACCAAATACAATATATTCCTGATGTACCTTATACTTACCGACGAGAAATTTAATTCCCTGAAACCAGACTAAATCCACAATCCCCGTACCATCCGAGAAATGGGCAATCAGACGGCGTTGCCTACCTTCTCCAATCGTCTCAAAGCCCAGGATTTCACCTTTTAGCTGGATATAAGGCATCGTACCGTCTATCTCATGGATATAATAGATACGGCTACGGTCTACATATTTATAGGGGAAATAATACAATAAGTCGTGAAGGGAATAGATATTCAATTCCTTATTGAGCACTGAGGCGCGTTGCGGCCCTACACCCGACAGGTATTTTATGTCACGAGAAGCTAAATCAAACATGAATCCAACAAAGCAGCGGCTATTTTCAAATCAAAGGGAGTCGTAATTTTAATGTTTTCCCGATTACCTGCCGCGAGGTATACAGATACTCCCATCGCTTCCACTACCGAAGCGTCGTCCGTAAAGAAAGAAGTATAAGGTTGTTCATAGGCCTGTTTCAGTAAATCGGCATCAAACACCTGGGGAGTCTGCACCAATTTATACTCATCCCGGCTGACGGTCACGCTTTCTTCTCCTTTGAGATGGCGTACAGTCTCCACCATATCTATCACGGGAATCACCGCTTTTTTTTCAGCAGCCAATTCATAACAACGGGCTATGACTTCCCGGGAAACAAACGGACGTACCCCATCATGAACACCAACCAATCCCGGAGTGGTTACGTGAGACAATCCGTTCTTTACCGAATGGAAGCGTGTTTCACCTCCGTCCGCCACTGTATGCGGCAAAGAAAAAGAATGCTCCGCACATAGCTCTGTCCAATAAGACTGCTGGCTATGCGGGAGCACTAATATTATTTGTATCTCCGGATTGTAGGCATAAAAGACTTCCAAAGTACGCATCAAGACAGGTTTTCCACCTATAGGCAGAAACTGTTTGGGAAGTTCGCCTCCCATGCGCAACCCTTTACCACCGGCAACTATCAGAGCATACTGAACCATAAATCAATTAACACACATTGCCTCTTTCAGTTCCTGTACCTTCTCTTTTCCGAGCATCATATCTACAACCGTCAGAGCAAATTCCATCGCAGCACCCGGTCCTTTTCCGGTAATGATATTACCGTCTCTTTCCACCGGAGCACCTGTACATTCAGCACCTTCCAGGTATTGCTCAAAGCCGGGATAGCAAGTTGCCTTGCGGCCTTTCAGCAAGCCAAGCTTACCCAATATCATAGGAGCGGCACAAATGGCAGCAATCGGTTTATTCTTTTCAGCAAAATCCAAGACCAGTTTCCGAAGTTCCGGGCACTTCTCCAAAGTAGCTGCTCCGGGCATTCCACCGGGTAAAAGAACTAAATCTGCGTCATAGAAATCACAGTTCACTACATTCTTATCGCAAAGCACTGGTACATCATGTGCACCTGTTACTATCTCATCGGGAGTCACCGTTATCATTTCCACGTTCAGCCCTGCACGTCTCATTACATCCACAGAGGTGAAAGCTTCCACTTCTTCAAATCCGTCTGCAAAAAAAACATAAACTGTACCCATAATTGTTCTCCTTATTATTTTAGTTTAAAGTAATATGTTATCGTTCCTGTCTGGTTATTCAAACCGCTTACAGCATTGAAACGCGCTTTCTTAGCAGCATCTTCAGCCGCCTTCCGCAAGGCAGAATTTATGGTATTGGTCTTCCGGTCAATACTGGTAGCAATAACATGTCCTGCCGGATTTACAGTAATAGAAACCACCACAATCCCTTCATCCTGCACATTATATGCCGGACGCGGCAAACCTCCTTGTCCTATAGAACGTCCGCCGAGGTCAAAAGTTCCATAACCTCCCGTTCCACTCGACGCACCTTCTGGCGCATTTCCGGTGGGACTTCCCTGGATACCTGTTCCCTCAGTCGTACCTTTGCTTCCCATTTGTGCTCCTTTTCCGAAAGCACCTGCCACCCTCTTACGAGCAGCCTCTTCCGCCTCCCTGCGTTCCCGCTCGGCTTTAGCTTCCGCCAACTTCCGAGCTTCTTCCGCTTTCTCGGCTTCCGTCTTCTCCGGTTTTTCCGGTTTCTTCTTTACTTCTTCCTTTTTTTTAGGTTCTGCTTTGGGCTTGATAACAACGGTTTCTTCATCCTCCTGGGTAAGCATCTCCTGTTCTACCGTCTCCTGTACTTTAGGGGCAACGGTCTCAGGCATCACATCCACTTTCACTAGGGAGGGATCAGCACTTCCAAATGCATTGGGCACTTCACCCAGCATTACCGGCATACCGTCTTCATCCTGCTGCTCCGGCAAAACGAAGCCAACCAGTATCAACAGGAGAATGAACGCTACATGTACCAGCAGCGCACCTACCATTCCTATATATTTGCCTTTCTTCTTCGGATCCACCATTGCCATTTACAATTTAACCATTTACAATGTACAATTTACCCATCGTACATTTATTTGCTTTCAGGCGGGCGTGTAGCCAGCACCATCTTGAACTTATTCTCATTGGCAATATTCAGCACTTTCACGATTTCCCTGTAAGGCACAGCTTCATCAGCATAAAGCGCCACATACATTTCCGGTTCTTTCGCAGCGCACGATTGCAGGAAAGGAGTCAATTCTTCCAAAGCAATCGCTTGCTCCTTATCATTTCCAAACGCCGCGTAAAAATTCAGGTCCTTATCGATAATAACCCGCGTCAAGGGCTTAGCCGACGTCTGCTGTTTTCCCTGCGGAAGCAACACCTTGATAGCGTTCGGTGAAACAACCGTAGACGTGATCATAAAAAAGATCAGCAACAGAAAGATGACGTCCGTCATGGATGCCATACTGAAATTGGGCGATATTTTAGCTCTACGTTGTAGCACGCTTAGTTCAATTATTAATTACTAATTATTAATTATTTAGGAAGCGGGTTCATTCAGGAGGTCCATAAATGCCATGGTTTTAGCCTCCATCTTATTCACCACGCCGTCTACCAGAGTCACGAGGTAGTTATAGGCAAACATCGCAATAATACCCACGATCAAACCACCTACCGTAGTGATCATAGCCTCGTAGATACCGCCCGAAAGCAATGTGATATCGATGTTGTTACCTGCATTAGCCATTTCGTAGAAAGCACGCACCATACCGGTCACTGTACCGAGGAAACCAATCATCGGCGCACCTCCGGAAATGGTTGCCATAATCGTCAATCCTTTTTCCAGTTTCGCTACCTCAATGTTTCCCACATTCTCAATCGCAGCCTGCACATCATTCACCGGACGTCCCAAACGGCTGATACCTTTCTCAATCATACGGGCAGCCGGAGTATTTACGCTGCGGCAATAGGCTATGGCGGCTTTTATTTCTCCATCCAAGATATAATCCTTTATCTTATCCATGAACATCGGATCCTCCTTGCCGGCTTTCCTGATCACATAGTTGCGTTCGAACAAGATGTAGAAACAAAGGATGGACAGCAGTCCAAGAACGATCATAATCCAACCACCCTTGACAGCCATGCTCCATAAGTTCATCTCTTCAGGACCAGCTACCGGAGTTAATACCGGATTGGCGCCCGCAATAGAATCGGTCAGCGCCGGAGCCACTTGGGCTAATAACAACATTGCATTCATCAACGAAGACAGTTTTTATATTCCTGAATGGTACGTTCCAATCCCAGATACAGAGCATCGCTTATCAGCGAGTGTCCGATAGAGACTTCATCCATCCATGGAATGTTTTGATATAAATAATTCAGATTCACCAAACTCAGGTCATGTCCGGCATTCAGCCCTAGCCCCAGACTACGTGCCACTTTGGCGGCTTCTACAAAAGGCGCAACGGCAGCTTCCTTATTCTGCGGATAAGCGGTCGCATAGGGTTCGGTATAGAGTTCCACCCGGTCGGCACCAGCTTTGGCAGCATACTCTATCATCTCCGCATCTGCCGATACAAATACGGAAGTACGGATGCCTGCATCATTAAATGTTTCGAGTACTTCGGTCAGAAATTCCAGATTCTGCTTGGTATCCCAGCCTGCATTAGAAGTCAACTGAGTCGGACTATCCGGAACCAGAGTCACCTGATGCGGCTTCACTTTCAATACCAGATCAATAAATTCGGGGGCAGGATATCCTTCGATATTAAATTCAGTACGAAGCAACGGGCGAAGATCATACACATCCCTCTGGCGTATATGACGTTCATCAGGGCGTGGATGTACGGTAATTCCTTCCGCACCAAAGCTTTCACAATCCAGTGCTACTTTCACCACATTAGGGACATCCCCTCCACGCGCATTACGCAACGTCGCAATCTTGTTTATGTTTACACTTAATCTAGTCATAATTCGGATCATAGTTTGCCGCAAATGTACAAATAATAGCGATACATTGGCAGCGTTCTGAGAAAAAAACGCCATATTTGCATTTCATTAAGAAAGTACAGACGATGAAATTTGCCATATTTGGAAATACTTACCAAGCAAAAAAATCAACACATGCGGAAACTTTATTCCGCTTGTTGGAGCGGCGTAATGCCCAGCTTTGCATTTGCAGGGAGTTTTATAACTTCCTGACTTCCGACCTGCACATGACTATTGCTTCCGCCGAACTCTTCGACGGAGACGATTTTACAGCAGATATGGTCATCAGTATCGGGGGCGACGGTACGTTCCTGAAAGCAGCCAGCCGGGTAGGCAAAAAGAATATTCCCATTCTGGGCATCAATACCGGCCGCCTCGGTTTCCTGGCAGACATTTCTCCGGAAGAGATGGAAGAGACTTTCGATGAGATTTATAATAACCACTACAAGGTGGAAGAACGTAGCGTGTTGCAATTACATTGTGATGACAAAAAATTGATGGAATCGCCTTATGCACTCAATGAAATTGCTGTATTGAAACGCGATAGTTCTTCAATGATCAGCATTCATACTGCTATCAACGGTGCCCATCTCACCACTTATCAGGCGGACGGGTTGGTGGTATCCACCCCTACCGGTTCCACGGCTTATTCGTTGAGTGTCGGTGGTCCGGTTATCGTGCCTCATAGCAAAACAATTGCTATCACTCCGGTGGCTCCGCATAGTTTGAATGTCCGCCCCATCGTTATTTGTGATGATTGGGAAATCACTCTTGACGTAGAAAGCCGTAGCCACAGTTTCCTGGTTGCCATCGACGGGCGTAGTGAATCCTGCAAAGAGACAACCCGCTTGCGAATCTCACGGGCTGATTACAGTATTAAGGTAATCAAGCGCTTCAATCATATTTTCTTTGATACGCTTCGCAATAAATTGATGTGGGGGGCGGATGTAAGATAAATAACATTATCAGACTACTTCTGAGATTGAATATATAGCAAAATTAAGGGGCTGATTCTTGATGGAATCAGCCCCTATTAATTTATTTATAAGAAAGATTTTCTCAATTAGAGAGCACCTACTTCTTTCAATGCAGCGTTAGTTCCGTGAACAGCCTTAGCGCTGGCAGCAAATTTTTCTTTTTCGTCAGCAGTCAGTTCCAATTCAACGATTTTTTCAATACCGTTCTTGCCCAGGATAACGGGAACACCGATACAAAGATCAGATTCACCATATTCGCCTTCCAACAATACAGAGCAAGGAATCATCTTCTTCTGGTTGTGGATGATAGACTCAACTACATAAGCTCCTGCTGCACCCGGTGCATACCATGCAGAAGTACCCAACAACTTAGTCAGAGTTGCACCACCTACCATAGTAGAAGCAACAACTTCGTTCAATTTTTCTTCGCTCAACAAAGTGCTAACCGGCTGTCCTTTGTATGTAGCCAGGCGAGCCAAAGGAATCATAGTTGTATCACCGTGACCACCGATTACCATACCTTCTACTTCGTTTGCATTGCAACCCAAAGCCTGAGAAAGGAAGTATTTGAAACGAGAGCTATCCAAAGCACCACCCATACCGATAACACGGTTCTTAGGAAGACCCAGAGATTTCAATGCCAGATAAGTCATTGTATCCATCGGATTAGAAATAACTACAAGGATAGCGTTGGGGGAATATTTCAATGCATTTTCAGCAACTGTTTTCACGATACCGGCATTTACACCGATCAACTCTTCACGAGTCATACCCGGCTTACGGGGAATACCTGATGTGATAACGATAACGTCAGAATTTGCAGTCTTCTCATAGTCATTGGTACAGCCTACAATGGTGGTATCAAAACCCAACAATTGAGCAGTCTGCATCATATCCATTGCCTTACCTTCTGAAACGCCTTCTTTAACATCCAGCATTACCACTTCGTCAGCCACTTCATTAAAGGCCAACACATTAGCGCATGTAGCACCTACGTTACCTGCACCTACTACGGTTACTTTTGACATAATCTTCAATTTTTTGTTTATATGTGTTATAAAGTTGCGACAAAAGTACAACGACATTCGTAATTAAGGAAATTTTTCCGTAATAATTTTAGTTAAATACTCTATCCGATGTGTAACATCTTAAAGGCAGGTAACAACCAACGACGTAAAAAACGTAGTCGATACCACCATTCCGCTTTCTTCAACCAGCGTGTATCCCGGCAATCCTGCACTGTTCCGTCAGGGCGATAGATCGTTCTCAATATTCCGATAATATCTTCCCGCTTCACCCGTTCTATCCGGAACACATTTCCATCCCCCAGCATCAGGTATTCATTCCCTTCACGACCTATATAACGATGAATCATGTACCGCCCTTCCCATTGATAAAAAGGGCAGCACCAGGCAGGTAGTTCATCCTCAGAAGGATAAGAAACCACTTCCACCTGGTCTACTCCTCCCCTGATAAAAGGATACATGCTTTGCCCATCAATCAAAAGTTTCACATTTTGCCCTTGTTTTAAAGCCTCAGCCACTCCGGCAAAAAAGTCATTGGATACCGTTATTTTTCGCATGCTCCGAAAATTGTTTCACAAGAAAGACGAGCCGCCGCCGCATCAGGAAGACAAGACAGATGATAAACCGGCACGTTCGAAAGTAAATTACTCAAAGTCTCACTGATAGAGTCATACAATGCATCATCATAGGCAAAACAAGGAGGACATGAAGGGTGTAAAGCTCCATAGCCCTGAGCTATATTTAGCCGTTCTATTTTATTGAATGTAGCTTGCGACAATCGTACACAGGCTGCTAACGGATAACTCTCATTTTTGTAGCAAGGTGTCTTTCCACTCCATGGACTACCATATACCCATGGTTTTCCGTCTATGATGCGAAGAATAGGACTGTCATCATTCAGCAGAACAGCTCCCTCTATGTTTTCGCGCCACAAACGGGTGTGCGTACTTTTTCCAGTACCACTCTCTCCCAAAAAGAACACAGCTTTACCTTGATAGCAAATGGTACTGGTATGAATGGCCACTGTTTCGAAAGGAGTTGCAGCCACTCCATACGCAATCCAGCAGGCAAAGCGTAGTAATATAGGTGCAAAGTTGCCCGTAAAATAAGCAATACGGGCATCTTGTATCATCCACATACTCAATGGTTCAGCATCCGGGAAGGTCATATCAAAAACATACCCGTCGGTATAACGTCCAAAACGGCTGACAATGCCGTCTATTTCACTACGATAGTACACTTGTTCAAACACCGGTGCTTGATTGAGAGTTGTTATAAACTGGCAAAGCGGTTCACCACCGGATTTAGTTTTAAATACCGGAAAGCCGGGTAATGCTTCTATCCTTTGTACCAATCTATCCCCTTCCACACGG
>NZ_MSHA01000100.1:0-128558 GCF_001940965.1 Bacteroides sp. Phil13 | reverse complement strand
AATTTGTTTACCCAGTCTTGTAAAGGTCTTTGCCATGTGACCCCATCTTTTCAATTTGGCAGCTTTTCTATATTCAAACGCTCTTCCCATTGGAATAATATTTTAATGTTTAACTATTTAACTTTTAATTAATTATCGAAGTTTTGCATCCAGTTTATCTTCCAGATTCTTCACGAGTTTCGACATTATCTTATCGATCATCTTATCGTTCAGTGTCTGCGTTTCATCCTGCAACAGGAAGCTGACAGCATACGATTTTTTGCCGGCTTCAAGATTCTTGCCTTCATAAACATCGAAAAGAGATACTTCTTTCAGCAACTTCTTCTCAGTTTCATAAGCAATCTTTTCTATCTCCGCAAACTGCACCTTCTTATCGATCAACAAGGCAAGGTCACGTTTCACAGCCGGGAATTTGGAGATTTCCGTATAACTGATCTTTACAGAACGAATAGCTTTCATCAACTCTTTCCAGTTCAGATCAGCGTAATATACTTCATTATCAATATCGAAAGCTTTGAGAATCTTCTTCGTTACGATACCGAATGTAGCAAGACGCTTTCCACCTTTAGTCTGTACAGACAAGGCAGTAGCATAAATATCGTCCACCAGATTACCTACTACCAGATTTCTCATATTCAGCCCTAAACGGAGGAAAATATTTTCTACGTAAGCTTTCAATTCATATACAGAACTTTCTTCGTCAGCATGCGCCCAAGAGTTGGATACTTTCTTACCCGTTACCCACAATCCGAGATGATAATTCTCTGTATAAGCAGCCAACGACTTTTCGGGATTCTTCTTTTCTGCATCGAAATAATAGCAATTTCCGAATTCGAAGAATTTCAAGTCGGCATTCTTACGGTTGGCGTTATGAGAGATACTTTCCAGACCACCGAACAACAAAGTCTGACGCATTGCATTCAGATCTGTACTCAACGGGTTCAGCAACATTACCAGATTCTTAGAAGGATAAGTTTCCATACCATCATAATAACCGGCGCGTGTCAGAGAATTATTCAAAATTTCATTGAAACCACAACCTACCAACTGTTCAGCTACCAAATTCTGTAACTTGTTAGATTTATCATGTTCGCCTTTCGTTGTCAAGCTGGACTTCAACGTAGATGGTATCTCTACATTATTATATCCATAAATACGGAGGATATCTTCAATAACATCACAATCACGTTGTACATCTACACGATAAGGAGGTACAGCCAGAGTCAAGCCTTCTGCAGTCTCATTGGTTATTTTCATTTCCAGACTGGTAACAATACTCTTGATTGTCTCCACCGGAATCACCTTGCCTACCAATGAATATACCTTCTCATAAGATAATTCTACGATGAAATCCTGAGCAGGAGTAGCACAAACATCTTTAATTTCAGAGGAAATAGTACCGCCGGCCAGTTCTTTCACCATCATGGCAGCCAGCTTCAGGCAATAAATAGTGATATTAGGATCAATACCTCTTTCAAAACGGAAAGAAGCATCTGTATTCAGCCCATGACGACGAGCCGTCTTACGGACCCATGTCGGATGGAAATAAGCACTCTCAATGAAAACATCCTTGGTGGTTTCCGTAGAACCGGAATCCAAACCGCCGAATACACCGGCAATACACATCGGTTTTTCCTTGTCACAAATCATCAGGTCACGATCGGATAATTTGCGTTCCACACCATCCAATGTGACAAACGGAGTACCTTCAGGCATTGTCTTTACCACTACTTCACCACCTTCAATTTTATCCGCATCAAAGCAGTGCAACGGTTGACCGAATGCATGAACAATGTAATTTGTGATATCTACTACATTATTGATAGGACGCAGTCCGATGATACGGAGTTTATTCTGCAACCATTCCGGACTTTCTTTAACCGTTACGCCTTTCACCGTTACACCGGCATAGCGAGGGCAAGCCTCAGTGTTTTCAACTGTAACTTTGATATCCAAATCATTATTTTCAACGGAGAAAGTATCTACAGACGGCCTCTTCAGAGAAGTCGGTTTATTATTTTGCACCAGATAAGCATACAAGTCACGAGCTACACCATAATGCGAACAAGCATCGGCACGATTCGGAGTGATATCCACTTCCAGCACATAGTCGCTCTTGATGTTATAATAATCTTTGGCAAGAGTTCCCGGAACTGCATCAGCCGGCAAAACGATAATACCTGCATGATCCGTACCGATACCTATTTCATCTTCAGCACAAATCATGCCGTTAGACTCAATACCACGGAGTTTTGACTTTTTAATCGTAAAACATTCATCCCCATCATAGAGTTTTGCACCCAAAGTAGCAACTACCACTTTCTGACCGGCAGCCACATTCGGTGCACCGCATACTATCTGTACAGGTTCTCCCTGTCCCAGATTCACAGTAGTCACATGCATGTGGTCTGAATTCGGATGAGGAACGCATGTCAACACTTCACCTATCACGAGACCTTCCAGTCCGCCTTTAATTGTTTGCACTTCTTCTACACCACCTGTTTCCAGACCTATAGAAGTCAATGCAGCCGCAACTTCTTCCGGTGTCAAATCGAAATCGACATACTCTTTCAACCAATTATAAGAGATATTCATATCATTAATTTTTTATTGTTTCCAAAAGTGACCCGCAAAGGTAATAAGATTTTTTGGGTTGACAGGGAAAATATATCAAGAAATCTTTGATAGGATATATTCTTTTATTTGCTCCCAAGACTGATTCACAAACATATCAGGCATTGGCTCATTTTCTGCATCATCAAAATAAGCCAGACTTTTCATCGCCATGAAAATAGAACCATCATTATATTTCAATGAATAAAAACTCAGAATCTCATCCAAAGAGAAATGACGTAACAAGAATGCAATATCTATAAAATCCTTCTTAGTTCCCCGCCCTACCACCGCAGTTATTTTCATTGCAGCAATGTCTTTAAAACTAGCCATCCTGATTTCCTGTTTTAGTACCACTTCATCAAGCCACGGATATTTATAGTTCACAATATCCACTTTTATACCATCTATTAAATAAATATGTATATGAGGAGACTCTTTCAAAATAGTAAGAGTAGCAACACTCTTTATAGCATCAACCAATTCTTGAGTATCACAATTGATTGTGCCAAAGAAATCCAAATCAATAGATTTCCGATGCCCTAATTGCAAAGCAAGTGCTGTTCCTCCTACTAATCGTGTATCACGAAGTTCAGGAAGTTGCTGTAACTTTTTTAAAAGTTCCAGTGTTGAGGGTTCAATTGTCGATAAGCATAACATCTGAACTGTTCTTTAGGTGTTTTAGATATGGCAGAAATATAAGCTAAAGCACGAGGCTCTAAATCTCTCATTTCTTTCGTAACTTCAACAATCTTAAATAATCCGTAATACGACCGAAGCAAATTCCAGTCTTTCAGCAAACCATATTCCAACACTCTTTTTATGATATACTCAGAGTGCTTATCAAGGTCTAAATCTTCTCTCCGCACATCCCAAAACAGATGGGCGGAAAACATATTTATATATTGATTTGCAGACATTTTTAACCTTCTTTTTTGCAAAGATATGATTTTCTACTCAAAAAACATCCATTTCATAAACAAAACAAACTAGAATGGCAACGGTCCATCCGACCCCACCCCACCAAACGGATTATCTGTTTGAGGAGCGAA
Source organism: Bacteroides sp. Phil13 (assembly GCF_001940965.1). Taxonomy (NCBI): domain Bacteria; kingdom Pseudomonadati; phylum Bacteroidota; class Bacteroidia; order Bacteroidales; family Bacteroidaceae; genus Bacteroides; species Bacteroides sp. Phil13. The sequence goes on along the minus strand of NZ_MSHA01000100.1, from coordinate 124,893 downwards.
CTCAGCTGGAGGCGGTATACTGCCATCACCTACCGCATTTATTTTGGAGCCATAAGTAGCTCCGCCTCCTTCTGCCGGATGCGGAATCACCATATCATCCTCCGGATTCTGGAAACGGGTATACTGACCGATAAAGCGCAAACGAACATCACCTACCGCACCATTACGATGCTTGGCAATAATAATTTCTGCCATACCACGCAAATCAGTACCATCTTGCGATGTATAGATTTTATAATATTCAGGACGATGAATGAAACACACCATATCGGCATCCTGCTCAATGGCTCCCGATTCACGCAAGTCACTCAGTTGCGGACGTTTACCTTCTTCACCTTCACGGCTCTCCACACCACGGTTCAACTGCGACAAGGCTATAATAGGAATATTCAACTCCTTCGCCAAACCTTTCAACGAACGCGAAATGGTACTTACCTCTTCCTGGCGGCTACCAAACGACATACCACTTGCATTCATCAGCTGCAGGTAGTCGATAATAATAATCCTTACTCCATGCTCACGCACCAGACGACGTGCTTTTGTACGAAGCTCAAATACAGACAAAGAAGGAGTATCATCCACATATAACGGCGCATCCAGAAGATCACGCAATTTATAGTCCAACTGTTGCCATTCATAATCTGCCAACTGTCCACTCTTGATTTTCTCACTCGGAATCTCGCACGCATTGGATATCAAACGATTCACCAACTGTACGTTGCTCATTTCAAGTGAAAACACAGCTACCGGATTGCGATAATTCACCGCAATATTCTTTGCCATAGAAAGCACGAACGCCGTCTTACCCATTGCCGGACGGGCAGCAATAATAATAAGGTCAGAATTTTGCCAACCTGAAGTCATTTTATCCAACTTGGTAAATCCGCTTTCCAAACCACTTAAACCATCTGTACGGGCAGCTGCTTTCTGAATTAATTGATACGCTTCGGCAATAACCGGATTAATCTGTGTATAATCCTTCTTCATGTTCTGCTGAGAAATCTCAAAGAGTCTTCCCTCAGCTTCCTGCATTAAGTCATCCACGTCCAGAGTCTCATCAAAAGCTTTGCTCTGAACATTGCTGGTAAATGTAATCAATTCACGAGCCAATGCTTTCTGCGCAATGATGCGGGCATGGTATTCAATATGTGCCGAAGAGGCAACCTTGCTACTCAACTGGGTAATGTAGAACGGTCCGCCCACCTCTTCCAGATCACCACGTTTAGCAAGCTGTTCTTTTACCGTGAGGATATCCACCGGCTTCTGATTCACAGCCAGATCGGTGATAGCGGAATAAATCAACTGGTGCCGGTGTTCATAAAAAGACTCCGGGCGAAGAATTTCACTTACCAATGAATAAGCGTCTTTCTCAATCATCAATGCTCCCAGCACAGCTTCTTCCAATTCCGGCGCCTGCGGCTGTATACGTCCGTAGTCAGTTACAGGCTGCACTTTTGCCTTGGAGTTACTTCGGGGAGTTCTTTTTTGTTCTGCCATTTTTAAATACTATGAATTATAAAGGGATGGCAAAGATAACGCTTATTAATCAAAATCATCCCTATTCTACCAAACAAAAAAAGAGCCATTTCCGAAATTCGAAAACAGCTCTTTACGTCTATATCAAACTTATTCTTAAATGGTCATTGCCTGACCGCCAATCACACCTGCAATGGCACTGGCTACGGCAATAATGACTTTCAATATCACATTCCAACTCGTTTTTTTCATAAGAGAAACTTTTTTAATGATTAATATTCAGTGATCAACAGACTGCGCAGTCTTTAATTTTTAATTCTTAATTCTTTAATTTCCAAAGCTGCTGGCTTTGGAAATTATCCCAGAGGATCGTCTTCTATTCCCCCATCACCCGAATTACCTCCTGAGCCACCATCTGAGCCACCTCCTGATGGAGCATTAGCTAAATTTTTCAGATAATCATCCAAGCTGACCAGATCCAGTTTTTCACCGGCACGGGTAGCAGTCTTGGTTATCTTCAATTCCCTGTTAGCCTGGAAGCAGATACGAACACTCTCCACACTCTTGGCGGTCACATCTTCAGTTTTATCTTCTCCCTTAGATTTTGCAGCCAGCATAAATACACCCAATCCTGCAATATTTACTGTTTTGCCTTCCAGCAACTGTTCTTTCAGCTTCTCCACGAAGTTCTGCATAGTACTCCGGATATCACCAATAGAAAGCGAAGAACGATCCTGCATCTTCTGGGCTATGAATGCCAAGTCTACACTCTGTCCTAAAGTTATCAACTGAGGGAAAAACTTTTTGGGAGAATTCTCAACCCGAGGGTCAGACGGTCTCTCTACCGTTCTAAAAATTACACTCATACTTTTTCATTTAGAGATTTAAATTCTGTTTTAATTCACTTTGTTGATCAACGTTGATGCAAAGATGAGGATTAAATCTCTAATAAAAGTAGGAAAATGAGCGAAGAGAGTAGTTTTTCTGAGAAAAGTTGTAAGTAGTTATAAATGAATATTATACCAAAGCGCTATGATTTACTTTTTCAAACATGCCTTTATTTGCTCCACGATGTACGCTACGTCTTCATCTGTCACCCAAGGTCCGGCAGGAATACATAATCCCATATTAAATAAACGTTCTGAAATACCATTCACATAGCGAGGATTATTTGCATAGACAGGCTGAAGGTGCATAGGTTTCCACAAAGGACGAGTCTCAATACCTTTGGCATCAAGTTGCACACGAACTTCGTCATAATTAGTACCGGTCTTCTCAGGATCAATCAGAATCGTAGATAACCAATAGTTAGCATTGAAACGATCGTCAGGATTAGATTTCAGTGTAATGCCATCCACATCTTCAAAAGCTTTTGCATAAAGATCATGTACATGGCGGTGATGGGCAATATGATCTTCCAGCACAGTCATCTGACCACGACCGATACCCGCACAAATATTACTCATGCGGTAGTTATAACCGATCTTTTCATGCTGGTAATGAGGGAAAGGTTCACGGGCCTGAGTAGCATAAAACATGGTCTGCTTCTTTGCCGCTTCATCAGGAACGATTAACGCACCACCACCCGAAGTAGTGATCATCTTATTTCCATTGAAAGACAACACACCAAAAGTACCGAATGTACCACACTTTTGTCCCTTGAACTCGGATCCTAAAGCCTCGGCGGCATCTTCCAACACCGGAATGTCATATTTCGATGCAATAGCACAAATCTCATCAATTCTGGCAGGCATACCATAAAGATGAACCGGAAGAATGGCTTTAGGCTTTTTACCAGTTTTCGCAATTCTGTCTTTGATAGCCTCTTCCAGTAAAGCAGGGTCCATATTCCAAGTGTCTTCTTCACTATCGATAAATACAGGAGTTGCCCCCTGATAAGCTACAGGATTAGCTGAAGCACAGAAAGTGAATGACTGGCAGATCACTTCATCACCTGTACTGACGCCCAACTGAATTAAACCTAAATGGATGGCTGCCGTACCTGCCGATAATGCGACAACTTCCTTATTCTGTCCCACAAAATGTTTCAGATCTTCTTCGAAAGCATTGACGTTAGGTCCCAAAGGAACTACCCAGTTGGTATCAAAGGCTTCGCGTATAAAGTCTTGCTCCTTGCCGCTCATATGAGCGAGGCAAAGATAAATTCTCTTGTCCATGAAATTATATGATTAAAAGAAAACTATAATAAGTTCTTTATGATTTTACATCTATTCCCTACAGCCAGAACATTATCCGGAATATTTTTTGTGACGACAGAACCGGCACCGATCACACTCCATTTACCCACTTTTACACCCGGAATAATGGTAGTACCTGCACCAATCCAACTGCCCTCCCCTATCTGCACATTGCCACAAAGGGTACAATGAGGAGAGATATGTACATAATCCTCAATTATGCACTCATGATCCACAGAAGCCCCAGTATTGATAATACAATGCCTGCCGATACAGACACCGGATTGTATGATGGCTCCCTGCATCACGACCGTACCTTCTTTTATTACAGCTTCTTCAGATATAATGGCTGAAGGATGAAAAGCATTACCAAAGGTAGCATGCAGACTTTCAGCTATCTTCCTGCGAATACCATTATCACCAATACTGATTATCAACGGTCCGCGGACTTCCGACGAACGTAAAACGGGATAATTAAGAAGAGAATCAATCGCTTCATTATCATCAAATAATGCTTCAAGTTTTTCATTATTCGCACGTAATATATCAATGATCACTTTAGCATGACCACTGGCACCATATAAATACATTTTTTAAAGTTTCAATTGTTTCCGGTAAAAGCCTCCATAGTGACAGAAGTATCAGAACTGATTCCTTCACGTACAAAGACCTTCTTTATTGTAAGAAATATAATTTTCAAATCCAGTAAGAAAGAACAATGATCCACGTACCACACATCCAGTTCAAATTTCTTTGTCCAGGAAATGGCATTACGTCCATTCACCTGTGCCCAACCTGTAATGCCTGGCCGGACTGCATGACGACGGGCCTGTTCTTTGGAATAAAGAGGAAGGTATTGGGGAAGTAAAGGGCGGGGACCTATCAAAGCCATATCGCCTTTCAGCACATTAATCAATTGTGGCAATTCATCAATAGAAGTGGAACGAATGAATTTTCCTATTTTTGTCAAACGCTTCTCATCCGACAGCAGGTTTCCATTTTCATCACGTTCGTCAGTCATCGTCTTATATTTGATAACTTTGAAAATTTTGCCATGCTTGCCCGGACGTTCCTGCATAAAGAATGTACCAGTACCTTTATTAGCAAAATGCAGCCAGATAGAAATTAGTAATAATATCGGCCAGATAATCATTAATGTACAAAAGACTATGATAAAATCAATCAGACGTTTTACAAAATGTACATACATGATTTTGGTTATTGGAAATGTTTCATAATAATCCTGTATGTTCTCTCTACGGTATAATTGTCCTTCAGGTAATCATACCCTTTCTCACCCATTAACTTTAACCTTTCTCTGTCCTCGGCAACAAACTCAACCATCTCCATAAATGTTTCCAGATTTCCACTTTCCGTCCATAAACCATATCCATTCTTTTCGGCAATTGGACCAATATCCGTATTCATGTCCGTAGCCATCAGCACGGACATTCTGTTTTCTAAATAAGATAGTAATCTGGAAGGATAATTAGGAATTGTGAAACGATTGTCCAGAAAAATCAGGCCTACATCACATGCACTCACCAAATCATCGTATTCCTGCTTGGGAAGAGATGGAATTAAGCAGGAATTATGAGGAGTATTATTCCGAAACCATTGAGAAATCTTCCCATATTCAGTACCGTTACCAACTACTACAAAATAAGTATCAGTTCGTTTCTCATTAGCAGCCAATACATCCATCAGAAAATCAATTCCTTGTGGACGCCCCAAGTTACCACCATAAATGAGTAATAGTTTATCCGTTGGAATATTCAGTTTTTGGAGCAAACCGCCATTGTTATATTCTGATTCCTTCCCGTACAATTCAATGCTGTTAGGGCATACCTCCACTCTTTCTGCTGTTATCGAAGGATTATGTCTCAATACATATTCCACATTCGCGGGAGACATACAGCCAATATAGTCGGAAAGTTGATAAAGTCTCTCCTCCTTCTTGCGGAACAGCTTATATATAAAGCTGCCTTTTGAAAACATTCCCAGGTCAACCGCGTTTTGAGGAAATATGTCCTTCAACAAAAGATACGTTTTTGCTTCACATCGTCTCTTCACAGAAGAAATCACCCGGTTGAAAGTGATGGGAGGAGTGGAATACAGTATCAGATCAAACTTTATATTTTTCCAGTATTTACGTATTGCACGCTGATACTGATATTCTAATAGCAAGGTCCCAAGACCTTTTTCTATAAGATTAGTCTTCTGAATATTCAGAGTTTTCACACTCAATATCTTAGCTCCGTCACTTTCTTTTATTCCTGTGGGAAGATGAAAACGGCGTTCAGCAGGAACCACAATATATATCTGATGACCATGACGGATAAACTCACGCGTCAGGTCCGTATAGATACCTCTTTCAGAAATATCAGAAATAGGATGCAAAGTAAGAAACAGAATATTCATCCTTCCAAATCAATATTTTCTCCAAACCATCTTATCCACTACCCCGGTGTAGCTCTGAATCAGTTTCACAACCTTAACCGAAACATTCTCATCCGTATAGTCATCGACAGGGATACCCAAAGCTCCAGCACGATTCATCTCCACCGCCACATCAACAGCCTGCAACACCTGTTCCGTTGTAATACCGGCCAAGATAAAGTTACCCTTATCCAAAGCCTCGGGACGCTCCGTACTCGTACGGATACAAACAGCAGGGAAAGGATGACCGATTGAAAGGAAATAGCTGCTCTCTTCAGGCAGGGTGCCCGAATCTGAAACTACAGCAAAAGCATTCATCTGAAGATGGTTATAAGCATGAAAGCCCAAAGGTTGGTGACGGATCACCCGCTCGTCAAATACAAAGCCACGCTGTTCGATGAATTTCCTGGATCGCGGATGGCAAGAATAGAGAATAGGCATATCGTATTTTTTTGCCATTTCATTAACCGCATTCATCAGATTGAGGAAATTCTTCTCCGTATCGATATTCTCTTCACGATGGGCGGACAGAAGAATATATTTTCCTTTTTCCAGTTTAAGCTTTTCCAAAATATCACTCCCCTTGATCTGTTCCAGATTGTTATGCAGAACTTCAGCCATGGGTGAACCGACCACATAAGTACGTTCCTTAGGAGTACCCGCAGCATTTAGGTAACGGCGGGCATGCTCGGAGTAGCAAAGGTTCACGTCAGCGGTCACATCGACAATCCTCCGGTTCGTCTCTTCAGGAAGGCATTCATCAAAACAGCGGTTACCCGCTTCCATATGGAAGATAGGGATATGAAGACGCTTGGCGCCAATAACGGAAAGGCAGGAATTTGTATCACCTAGTACGAGAACCGCATCAGGACGCATTTCTGCCATAAGTTGGTAAGACTTAGCGATAATATTGCCGATAGTCTCGCCAAGGTCTTTCCCTACAGCATTCAGGTAGTAGTCAGGTTCACGAAGCCCCAGGTCTTCAAAGAACACCTGATTCAGGGAGTAATCATAATTCTGACCCGTATGTACCAGTACCTGATCGAAATATTGGTCACAACGTTTAATAGTGGCAGACAGGCGGATAATCTCCGGACGGGTGCCTATAATAGTCATTAATTTAAGCTTGCTCATTTCTGTTTATAGTTTTCAGTGTTATTACAAGGGGCAAAGTAAGTATCACCGTCAGAAGGGTCATACCATTCATTGATCCAGAACTGGGTATAGAGTTCTTCATCCCCGATATTGGTGATGTTATGGGTATACCAGACGGGCATATCCACATAACAAGGCTCATTGCCATCCAGATAGAAGTTCAGAACTTCATCCGTACCTATCTTACGCAACTGAATACGGGCTTTTCCGCGGATAACGGTAAAACGTTCAATCTTACGGGTATGATAATGATTGCCGCGTGTGATACCGGGAACTGTAGTGGAAAAAGAGACTTGCCCGCCAATACCCAATTTAACAGTTTCCACAAACATACCGCGTGGGTCTTCGTGTTTTACCAGCTTACGGGGATAGACGGAAACAAAGTCAATATAACCGCAGAAAGTATTGAAAAGATTCACTTCATTCTTATCCTTCAGGACAGGAATGATACCCTGATCGAAATAGAGAGATTTAAAGTTTTCCAATACACCTAATATCGTAGTTACTTTCTTCTCAAAGTCATAAGGAACTGAATCACGTTCAATCACCTGAACATCATTTGAAGCGGCTTCGCGTATCTTCCCAATAATATGTTTACAGAGATTACCCACATAGATGAGATTCACCACACTGTCCTGAAGGACCTCAGGAGTTTCCCCATGAGTCAACTTATAGCAGAAAGTAGCGATGAAAGAGTTATAATTGGGACGACCAAAAGGACCGTACACATTGGGAACGACCATACCGGTAAAACTGGCACGGTTCCGTCCCGCCCACTCTTCAAGCAGCCTACGCCCTTCGCGTTTGGAACGTCCGTATTCATTATCGCGTTCCTCCTGCGTAGAAGAAGAGAATAGCACATGTGGAGTTACCTTCTCAGCTTCCATGGCGGATATCAACTGGCTTACCAGACCGATGTTCGTATCATAAAGCACACGGGCATCCGGGTGGCGGTTCATAGCGGCCAGATGCACGATAACATCACATTCACGCACAAAAGAACGCAATTTATCCTCGCTCTGAAAATAGGAGTCTTCAAAGGGGATACGCAGGAATTCATCAGGAAATAGACCGAGCTCATTGTAGAGATGGGTACCTACAAAGCCGGGCTGGCCCGTTATGCCAACTCGTATCATAAAATCATTAAGTTTTTTAAGAATGAGAAAGAATTAGAGATGAAGGTCTTCGCGGATAAAGGAAAGCTTCAGGAGAAGTTGCTTCATGCCTTCCACATCCAAGCGGTGGGTGTTATGGGAGTGGTAGTCTTCTATACGGGAGACTTCCTCACTGCCTTCCACAAAGAATTTGTCATAGTTCAGGTCGCGGGTATCACAGGGGATACGGTAGTAATCACCCATATCGATGGCCTTAGACATCTCTTCACGGGTCACCAGCGTTTCATACAGCTTCTCTCCGTGGCGGGTACCGATGACTTTGACTTCAGCAGTACTATGGTACAACTCTTTCAGCGCATCAGCCAGGACATCCAGTGTAGCGGCAGGAGCCTTCTGGACAAAAAGGTCACCGTTATGGCCGTGCTGAAAAGCATACAGTACCAAGTCTACGGCATCATCCAGAGTCATCATGAAACGGGTCATGTTGGGGTCCGTTATAGTAATAGGATTGCCTTCCTTCATTTGTTCCACCCATAAAGGGATCACAGAACCACGGCTGGCCATTACATTACCATAACGGGTACAGCAGATGGTAGTAGCGCCATCCTCCCCCAATTGACGACCTTTGGCAATGGCGACTTTTTCCATCATGGCTTTGCTGATGCCCATGGCGTTGATGGGATAAGCGGCTTTGTCTGTGGAAAGGACCACGACATTCTTTACACCATGTTCAATGGCTGAATCAAGGACATTCTCTGTACCAAGGACATTGGTACGAACGGCCTGCGTGGGAAAAAATTCACATGAGGGAACTTGTTTCAAGGCAGCGGCATGGAAGATATAATCCACGCCGTTCATTGCATCATCAACTGAACGTTTGTCACGCACATCCCCAATGTAAAACTTCACTTTGGGATTCTGCAAGTGATGACGCATGTCATCCTGCTTCTTCTCATCTCTGGAAAATATGCGGATCTCTTTGATGTCGGAATCAAGAAAACGACGCAAAACAGCATTACCGAAGGAACCAGTTCCACCGGTAATTAATAAAACTTTGTCTTTGAATACTGACATAATGATTTAAATATTAACTCTATTTACATTCATCTGAAATAATTGCTTTGAGATCTTCCTTTCTTCTTTGGATATCATAATACAACAGTATATCATTATTTAGGATTGGAGGACTAAAGGAACTTATCTTCTCAATTAGCACAGAGAGTTCATTGTCAAAAACATTATCAATATCAAAGAGAAGTTGATTTGAATAGACAGGATTAGATAATCCTCCCTTACCAGAATGAATTAGGATACAATTTGCGCATAATGCTTCTAATGCAGCCAGCCCAAAGCCTTCATATTTAGAAAGCTGAAAATAATACCGACTTTGCTTCAAATACATTATCTTTTCATTTTCTGGGCATTCCCCTATCAGTTTAACAGAATCATTCAAATTTAGCTTTTTTATCAACGACTGAAGATATGAGGTTCCATCTCCTTCTTTACCAATAATAAAAAATTTATAGTGTTCAAATTTGGGTATTTCTCTTATTCGTGCAAAAAGTTTAATGGCAGTATCAATCCCCTTTCTTTGCACATTTTCTATGCTTCCCATCCAGCCAATGGATAGAAAATAATCCTTCTTACTTAATGAATTAGAAAAAACATCAGTATTAATTGCATGTTCTGAAAAGGAAGTTTTCTTAAGTGTTTTGTAACATAAACACTTCTTTATATTTTTTAAATCTGAATGAGATACTATAATACAAGATTTAGAAATTAGGTAACATAAATTGAATAATATTTTCTGAATAAGATATCGTTTAGATGAAGCATAACTTTCATCTAAGTCATCAATTCCCCCAGTAAAATAAGTATCTTTGCCATAAAGCCGTGCAAACAAAGCTACCAAAAAAGCTTTTCGATAGAAATAAGCAAATACAAAATCGTATTTCCAAAATGAGAGAACGTCAAAGACTTTGTTTGACAAGATCACAGTATATCCTAAATCCCTAAGTATATCAATATCTATTCGATAAAATTTTTGCGTATCAAACAACTTTTTTGAGGTTACGCTTGAATAAAAAAGCACCCTCTTACTCATATATATAACTTTTATTTATTAAGTCTCGATATAATTGTTCCCATCTTTTACATATCACGTCATGTGAATAGTTTGCCATTTTTCGCTTACATTCTATCCCCATAGATATCCTAACCTCCTCATAATCCATTAAATAGTTTAATTTTTCTATAAAAGACTGGCTATCAAAACACTCTATCAAATATCCATCTTTACCATCTTCAATAATATCAAGAGGACCACATTTACATTTAAAAGCAATTACTGGTAACCCAACACTCATAGATTCAAGCATCACCATAGGAAGACCTTCATATCTAGAAGGAAGTACATAAATCCCCCCCTCCATTAAAACTGAATTCACATCAGTAACGGAATCATAGATGCTAACAGATGATATTAAATCAAGTTCCTCAATTTTATCAAATAAAGCATCTCTCATCACTCCATTCCCGTAAATACTAAGCTTCCATTCTGGATGTTCAGATACAACAGCTTTCCATATAGGAAGAAAAAGATCATATCCCTTTTGATAATCCAACCGTCCTATAGAAACTACAATTTTATTCTGCAAAGGTGCCAACAATTCTTTATGATACTCAATACTGTTTGGCATGACTATTACATTCTTTAAACATTTTCTCCACTCTACTGCATCCTCATGAGTCAATACAACAAAACAAGCATACCTCGCCAAATTATGTATTATAAAATATTCTCTTACCTTATAAATTATTTTTTTTAACAAACCCCACTGTAATGCTTCACTTTGTTGAATATAGATATCTCTAGAAAAATGATGCTCTATGATTTTTATACTACCATCCTTAATTTTGTATAAAAAATCAACACTTTTAAACATAAGTGAAACTACTACATCTTGTTTATGAAGACATAGATATTCTTTTAATCGTTTCTTAAATAGTTTATTCTTTTTATAAAACACCAATGTTCTAGTAATTATGTCCCTGTCATCCTCCTTTGAAAAGTCTATATCTAAATCAACTTTAGTTACCATTGGAGATATATAATAAAAATATTCTTGCTTACACTGGTCAGTAGTAATAATTGTTACATCATGTCCTCTCTCAGAAAAGTAGTTAGCTTTATTGGCAACTGTGCGTTCCATCCCAGCTGAATTAAACATGCCAGTTATAAGATATAAAATTTTCATGAGAAAATTGATTTATATGGTAAAAATATAAAAGCATATTCATATAGAAATGAATAATACTGATAAATACAAAGAGTTATAAATATTGGATAAACAATAAACCTAAGTTGGGCGTTACGAAAAGCCCAAAATATATAAGGTAATAGCAATATCTCAGTCATAGAAAAATATAAAGATAATCTTCCACCTAGACTCCCTGAAAAAGATAGAAAAAGCCACATAAGTATTGACACAACATAAATATTCAATAGTTTTGGAAAAATTCTTATACTAAGCAGTGCATTTCTCTTCCAAAGTAGAAGAGATAAAATCAATAACTTATACATTAAGTATAATATACTAATCTGCGTTGATTCAGTAGATAAATACAAAGCTACTTTAGCACCTGCGACACCTAGACTATTTCCCATGACATTTGCTAATAAATTCATCATAATTCCTTGTATTGGAATATATACAATTACTGAAATAGCCACTATTAACACATAAAACTTTACACTTTTTAGTTTATCGGGAATAAAATATAACAAAATGCAAATTATAGCAGAGTAATGAAAAAGACTAGCTATAGCTACCCAGAATAATATTCTTTTTTCATTAAAATATCTCCATGCATATATCATTATTGAAATTGCAATTGCTTGTCGTATTTGTCCCATAGGTCCTAACAAATAATACCCTGTAATATATACAAAAAGGGATAAACAGGTATAAGGCGAGTATCGTTTTATTGTTCTTGATATGAAAATCAAATTAATAACCATAAACACAAATATAAACGATTCATATGATGGAAAACAATTACAAAGTAATAAAAAAAATGGTTCAAACTGACCAAATTCCCATATATCATTTGCCGTTATTGGGCTTTCAAATATTGCTGTATAAGCATTAATATCCAATCCATTTGTTTTAGTCAATCCCCCCACCCCTATAAAAAAAAGAGAAATCAATAAAAAATAACGATTAGATAGTACTGTAACTTTAGAAGTATATATAGTTTCTACCATTACACCTAATAGTGGTACAAATAATAATGCATTATAAATCATTTGGACACTCAGTTTAGAACTATCTATTGATTTTAGGTATTTTCATTGAACAACACTTATTTTTTAATTGATATTTATATCCTTAATAAAGCATTATGTTGTTCAACACTATTAATAATGCTGTGCTAAACTTGTGTATCTACGTATACACGAAACTGCTCTAAATATCTCTTTGCAATAATCATACAATCATGATTTTTTTCCACATACTTTCTTGACTCATGACCTAATTGGACTATAAGATTTCTATCCAAAATCAATCTTTCTAATTCTTGAAATATTTGCTCCTCATTTGGACAAATATTCACAACAGGAATATAATCTACATTGAATTCCTTTAAGTTTACAGGTTCATTTCCACTCAAAACAACCTTTCCCATAGCCATAGCATAAAGAGCATTCATCCCATAAGAAATACTATTACATTGATCCACCACTATATTAGTTCTTTTCATCAAATCCAAATACTCACTTAGAGGCATTTTTCCTTTTGCTATCACTTCCACTTTATTGGGGTATTTAGCCTTAAGCATGCCCATCGCCTTCATAATTATTTTAGTACCTTTAAAAGGTCTATTTATACCGTGAAATATTACAATACGATCAGATATTTCATTTCCAAAGTCCAGCTTACTAATATCTATAGGAAGTGGAATCGTAGGTAACAAATGAAAACATTTTCCATATAGAGATTTTCTATATGCTTCAGCATAACTATAAGTAACTGGTATTACCTTAGAAATATAAGTCTGATAATCATTATACAATTTCAGCTCATTTCTTTCTACATCCGGTGTAAAACGCTTTTGTTCTTTACCTTTCCTCCCCAACATTGGCATATATGAATCATAAACCACATCATTACCACATGCAGACAAGAAGATATTTGATGGATCCTGTATTAGAGAAATAATCATACTCTTCGAAAATAGAGGTTTCCATATTTGGTGCTCTTTTCTTAGAAAAGAAGAATTTATCACTAAAACAATATCCCACTTCTCTTGAGCTGATAATTTCCTAACTACTCTTTGTAAATCCAATGAGGCAAACAAAGAACGTAATTTATGACTCTTTTTTATCTGAATACCCAAACATCTATAGTTACTAACATTAATGTTTACGCTTCCTTCATCTTTAATCTCCTTAAAACCATCACCCCACGAAAAGACTAGTACTGTATGATCTAGTTTTTTCAATCCACTACTCAAGTTCTTAGCAAAAGCACTATATTCGCCAATTATTAAGATTCGCATTAATTATGATTTAATAAAATTATTTTCCAAAACAAAACCACCATTATTATCAGACAATAGATGCAATATAAGTTACTCCACTAAGACATCATTAACTGTTCCAATTATGGTAGCAACAATCTACACTAATCAAGCTTATTAGCATTCTCATTTAAGTAGATATGACAGTAAAAAGAAGACCTTCATACATGTATGGCATAAAATAATAAGGTAATTTCCTCATCAATTTTCACACTTCCAATTATCAATCACTTCTACCACCTTTTTAGCCTCTTCCTCTGTCATCACAGGACTCATTGGCAAGCTAAGTTCCTCATTATGAATCTTTTCCGTAATAGATAATGTAAGATGATTCCACTCTTTATAACATTCTTGTTTATGAGGAGGTATTGGATAATGAATTATAGTCTGCACTCCATTATCCAGTAAATATTTCTGTAATTCATCACGTTTATTTGTACGAATAGTGAAAATATGAAATACATGTGCATCCCAGTTCTTTATTATAGGAAGTATTATCTGAGGATTAGTAATATGTTCTATATAATACTTCGCCACTTTTTTACGAATCGCTATATCTTCATCCAAATGTTTCAACTTTACATCCAAAACTGCTGCCTGAACTTCATCTAACCGACTATTTCTTCCACAGTATTTGAAGACATATTTCTTTTGCGAACCATAATTAGCCATCGCCCGCACTGCTTTTGCCAACTCATCATCACTAGTAGTCACCGCACCGGCGTCACCAAATGCACCAAGATTTTTGCCCGGATAAAAGCTATGTCCAGCCGCATCACCTAAAGAACCCGTCTTTCTACCATTGAACTTACACCCATGAGCCTGTGCATTATCCTCCACCAATTTCAAATTGTACTTTTTACACAACTCTCCAATCTTATCTGTATAAGCACATTGACCATAAAGATGAACTATCAGAATAGCTTTTGTTCTTGCAGTTATCACTTCTTCTATTTTAGAATCATCTATTTGATAAGTTTCAAAGCTTGGTTCTACCAAAACAGGCTTTAAACCATTCTCTGAAATAGCCAATATGGACGCTATATAAGTATTGGCTGGGACGATAACTTCATCACCAGGATCCATTATACCCATTTCTATATAAGCACGAAAAATCAAAATAAGTGCATCCAAACCATTGGCACAACCAATAGTATATTTAGTACCGATATATTGCGCATAGTTCATTTCAAATGTCTCATTTTCTTTTCCCTGCAAATACCAGCCAGAATCTACTACACGATTAACCGCTTCGTGAATCTCATCAGAATATTTCTGAGTTATCTTTTGTAAATCTAAAAACTTTATCATAACTAATCCTCTCTAACACGTTTCATAAACTTAGCAGGTGTACCTACATGAATCTCATAATCCGGAATATCATGGGTTACCAAACTGCCAGCACCAGCTACTGCAAAGTCACCAATTTTTCTTTTCTCAATAACCTTTGCTCCCAAAGTGACATCCGAACATTTTCCTATTGTTATATAAGAACTAGTAATAGAACCCACAGAGAAGTGACATAAAGGGCCAACCGTCGTGTTATGACCTATTAAGGAATTGGCCATCATTAATGTGCATTGTCCTATATGAGATTGAGGGCCTACATAACAGTTAGACATGATAAATACCCCAGGTTCCAATATTGCACTTTGAGAAACAAAAGCTGTCTTATGAATGATTGTTGCAAAGCGTTCCTTAGGTATATCTACTTTTCTAAACACTTTTTCTGTCAAAACATTCCGACCAATCATGTGAATGCCCCACATAAAATAATACTCTGAATTATCCAACAACTTTTTTATATTATCAGTTCCACTTAAAACAGGATAACCACAAACCTCTTTCTCATAATCATTAACAAAGCCAACAACTTCCCATTCCAAATCATTAAACCGAATGCGATTATCCTCTATACATGCGGCTATGACCCCTCCATTGCCCTCGCCACCTATTATCACAACTTTCTTACTCATAACCCTATTTCTTTATATTTTTATCAGCATTTCGTACTAACTCATTTTTTTGTAGGATGTTATTAGCCATCTTTACCATTGGAGGACCAATAAACTTGTTATCTTTTACAGCAACCCCTTTACCTGCATGAATAGCTTCATTAGACAAAGTAATCATCTCTGCAGCCCATTCCACTTCCTCATTTGTAGGAGAGAAATACCGATGAACCAAATCCAACTCCTTCGGATTTAAGACAAGCATTCCTTCAAATCCCAATTTTTTAGAAATAACTAAATTTCTTTCCAGATCGTCCAAATCATGTACCTTAATATGAACAGTATCAATAGGTTGTATACCGCAAGCACGTGCACTCAATGCTATTAATGAACGTGCTGTGAAAATACTGTCACCTACTAAATCATGTTTACCTTGTAAATTAGTCACATAATCCTCACAACCGAAAGCAACTGCAACCACACGGCTGCATGCCATACAAATATCCTTTATATTCATAACAGCACCAGTTGTTTCTATTAAAGGAATTAATTTGAATGTTCCAATCGGATATCCCTTTTCATACTCAACAGTTTCAAGTAATTTACCAATAAAATAAATGTCATCACCTTTAACAGATTTTGGATACATAAAACCTGTTATGCCGGGAATTGTCAATTGATACACATCTCTTAATAATTCACCGCTCTCTCGGTCATTTATCCTTGGATAAACTGCACGGCCCTTAAAAATCCCATCCGTAATATAACGGATTATATTATCTCTTGCAGACTGTTTATCAATACCAGGAACTGAATCTTCTATATCAAGCAACAAAACATCTGCATTACTTCGAGAAGCACTATTCAATAATCTCTCATTATGAGCAGGGACAAACATTAAACTCCGAAATAAATGTTCCATATCAGCTTATTCTCTTTATTAAAACATTACGGCAAAAACTTATTACATTTTCTCCACGTTGATTATATCCAATAGTCTCAACAGAAACAATGCCTCTATCTTTTTTCGTTTGAGATTCACGTTTCGAAAGAACTGTTGTTTCTGCATAAAGCGTGTCTCCAATAAAAACAGGAGCTAAATGTTTTATGTCCTCATAACCTAGATTTGCTATAGCTTTACCGCTAATATCAGGTACTGTCATCCCAACTACTAATGAGAAGACTAAAGTACCTACTACCAAAATTTTTCCATATTGATTACTTTGAGCATAATCCATGTTGGTATGAACAGGATGATGATTCATGGTCAATAGACTAAAGAAATTATTGTCACTTTCAAATATAGTCTTAGACAACGAATGCTGAATTTTTTCACCAACTTCAAATTCTTCAAAATATAATCCGAGTTTACTTGCTTTCATTTTCTTTATATGTTATGAATTGTTTATAATCTCTTATATAATCTTTCTCATCATAACCATGAGAAGCCAATACAAGGCAGATGGAACCTGAAGAAAACCCTTGTTCTGAAGCCCAAATACCAGGAGGAATATGTAACCCATAGAATGGACGATTCAATAATACTGTACGCTTATTTATTCCATCATCTAACACCACTTCATAACTACCACTTGCAGCAATCAAAAACTGGTGACATTCCTTATGAGCATGAGCTCCACGGGCTTCGCCACCAGGAATATCATATGAATAAAATATACGCTTAATATCAAATGGAATATTAACATTACCATGAATAGGAGTTATATTACCTGAGCGATTTTCTATTTTAGGAAGTTCAATTATTGAACAACTGAAAACTGTAGTATTATTCCTCATTATATTTCAAGAATGATTGATAATCATAAATGTAATCATCAGCATCATAGGGTCGAGAAGCCAATACTAATGCCAATGAGTTAGTAGAAAAATTATTCATCTCCCGCCACAACCCTTTAGGAACATACAAACCATAATAAGATCGATTCAGCGAAAAGGTTTTTCTGTTCTTCCCATCATCCAACACAACATCAAAGCTACCGGATAACGCAACTATAAACTCTTCATTTTCTCTATAAGCATGCCCGCCTCTTTTTTCACCACCAGGGACATCATAAATCCAATAAGTACGGGCTATTTTGAAAGGTATATTCTTGTATTGCTCAATGATAGACAGATTACCTCGTTTATCCAAAATCTTGGGTAAATCTATTATTTTACTATTTGTAAGATCCATAATCAACTTATTAAACGTTTTTTTAATTCCCCAAAAGAATAAATACTAATAATAAAAAGCACAGTACAGCCGACTAAATACCGCACGAGAGCCGTAGGGTAATACACCTCAGATATAGCGTAAAAAAACAAGAAGAAGCATGTAAACAAAAGAACTTTTAGAAAAACTGAAGAATAAATTATGTTGTATCGCTTAAAAGCAACAACAGCAACCCAAATGAAATAACAGAAATAGCAGAAAACAAAAGCATAACCTATACCTAATAGTCCACCAAAAGCATAACCTAATAAATAGGAAGGTAAAGTAATACATTTGATTCCCATTTCATTAAACAAATAAATCTTGCCTGCTCCCTTAGCCAAGAAGACATAGGAAATAGCCCAAGAACCAGCTTTCAACATAGAACCCACTAATAGCCATTTAGTCATTGGTATAATATCTAAAAAGTCACTGGAGTATAGCAAATTAATTACAAAAGGCAGAAATACCACCAAAGCAATAATCATAGGTGCTAATATCAGAATTGCAATTTCACCCTGCTGATTTACAGCATTCATCATCTTTATATTATCACTTGACAATTGAGATAAACGGGGATAATAATCCTTTGACATTGCCGTAAAAACCAAGCCTAAATACTGAGCATTTATTGCCCAACCCGCTTCGTATAAGCCTGCATCCTCCAAACTACCATATTGTGTTATAAACGTTTTAACAATAAATTGAACCAAGTAAACAGAAATACTACTTAAGGCCATCAAAAACCCTAACTTTACTGTAGGCAAACCTATTACAAACGATTCTTTAAGAGTTTGACTGATCGTTACCGTTTTTACTTGCTTTGCATAAGAATAACTAACAATAGTTATAGAGATGGTTGACAATATCAGAGCATATACAATTCCGTCTTCTCTGAAAAAATAGAACATAGGAACAGAACAAAGGAAACCAATAGAAGCACCATAAACATTAGCTAACGCCATTGCTCTAAGCTTTCTTGTTCCCTGTAACAAAGCATAATGATTAGTGTATATACCTGTTAAAAGGACAATAATAGACAGTAAAGCAAAAGAAAAAACAAATTTATCAGAAGCGAAGACCCAACGACTCAACCAAGGAGCTAATGCAATGGTTACTAAAGCCCCCAATAAACCTGTCAATAAGACCCATCGATTAATAGCTTTAACTAAAGCTGAAAATTTAAACAAATTACTTTCTGCACTTGCAGCTGCTATTTCTCTAACTGCACTATTTTGCAACCCCAAGTTGGTTATAGACGAGAGCAAGGCTATAGAAGAGTTAAACAACCCCATTATACCAAATCCAGTTGTTCCCAGCCAGACTGCAATAAGTTTTGATTTCAGAACACTAATAACAATAGTAATTAATTGAACACCACCAAATAAACTAGTTGCTTTAAAAGCAGTTCTGTATCCTCTCTGTTTGTTTAAGCTATTATCTATCATGAAAGTAAGAAAGATAAATTTCCTAATAAAGCATATTAAAATGCGAGTAATTTTTCAAGTTTATTATTTTTTCATAGCCAAAACTATATTTTCAATAAATATGACACCTCTGTCATCTACCTGTAAGCGTCCAAAACATGGTATACACCTTTCAGGCGAGTGCTAGTAGGCACTCGTCACTTGTCTTGGATATTAAGTTTTAAATTGTTTTCACTAATTCGTTAGACATATTGTCATAGGAAGCAGGTTTTCATAATCCGTTCGGTCCTTCCTGATCTCCGTCATATACTTGCAGAAGAATGATCGGAAGCAGATTCCCGCCTGCTTGCAGGTTTCAATAAAAGTATTGTAAACTGCCGATCGCAAAGCACCTTTCGTACTACAGAAAAATAAACAGTTTTTTCTCTAAACGGTCAAGGGGCGTATCGTCCGTTCGGCAGCAAGATTATCAATTGTATATTCTCCGTCTTTGCGATAAACAAAAAGTTGATTCCAAAACTTATGGAGATAATTCAAAACCGTTCGCATTAAATCGCTCATCTCTTCTTCGGGTAATGCAAGCAAATCATAAAGCTCGCTCCGTAAACGCTCTACAATTCCATTCGTATAAACATCGTTACGTTTTCCCTTAGTCTCGGTTGCCGTCAATTTATCCGACGGTAGTCATCTTCACACTTATAAAGTTTAGCAATCTGTTCCAAGAAGAAACAGCCCTTTTCACAGCTTTGATGAAAGAAGATCACAATACACGATTTCCTGTTCACAAGGCACCACATATAGGTTTTCCTATGGCCGAAGTGAGTCTCTGGTAACGGCACCAGGTCTCATCAACATTCACATTAGCCCCCGACTCTAAAGCGATACTCTTCAAAGCAAGGATCAACTTGTTGAGTTGAACAGAACCCTTATCTGCCCAATTGACCAGATTCTGGCGGCAAGCATTCCAGTCCATATCAAATAGACAGTTCTTCGATTTGCCATAATCGGGAAAGCACATCTGATAACGGTTGAACAGGAGATATGATAATAAAGAGGCGGTGATATGAGTACTGGGAACAACCTCGTCATACAGATGGAATTGGCTGTCATCATCACAAGGAAGATACACTTCATAAAGTTGTTTTTAAAGTGTGCAGCAAAGGTAAAGACTAAACGAGAACAGGTCAAGACGCCATTTTTGGACGCTTACCTACCTTGCGATATCTTGAGGACATCGCTCAAAAATCGCTGATACTCGTCGGGCAGAGTGAAAAAAGAACTTTTTCTTCTAAGAAAAGACTTATTTGTTGTTTTTTCTACTCCTCAATATATTCCCACGGATAAGGATTATCCACCACATTCTGAAACTCCTCGATAGCTTCCTGTTGTTCGGAAGTGAGTGAAGTTGAAGTCCAACCGGCGATGATTTTACGGGCTTCATCAGCCAAGGGGTCATCATAAACTTCACCATAGCAGGCGGTAAGCAAGCGAAGTTTCAACAGTGAAGCGGGAAGAACTTCAAGAATATCCCAACAGCGGTTCAGGACTTCCTGAACATGTTCTTGTTTTTCACCATGGTCGATAAAGGAAGCGTTGTAACCCATCAGAAGAGCGAGACAGATATCAGCTTGCTCCTTGACCGTAGAACCTTGAACTCCGGAATTATATAAAGAGGTAGTCAAACGATAAACCTCACTGTTACGACGGAAAAGGTCATCGCTGTAGACGGGGCTGCCGTCCATACCCAAATACATCAGATCGTGCGCCGCACGCTGAAGCGTAAGTGTTTCTTCAGAAAGAGACATGTTGTTTATGATTGATATTTATTTATAAATTCTGACTTGTTGACTGATGTACAGCAGAATGCATGTTATGTCATGACTTCTATAAGATCCGGATGGATAGTGGCCAAAGCGACAGCGATAACCCCTTGTACTTCGATAACCACACGACGATCGCGTGCACCTTTTACTTTCAAGAAAAGCCCCTCCTGCCCTTCGAAATCACCACCGATAATACGAACTCTGGTACCCTTAGACAAATTCAGTTCATCGGGTTGGAAGTATAAGAGATGGTCGTTGTAGGTACCGGCAACAGCAATGAAACGCTGCATATCGTTGTCTGGGATAATTATTTTCTGCCCACTACGAGTATCAGTTATATATTGCAAGTAATTGATCTGTGATTTAACACGCTTCACTTCAGAAGGACAGGCATGAACAAAAACCAGATTGTGGATGACGGGCATCAAAACACGAACTTTCTTACCTTTCTTTACACTTATCTTATATTGCATCGGAATAAAGCAACCCAACTTTTCTTTTTCAAGTAGTCGCATAGCATCCAACTCCCTACGATAAGTAGCACGCATGGCATACCATATTTCGCTCTCTTTCTCCACTTCCATTTTATGATTATTTCAGAAAAGGGTGTTCTCCCGGGGCTTTGAATTCCTTGCATACACTTGAAATTCAATCATTTGCGAACGCTTTATGTAGAATATAGCAAGCTTTGCGTCCTTCTTGCCAACAGATTTTCTGCAGTAGTTCATTACCTTACAGGTAAAAAGCTATAAACGAACCAGTCACAAATAAAAAGTATCTTTTAGACGTTCGTTTAATGGACGTCAATTATTTTTAAAAGTGGGAGATGAAGAAAACAATAAAATGAATAGATGTTAACTGATATTTTTAGTCCCATTTTATTGCTCATAATCAGAATATTAGCATATAAAAGAAGTAATCACAAGAAGATTTTTTATCAAACATTTTGTCGTTTCCAAAAACACCTCTATCTTTGCGTCCATTAAACGAACGTTTTTTTAAACACCTTCAAAAACGAAGTTACCAATCTAATTTACAGCTATTTGAATCCAACAAAAAATTACATTCTTTTCACTTTCCTTCTCTCCATTATCATATCTGAACTTTATTTTCTACTTTTGCGACATTTTTAACTGTAAATATCAGTTAAATCCATAATTAAAATTTATGCAATATGAAAGATTTAAAAAAAAGAGAATCAGAATGGATCTGACACAAAGAAAAGGTCACATCAAGTTGTAAATCAGAGCACAAGCAGTAGTAGAACAGTAAGCAGAATTAGTATAGTCGACGAAAATTTACTGGCTGAACGGTATTATGCAGGTACAAAAACCCACATGTATGTAGGAGTTCTAAGAAGTTTCAAATTAGGCTATTTCAGAGGTCTAAATATTAACACCATAAGCGCTTTGGGAATGCATTTATACGAATCGGGTGATGGTTTAAAGCACGAAAAAGGAGAAGATACTTTATTGGAACTAAGCAGTTTAATGACAGAACTAAGAAAGATATGGGCAGTGATACAAAAGGAAGATACGGAACATATAGACCCCTATGGATATGATGTAAGGATAAATCATTGATAGTTTACTCCAAAGAAAGGGCATAACTTTGCCCCGTCAACCTGACAGTGGAAGGGCTACACCCTTTCACCCGGATGGTGTAGCCCTAAGCATAAAAGGGTGTAGCTATCCGGAGTAAAAGGTGTAGCCATCACAGTAGGTTGATTATTAACAATTTATATTCAACTAAAATTATTAAAATGGAGAAAAAGATGTTGGGTCACCAACCAAATCATGTAACGAAAGAAGAAAGAGTAGAAAATCTATGGAAAAAACTTATCAGGCAAGAAACCGATTTATCCGAAGAAACCATTGCATGGATGGCACTACGTATCCGACAGTTGACCGAGTACATGCCATACGGATGTGCGCTGATAGCCTACAGAAAACAAAATGGCGAATTCTACATGGCAAGAGGAACACTTATTTATTATGAATCCGATTTCCATCGGAAATATGATATTGAGCGCATCAAAAACCATGTAGCATACTGGGATATGGAACAGCAAGGATGGAGGACTTTCCAAATTGAAAACTTCCTGGAATGGAGACCGATTGTTTAAATGAAGAATGAAAAATTAAGAATGAAGAATTATGGATTCATATTTATTACATGATGCCAATGCAGGCAATAACTTTAAAATTATGATGATGATACAAAAAGAAGGAATGAAAGGATATGGCATCTACTGGATGCTGCTTGAATTCCTGAGGTTACAGAACGGATATAAAGCCGATCTGAGGGTACTGCCTATCCTGGCACAAAAGATGAGAGTGACAGTGACTACCTCGAAGCGAATTATCTACAATTATAAACTCTTTGAGGTAGACGATACAGCCTTTTCATCGCCCGGTCTTATCCTGCGGATGAGACCACTGGAAGCCAAGCGCGAAGCGAACAGAGAGGCAGGCAAGCATGGAGGACTGGCTAACCAACAGAAAATCAGAGATGCAAAGGCAAGCAACGCTTTAGCAACAAATAAAGAGAATAAAGAAAATAAAACAGACCCCTCTATATCTCCCCAAGGGGAGACAGTGAAGAATGAGGAGATTCTTCTTGTTCCTCCAGAGTATGCACTCAACAGGCAGACGCACAACTACGAAGGATTGATAGCAGAATTGGAACGGCAAAAAGTTGCATCCATAAAAGAGAAAAACGCTATTCTCAGACTGACGGACTTCGGAAGATTGGGAGGCAAAATTTGGAAAATCATCTATGACATCAACAATTCACCACAGATGAAGGCACGGATTGTTATGCCGGGAAAATATATCTTAAAGCTACTACAGAACTAGAAAATCTCAAAAAGGTTAGCTCTCCCCCAAGAGCAACCTTTTTACTATTTTCAAATCAATCAAGTTCAAACTGCTTTCTTTTATAAACAAAAATATCCAGATTTTGCTTTCTGCTTTAAACAAATTCGTATATTTGCTACATAAATCACTTTGAATATGGATAGAAAACACCATGATAACATTTCCGAATGCTAAAATAAATCTGGGACTGAACATTGTAGAGAAACGTCCTGATGGATATCATAATCTGGAAACAGTATTCTATCCCGTCCCTGTAGAAGATGCGTTAGAAGTCAATATATGGAATGAAAGCACGCAGAAGTTTCGTCTGCATCAGGCGGGATTAGAAATTGCGGGAGAAGCAGAAAACAACTTAGTAGTGAAAGCTTATAAGCTTTTAGATGAAAGATTCAACCTTCCTCCCGTAGATATTCACCTGTTCAAGCATATCCCTTCCGGTGCAGGATTAGGCGGCGGTTCATCGGACGCAGCTTATATGCTGAAATTGCTGAATGAAAAGTTCAATTTGAAATTGTCGGATGAGAACTTAGAAGAGTATGCCGCCAGATTAGGAGCGGATTGCGCCTTTTTCATCCGGAACACTCCAACCTATGCAGAGGGAATAGGAAACATCTTCTCTCCTATTTCCTTATCCTTAAAAGGATATCAGATTGTTTTAGTAAAACCGGATATCTTTGTATCCACTCGTGATGCTTTTGCGCAAATAAAGCCTCATCGGCAGGAAATTCCATTGAAAGAAGTCATAAAGCAGCCTATAGAGGAATGGAAAGAACGAATGGTAAACGATTTCGAAGAAAGCGTATTCCCCCAATTCCCCGCTATCAAAGAGATAAAAGAAAAACTCTATCAGGAAGGAGCCATATATGCAGCAATGACAGGGTCCGGTTCATCCGTATTCGGATTGTTCAAACCGGAATATAATAAATCTGTTAAAGAAGATTTCGGAGAAAAGGCCTTTGTATACCAAGGAACATTAAAATAAATAAAGGGACTCTTCACAACAGCATGGAGAGTCCCCCTATTCTTAATAACTTTTTATAATCCAAGAAAAGCATTAAACTGTGCAAAGATTTCTCCACAATCCCCGCGAGGTAGCCTGTAATTTACTTCTGATTTTTCTATTGGAATGTGAAATGGCGGAAAAACATCTCTCAATTTATTGGCTTTAATTTTATTGCCTGAAATTTGTTCGGCAAGTTTGTTTATATCAAGCGCATTGATTGGCCATTTATCATAGCAGTCAGAAGCTATTAATCGGGTACTACCCATAAATTCATCCCATTGCTTACAAAAAGTATCAAATTGTCTACAAAGATATTGTGCGATCCCCAAAATACGTGTATCATCCCAGTCATGAGTTCCGTTAAATACATCTGCCTTAAAATTCACTGAAACCTTCGATTCGTGATAAACATCTCCTACTTGTCTACATACTCGATAAAAGATATCTACCGGGAAGAATTCATCCGATTTTCCTTGCAGGAGGTACATTGGTTTAGGTGCAAAACACCCCAAAACCTGCCACATCTCCACTTTTCCAATAATTCCCGGAACAATGTTACAATGGCAATGCCGTTTCTCCTTGCGGGCAACATACTCGAACGTAGAAGGATAGCCAGATGAAATCAGTACAGAGAATTTTTCAGGTACAACAGATGCCAAGAATAGTCCCAGCGCCCCTCCACCAGAATTACCACATACAGCAATCTTTTCGATATTAAAATTTCTTTGCTTTCTTATCCAATTGAGCCATCCTATGGTTTCCATAACTATCAATCCCTGTACAGTCAGTCCACACTCAAAAACTCCGGGAGCGGAATAATGTCCCATGAAATGACGTTCACCCTGACCAATATTGTCCGGTACTAATACCGCAATGCCGCTGGAAGCCAAATATTCTGCCATTTTCCGATAAGCAGGATAGAGTTTACCGTTATTTCCATGCCCGCAAGCCAGCAATACAACAGGTAAACCTTTATCCGCATCATTATTGGACGGAATATACAAATGAGCTGCACCGTAACAATTATTCCACGAAACGGATTGC
This sequence comes from Bacteroides sp. Phil13, assembly GCF_001940965.1. Classification (NCBI taxonomy): domain Bacteria; kingdom Pseudomonadati; phylum Bacteroidota; class Bacteroidia; order Bacteroidales; family Bacteroidaceae; genus Bacteroides; species Bacteroides sp. Phil13. The sequence goes on along the minus strand of NZ_MSHA01000100.1, from coordinate 98,587 downwards.
AAATGCTGCACTATGAAGTCCCGATTTCGTGTGACTCCATTTATTCGGGTCTTAATCACCGGAATCCATTCCTCTTTTATGGCAAGTGACTTTCGTACAATTTCCTTAATTTCCACTCTATCTTTCTCCAACCAAGGAAAAAGTCCGGGTAAATGATGTCTTGCCTCAAAACAACTATCATAATAAACAAAAAAATCGCGTAATCCATTTGTAAACTTCGAAGCCAGATAAGCTGGTTTTTGAGCATACCCCCAACCGGCAATCAACAAAAATAGAATTACTATATTCTTTTTCATAAAGTTGTCCGTGTAATTCAATCTTAAGACTTATCTCTATTTCATTCCATGTGAAAGACTTCTATAAGTGGAATACTTATTGGAGAATTATCCGGATTGACTTCCATTATATCAGCCATATAATCCCACCATTTTTGTACAATAGGAGTATTTCCCATTTCTTGGGATGAAGCTTCTCCTTTGATCTTCTGACAAGCATAAAGGATATTGGTATCCTTATCCCAATAAATGGAATAATCATAAACTCCGTTTTCTGACAATAATTGTTTCAATTCGGGCCATATCTGTGCATGCCTTCTTTCATATTCAGCTTCGCACCCCGGCTTCAAAAACATTTTAAATGCTTCCCGTTTCATAATTATTTATTGTTTTGTATCTACTTCCAATACATATACTTGTTGGGGAACCGATTGCTTCACTTTCTCTCCGTCTCCCTGTGAGGTACATTGTACAAAAAGATGCAGCATTCCCCGCTTGTTCCACAAATTTGTATCATAACTTGGTTCCCATGCATCAACCGAAAAATCCGTCAGATCACTCACATTCCAGTTCCCTTTTGAAAGGTCACCCGAGTATGCTACCGTCACCCGGCTATTACGGTCTACATCACGATATATATAATATATTCCTTTTCCCCGGGTATCAACAGCCAAACGAGGACGTGACATAGGAATCATCTTGGTACCGCGCCCACTTAACGTAAAATCCGTATGCCTATCGGCAACCTTTACCATTTGCCAATTTTCTTTTCCTATGAAGACTAATCGATATTGCGGACAAGCATCTCCGGGTTCTTTCCAATATGCGGCAATAAAAGGATTGCCTTCTTTATCAGTAGCCATACTTGTCTGGTTTATCAACTCACTTTTCTGAGGAATTTTAAATGCATATTCTGCATTTCTCACATTAATGGGAAGGTGATACTGCTCACCGGTTGACTTCTGCCAAGTGATTCCTCCATCCTTGGAACAGGCATAGCATAAATCATGGTTCGTCTCTACAGCAGACGTCTCACGCCACACCCAGGAAACATGTATGGTTCCTTTCCTGTCAACACACATTTGCCAGTATGCATTTCTCTGTCCTTCACCATCAATCAAAGTATCCTGCAAGCGATTCCACTGGCCTTTCCGCACATCGTACCTATTCAGTACAAGATTGCCCTGACCGGACTTACCCAAACGGTAAGCAAACAGCAAATCACCATTTTTCAATGTATAAAATTCGGGATAGGTCACCTTCCTTTCATCTTTACCCAACATAGATTGCAACGTATCCAGCCGGAGGGAATAAGCTTCTACACTCTTACAATATTGCAACGGAGCATTGTGATGATTGAAAGCCACATGCAGATAACCTTTACCGTCGATACCAATACTGATAACGTTGTGGGCATCCTCGCATTTTCCTTTATAAGGTGAACGGAGTATTTCAAAACGGTCGTTTCCTAAACGGCGTTTTCCCAAGGTCAGATATCCATCTTCGTCATAATAGGCAATAAATTGCATATTTCCTTTCGAAGTAACGGAGTTTGTCCGAAAAATGGCAGTATTAACAGACGTACTGCTATATCCCATACCAGCTTTGACCAGTTTCTGAGCATGTAACAGAGAGACACTCCCCAACAGCCCGCATATGAGTAATAAAATTTTTCTATACATAATATTTATGCTATTTCAATTTATATATTTCCGAAGCGGCTAACAAAAAGCAGCCTACTGCAAAATCCTCCGGTTCATGTATACAATCGTAAGTTAAGGGCTGACCGGCCTTGGGACTATTACTTCTCCCTTGCATATATCCCAATGCACCATTCGGATGCATACAGTCCTTTACCAAAGCATTCCAAGCCTTCAAGGTCATTGGCAGATATTCGTCACGGTCCAAAATACCGTTCCTTATTCCCCATGCCAAACCATATACAAATAAAGCGGTACCGGTACCTTCCTTTCCACCAAAATTACCGGGATCATGTAGGCTTACATTCCAAAAACCGTCTTCGCGCTGGCAAAGTTTAATGGCCTTGCTCATCTGCAAAAAGTCTTTCAGATAATCCTTGTAATGCTTATCTTTTCGGGGAATCAGATTCATGACACGCGCCAGCGCAGCGTATGCCCATCCATTACCCCTGGACCAGTAGCAGTCTCGTCCGTTAGGCTCTTTATAAGGCGGGGCAAATCTCTTATCGCGATACCAAAGCCCGTCTTTATGATTGTACAACCCCTTATCGCCATGACGGTTGCGTGTGAATGAATACAAATCCCACATCTTGTCATAATAAGATTGTTCTCCAGTCAGTCTGCCCAACTTAGCAAATACAGGCATAGACATCTGGATGGCATCTACCCACCACCAGTCATCGTTCTGAGGTGTATTCACCATCATGTCAATGGATAATTTTATATCCTTGATTTTATTGGGATCATCAGGACAAATGTTATACAAATCAATATAAGTCTGCCCACAACACTGATTGTCTGCATGACGAGTAACAGTCCCTTTATCCAACCCCCATTTATGGAATTCCGCCCATTTCAATGCATAATCGTAAAATTCCTTTTGGGGATAAATAGCATGAAAAGCCATTAAACCTTCAAAATATACAGCCCTAGTCCATATATTGCTTGGCCGTAAGGTATGTACAAATGTAGGTTGACAAGGATCCGGATATTTGACCATAAAATAATTATTGGCCAACAGCATGTGTTTCAAAGTTTCTTCCTGCTTCGGTATTTGCTGTGAATTCAGCGCAAGAAAATTAAAGAACACAATAATCGGTAGAATTACAAACTTGTTTTTCATAATAAACATTTCATTAATCAAAATTTAAAATCAGACTCCGCTACAAGCCAGAAAGCCTCCGTCAATTGGTATGGTAATGCCGGTTACAAAGCCGGAAGCTTCTTCATTGATAAGCCAGTTCATACAACCTACCAGCTCTTGCGCTTCCCCAAAATGCTTCATGGGTGTTTGACGCAAAATGTTACTTCCCCTTTCCGAAAAGTTACCATCCGGAGTCATCAACAGCTTACGGCTCCTGTCATTCAGAAAAAATCCCGGAGCAATGGCATTCACACGTATATGGGCCGGTGCCAGATAGGCAGCCAACCATTGGGTGAAATTTGCAATACCTGCTTTGCTCAAGGCATAAGCCGGTACCCGCGACAAAGGCCGATAAGTATTCATTGATGCAAAATTGATGATACATCCTTTGCCCAACCGAACCATATCCGGGGCAAAAACCTGACAAGGAATAACCGTGCCCATAATATTTACATCAATCACATCCAAGAAACGGCTCATGTCCAGATTAAAGAAACCGCGCAATTCTCCTTGCTCCTCTTCCAATTCCCGTTCGTTAAATTCATTGATGTTAGTCACCGCCTCCGGCTGGTTACCTCCCGCCCCGTTAATAAGAATCGAACATGCACCAAACTGTTCGTTAATCAAAGCATGTGCCCTCTTTACTTCCGCTAAATTGCGAACATCACACGAAACGGACAAAACATTCCCGTCCGCCTCTTTTATCATCTTCTCCGTCTTCCGCAGCTTTTCCAGACTACGACCTATAAGGGCTACTCGATAGCCCTTCCGAGCCAAGTCTACAGCTAACTCCGAACATAACGTACCACCGGCTCCCGTAACGACAGCCACTTCTTCTTTTTTTATATTGTTCATACCTATTTCCTCCAATTTTTACAATTTCTATAACAAATGTCTCTTACTATATCGCCTAATAAAGTCATATCCGACGGGAACTCTCCGCCGACTACCTTTTCACCGATAAACCGGCAAAGCACCCTGCGGAAATATTCATGACGTGAGAAGGAAAGTACACTCCGTGAATCTGTCGTCATACCGACAAAACAGCTCAAAAGTCCATAAGAAGATAGGGATTGCAATTGTTGCGTCATTCCTTCCAAATGATCATTGTACCACCAAGCAGGACCAAATTGCACTTTTCCTAAAATACCACTGCCCGAATATGAACCGGTCAGTGTGGCAAAAACAGCATTGTCCGCCGGATTTAATGTATACAAAATGGTCCGAGGCAACGAATCCTCCTCATTCAATGTGTCTAGGAAGCAAACCAAACTGTTCACATCGCACGCCGAACCGATCGCCGCATATCCTCCCGCCGGACCAAGCCGTGTCCGCAACTGAGTATTGGTATCCCGTTTGGCCCCAATATGTAATTGCATGTTCCAGTTTCTCCGTGCATAGCAGCGCCCCATGAACAACAAGACATACGACTGTAATTTCACCGTTTCCGCAGGAGAGATTTCCCCAATCTGCAACAATTTACCGAATAAGGACGAAGCCTCTCCCGATAAAACCGGTACAAACCTGAAACCCGCATCCAAAGAATGGTCGGCGTACTCGCATCCTGCATCAGAAAAAAGGTTCAGACGAATATCTATTGCATTCAGATAATCTTCCAGACACTTTATTTTCATACCTGAAAGCTCCGCTAACTGCGAAACGAAATCCTTGAAAGAAGGAGTTGTAAAAGAAATTACCGAATCCGCCCGCAGCGAAGGCTTCACTATAATATTCTGAGGTTGTAGGGATGCCTGGCGATGCCAAGTGAAATCGGCCAATAAATCATCGGAAGTACATAACATTTCCGCCCGACATTTCTTCAGGATGTCCAGCATTCCCCATCCCGGCTGCCGGAGGATGTCATTGCACACCTTCCATATCTCCCCCGCATTTTCCCGATTCAAGATTTCGTCAATACCGAAAAAGCGTTTTAACTCCAGACATGACCAATGGAACAAAGGATTACCAATGGTACGTGTGAATATGGAGGCCCACGTATCATACCGTTCTTTACCGGATATGCCAACCCCTGTAATCATCTCTTCGTCAATACCGGCTATACGCATCACACGATGTTTGTAAGGATCAGCATGAATCCACAATTCTGCCAAATCAACGAATTTATGATTTTCTGCCAGTTTTCGCGGGTCCAGATGGTTATGAAAGTCTATAACCGGAAGATTTTCAGCAATCTCATGATAGAGTTGCCTGGAAATATGGGTCGTCAGCAAAAAATCCTCATTAATAAAACTATCCATACTCAAGCTGCTTTAAAAATAGCCACCATTCTTTACCATCTCCTGAGCAGAAAAGCCTTCATGTACCCAAGTACGCATCTCCCTCTCCTGCTGCTTGATAGCTTCAGCTCTCAACAATACGTCATAGGCGATGCTACGCGGAATGGCTACCACACCATCCACATCACCAAAAATGACATCTCCCGGCTTTATATAAACTTTTCCAATCCTAACCGGTATATTATATCCTGTTATTTTAGTTCTCCCTAAAGAACCGTTCGAACTGCGGTAACGGTAGAATATAGGAAAGTCTTGCTTCAATACCTGAATCGTATCACGCAGCCCACCGTTGACCACAGCACATCTTGCTCCGCGGGCTATAGCGGAAGCTGTCATTACCTCTCCCCAATGAGCTGCTTCATCTTCATTACCTGCGTCCCATACCACACAACAATTTTTCGGCATATCATCCAGCATCTGTGCCCTGATATCCATTTCCCCCTTGACAGTGGGATCCGGATTACTGCGAATAGTGAATGCGATGCCTGCCGCGCGCATTTCAAACTGCAATGGCAAGATAGTAATCGGCAAAGCTTGATCCATCAATGTGGCTTCACGCAAAACATCGTTTACAGCTCCTGTATAAAGATTTTCGTAACGTTCACACAATTCTTGATCTGAAATCGGAAACTCTATACCATCTATCCTATCCAATTTCTCAATCAATTTCTCTAACTTCATTAAATTATTGTCCATAATCATTTTTATTCTTCTAATAAACCTTTTAAATATCCTGTCGCAAATATATGTCCCAGCATCTCATACGCCGGATTTTCTCCTGACTCACCAGCCATAACAGGAGCATGGTCTGTACGGATCACTCCATCAAACCCAATTTCCTTATATGCACGCATGCAGGCTTTCATGTCAGTCTGCCCTTCATCATGGAATGTCTCTTCAAAAGCATCTGCATCTCCACGTATATCTCGGAAATGGACAAAGAAAATCTTCCGACCGAAATGTCTTATCAAAGAAGGTATGTCCTCATTCATGGCTGCAAAAGAACCTTGGCAAAATGTTATCCCGTTGTAATCGCTGGGATAAAGTTCTAAGGCTTTGTCGAAATTCTCTACATTTCTAAAGATACGCGACACTCCCTGCAAGGAAGGTACCGGAGGATCATCCGGATGAAGAGCCAGTTTCACTTTACATGCTTCTGCTACGGGTAATACCTTATCCATAAAGTATTTATAATTGTCCCATATCTGTATGTCAGTTTGTGTCCCGGCTTCAGTCAACTGCGGGGCTGCCTGCATCAATTTTGAATCAAATGCCGTTACCAGTGCCCCACCTCTCCCTTTTTTAGCAAAAGAGGTACGATACCAACCGGATTGGGGCATGAAATTGTAACATAAAACAGGAATATCCAAAGCCGCCATATTTCTCAGTACTTGCTTGAATATCTCTATTTCTTCATCCCTGCCTGGCAATCCCAGCTTAATCTTATAATGGGGAGGAGCCGGTTCAATCACTTCAAGCTTCAGACCTGCATCATTCAAACTCTCTTTAGCATAAAGCAGAGCCTTGAAATCCCACGGTTTCATATAATACCGTTCGGCAGGCAATGCCGCTACCGCATATTCTACACCCAATTGGGTTGCAATCTTCCACTTTACCGATGGCAAAGTAGGTAAATACCATGCTAGTTTCATTATTTACTTTTTTATTTTCAATTTATAAACAACACACAGAGCCACTGCCAGTAAAAGACTCAAAATGCCGGCACATAAACTCAAATCTCCACCCATAGAACGTAGATTGGGAATGCTCATTCCTATAAAAAGCCCACCGGATACAACAAGAGATACCAACAGTAATATCATCAGTGCTTTAACATATTGCGATGAAATGGAAGGAACCTTTTTAGGGTCTATATTCACACTCAAGGCATCAAACAGTTCATCCACTTTCACTTTGTCTTTCATATCCATCTGCCCATAAACCGGCAGATAATAAAGAACCAAACAAACTATTAACTCGATAAGTGTTGCCATCTCCCAATCCACTTCGGGAAGTGCATTCAAGACAATCCCTACTACAATTCCAGCACTGATCGTAATTATAGCCGCCTTGGCATTCGGCTTGCGGCTTACAATACCCAATACCAAAGGAATACCTATAGGAATACAGAATATTCCCGTAAACAGTTTATTGGCTTCAAAAGCTCCTCCAAACCCTTCGATATAGATAGCACCTACTGTAATCAGTGCTCCGATAACTAATGTAGACCAACGAGCCACAACCAGAAGGCGTTTTTCAGCAGCTTCCGTATTAAACAACCGCTGATATACATCCTTTGTAAAAACACTCGACATAACATTGTACTCGGCATTCAGTGAAGACATAGTTGCCGCAAACATCGAAGAAAACATGATACCCATAATACCGGCAGGAAGCAAGCGAATGGCAACCGATATATAGGACATCTCCGGATTCTCCAGTTCCGGAACTATTAAAGAAGAGGCAACAGCCGGAATGAGGAATATCGGGGTAAACACTAAAAAGAGGATACCCGTCAGAACTCCCATTTTCTTAGCTGCTTTTTCGTCTTTCACACAAAAAAATTTCTGAATAAATGTCCAGTTCTCATTGTATTTTATCATCGTCATCACATAATAGATTGCCAACCAGAAAAATGCTCCTTTGGGACCATTAAACCACGTCATCTTCTCAGGAATCTGCTGATAAAGTCCACCGATACCTCCCACTTCACGTAAGGACACGGGCAACAGTACACAGGTAATAAGTATTAAGATCACAAACTGTACCGTACTCATAATCGTTACAGTCCAGATACCGCCAATAATATTGAACAGCGTAACAATTACACCCGAAACGATGATGGCCCATTCCAATGACAGAGGAGTGACTACAGTAATGAACACACCAATAGCATACAACCGCACCATATTGTCTAACAGCCTCACCAGTAATCCTACCCACGTCATTATTTCACGAACAGAGAAACTATAACGCTGTTCCAAATATTCGATGGGAGTGACGCAACCAGTCCGCCGCCAACGTCCGCCAAGCCACAGGCTGCCAATGATACATGCCGGTACAGTGGACCAAAATACCGTAACAGAGACCAACCCGTACTCGTAAGCAATCCCGGCATAAGCCACGAAGACAAACGTACTGAACAATCCCATAAAATTGGTAACGGTAGCCATCACCCAGGGGATAGTGCCATTTCCCTTGAAATAAGCACCGACATCTTTAATAAACCAACCGAAAGATAACCCTATCCCTGCCATCAATAATATATAAACACCAATGGCCCAGTAATCCAGTTCCTGTAATTGTAACTCCATATTATTTGTCAAATTGAATCAAGCTCTTATCCGTTATCAATATAGGTGAATCATATATCTGAATGCCACTGAAGATGTATTCCTTCCCCTTTTTCGTAATTTTATCCTCAGGTATTTTTTTAACTGTTCCCGAAAGAATATCTACAATTACCGGACATTCAAACTTTCCACTTTTAACTCTTACTTCCGTTGGAATAGGTGCATTAAAATTAAATGGAGTAGAATCGTCCCACCATAACAGGCATGATTGCAGTCCATCTTTTTCTGTCTCATACAAGAATTTACTACATGAATAATCACGATTCAGACTGATTTTTTCCGCATCAAGCCTGTAGTTGAATAAATCAAACACCGACATCAGATTCTGAACCGCAAAATAAGCCATTTTAGGACGTATCACCCGTTTCTCATCATCTGTTTGCAGCAATCCCTTCACGTTTTTCTTTTTAATGGCATCAGTTGCCGCATAATTCATATCTGAAATACAAAATATTCCCGTTGCAATGTCTCGTCCATGATCACCCAATATCCGCCTTAACGCCCATTTGGCCTGAGAGGTTTCAGTCCAGTCATAAGCACTCAGTGCTCCCCCCATCCGTCCTCTTGACGGGGCACCGCTTTCTCCCTGCCACAGCTTTATGTGAGATGAGTATTTACCGACTACTGTCCGAAGCCTCTCCACCAAAGGATACATGTCCTCTGGACGGAACATGTATTGATGATACGAAATCCAATCGAACAAATCCAGTTTACCACGTTTCTTAAACTCCTTAAGACAATTTTCAGTCAATGTCGTATCAGTAATCAACGCAAGAGCCAATGCTGCAATTTTAGCCTTAGGATCTACTTCCTTAATGATTTCCGCAGTACGAATATTCAGTTCTGCAAGGCTTTCATAGTCCTTGCCCAGTTCCTTGTTTATGTCTGGTTCATTCCAGATTTCCCATTCATGTACTCTCCCTTTATAATGTTGCGCCAATGCTCGCACCCAATTATTCCATCCAGTTTTTCCTTCCTCCGAAACAGGCCATCCTCCTTTCAAAAAAGGAGTTCCTCCACCTTGATATATAGGATTTCCGTACGAAACTTCCAACCAGATTTCCAGTCCGCGTCCTAAAGCGTCGTCTATGATAGTGTCGAGCCATCTGAAATCATAATGCCCCTTCACCTTCTCCGTTTTTGCCCATCCTGCTTGAAGCCTTATCTTACGCATACCTAATGGAGCCAGGTATTTCTTGTATTGTTCATAGTCCGCATAATCACGGTCTAAGACCTCACAGCCAATTGTCAAATGATTGCGTGTATCGGCCACCGATTTAGGCTTTAAATGACCAATGAGCGGGAACGTCCTGTCTCTTTTCCAGTTTTTGGTAACTTCTTGAGCCACCCGCTGCAAATAGAGTGCATCATCCTGCATTAACCGACCGTAGCAATGGCTCACATATTGCTTGGAAGTGAAATAAGAAAGAAACATATTGGCAATTAAATAACTTCCAATATGAGTGGGATGACTGTCATCAGACTGATAAATACTCAATTCGGGGCGTTCTTTCCTTACCCGCTCAAAAGCCAGCCCCACAGGTATACATTCGCAGCCTATGCTGTCTGCCACGGAAGTATATGCAGCCGTAATACGCTTCTGCATATTGTCAAAACTATCATTATTTCGTCCCCACGTCATGTAGAGCAGCACTTTTCCTTCCGTATTATATTTCCGGACAATGCTGTCCAATTTTACAACTGACGGCATAACCTGTTTTTGCAAGTACTCATACTCCCATGCCATTGCCAAACTCTGCTCCTGCAACACGACATAGTCCCAACGACCTTGTTTAATAGCGTCAATTGTATGCGAACTGGCAGCATGTTGTTTCAGAAACCATCCACCGACAGCCACCTTTTGAGCATAAACAGGCACATTCACACTTTGACCAAGTTCTTGTACCGTCTGTACCATTCTGTTGAAATGAGTATAGCTATTCCCGATGAAAAGAACCCTGATTGTATCTTTCTGGGCACCGGAAGAAACTCCGGTGCCTAAAACAAACATTAAACAAACAATTAGTAAACGTAGCATAATTGTATAGTTAAAGATTAATTAATCGGAATATCCGGGATTTTGCTCCAGAACCGCATTCTTGTTAGCCTCAATCACACTGTATGGAATGGGAAACAGCTCGTGGTAATCTTCCATTTGCAGACCATTGTATTCGTTGCATTTACGTGTACGCTCCACATATTTTCCCAAACGTCCCAGTGTAATACGGCGAAACTCCTCGTAAACCATTTCCCGTGCACGTTCATCCAAAATATAATCGATAGTCACATCTTCCGCTACGATATCTTTTGCATGCGACCTGTTTCTTACCACGTTTATATCAGCGGCAGCTTTGTCCTTGTCCCCCATATCCAGATAGGCTTCGGCACGAAGAAGATAGCATTCGGGCAGCCGAAGCATATATTGGTCAAGATAGGTACCACCAGCCGTCGATTTCAAAAGCAGGTTCTCCTTATCCTCATACAATGCTTCAGGATGCTCTCCCGGAGTAGTGATTTTTGACGGCCATGGAAACCAACGCCACCAATTTTCCTTCAAAGTCTTACTATACGAGTCTTCGCCGAACACACTTTTTCCATAGTATTTGGAAGAAGGCAAATCATAATAGGCATTACGGACAATATTGTACTTGGAATTCCGTATGTCATTATCAAAATCGCTCTCCCACAAATCATTCAACCACCAATCGGTATTACACATGTTCGATACGCCACGACCTCCTACATTCAAATCGGAACGGCCGTTCGTCGACAAAAATGCCACCTTTCCTTCGGGATCCTTCAATGAATAAGTGACAGGAGCAGCAAAACGCTCAAGATAGTAGGGTCGGTATTTAGTCGAAACCAGATATCCTCCTTCCGTATCCACTTCCATCTGAATAACCCAAAGTGCTTCTGTATTCCCGTTAGTTGAACGATTCTGGTTCTTTCTTCTGAACAAATCCCAAAACACATCTCCTGCTTCATTCTTATGTGATCCGAAACGAGTCTTCATTAATGCGACATGGGGAGCATCGATTATTTCACTCAAATACTTGACTGCAGCCGAATATTCTCCCAATGAAATAAGAGTTTCCGCCAAATAGTGTTTGGCTACCAGATTGGATATTTTTCCATCTGCCACAACTTCAATATCCGGAAGTTTTTTTGTGGCCTCCTCAAAGTCCTCTTTCATGGCTTTCAATACTTCTTCTTTCGTATTGCGTGTATAGTCCGTTTTGGGAACTTTATTTTCCTCCAGAACAAGAGGTACCCCTCCAAAACAATACACCAACGTCCTGTATCCGAAAGCTCTGAAGAACTTGGCTTCTGCTGTAACAAGAGATTTTTGCTCATCAGTAATCGACAATGCAGCCACCCTGTCTATCAAAGTGTTTGCATTGCTTATCAGTTTGTATTCCCTATCCCACAAATCAGCAATGCCTGCTTGTTCGGGTATCATCCAGTCCTTCATATTTCCCATAAAATTGTTATTGTGACGCGCATTCTTGGCAACATCCGTACTCATGAAAAAAATGAAATCACTATTATAGAAATTAGCCCGTACCTTGGCATAAAGACCATTGATGGCTGTTTGACAATCATCGTATGATTTATAAGCATTTTCAAGACCTAAAAAATCTAACGGTTCTTCTTTCAAAAAAGCACTTTCATCGCAAGAAGCGACAAAACATATGGATAACAATCCAATGATTAATCTATTTAGTTTCATTTTATTATCTTTAAAAAGTTATATCTATACCCAAAGAATATGTTCGCATAACAGGATAAGCGGTTGACGCAATTCCTAAACCGACTTCCGGATCCCAACCATCCCAACCGGTAAATGTCAACAGATTTTGCCCGCTCATAAAGAGCCTGAGATTGTCAATACCCAATTTCTTGATGAATTTCTGTTCTAAAGTATATCCTAAGGAAGCATCCTGCAAACGGACAAAACTCCTTTGCTGTACAATCTCTCCCTCCATCGTCGGTGAAGACCATACTGTTGCGAATTTAGCGTTCGGATTGCGCGGTGACCAATAATCATATGCATTCGTCCAGTTTTGATTTTCTGCATTGCCTATGGAATTGCCTATATAATCCGGACGTTTATTGTAGCTCATATATCCTTTCTTCCCTCCTTGGATTACATTAATAAAAAGATTAAGATCAAATCCTTTGTAACTGAACCTGTTTTTGATGCCAAGAGTATAAGCAGGCTCTTGATGTCCTAGTATTACCCTGTCTTTATCAGCGGATATTTTCCCGTCATTATTCTGATCTTTTATCTTATAGGTACCGGGATAAAACCCTTCCATAATGCTGCCATTCTCCTTATCGGCAATTTGCCAAATACCTTCTATCTCGTACCCATATATCGTGCCTATTGATTCTCCTATAAAAAGACCACTTGATATCAAATCATCCTCTTTCCCATCTTTATCATTATCTTCTCCCAACAATGAAACAATCTTGTTTTGATTAGTCGCAAAGTTAAATCCCAACGACCATTCAAAATCCTTTGTTTTGACAGGAATGGTATTGAGCACAATTTCCAAACCTTGGTTTCTCAATTTTCCAACATTACTTCGAACCGACTTAAAACCGGTTATTGAAGGAATCACGACATTCCAAAGCAGATTCTTGGTAGTGGCATTATAATAGTCGATAGAACCTGAAATCCTGTTTCCATAACATGCAAAGTCAATGCCTACATTATATTCGGATGTCGTTTCCCACTTCAAATCCACATTACCCATGGTTGAGACATTAGAACCCAAAGCCGTCACAGCACCATCTCCAAACACATAACTGTGCTCACCTCCCAATACGACTTTAGCCAAAGAAGAATATCGGTCTGTTTGATTACCAGTCACTCCATAACTTGCACGGAGTTTCAAATTATCCAAATGCTTGAATCTCTCCATAAAAGATTCTTGAGATAATGTCCAGCCTAAGCCAAATGACGGAAACCATCCGAACTTATGATTGGAAGCAAAACCGGAAAAGCCATCACGCCTTAATGTTCCGGTCATGAAATATTTACCCATATAATTGTACGAGAAACGTCCCATCTGATATAGATTGCTTTCTTTCCAAGCAGATGAACTAATTTTCTGAATAATAGCTTGTCCCAAGTCATTATATCCTGTGGCTGTATTCGAGTATTGTTCTCCCAATGCTCGGGTTCCATCTCCGCTTCGCCTGTTACAACCGTAAACAAACGTCGCATCCAAATGGTGATTACCAAATGTGTTGGAATAGTTTACAATATTATCAACCAGCCAATAATAAGTATTGCCGATATATTTTGAAGCTTCTCCTTTCTCACTGGCCTCATATTGATTGTAATTATACTGATTGGTAACTCCCGTCGTATAATTGTAATTAATTCTATAACTTAATCCCTTAACGAAAGGAATATTCACTATACCATAAACGGTTGTATTTATTTGATGCCTTTTGTCCAAATCATCCGAAAGATAAGCAAGGAATGGATTCTTTATGTTTCCGCCGTTTGGACTAACTATCCATTCACCTTCATCATTTTGAGGCATAACAACACTTGGCATCCGGACTATACTGTTTATATTCGGACATTCTCCGGAATAGTTAAGAAAAGAGATAAATGTATTCGTTCCTACTTTTAACCAAGGAGCTATTCTAACATCCACATTAGTCCGGAACGTAGTTCGCTTATATTTATCATTCTTTATAATGCCTGCTTGATCCGTAAAACTACCCGAAAGGAAATAGGATACCTGTTCATTCCCTCCATCCACATTAATGGTATTTGTATAGACATGGCCTGTCTGCTTGGCATTTCCCCACCAGTCGTATTCAATTCCATCATCTATCCCATTCATCTGAGAAATATTCAACGAGCTGCTAGAAAACTCCCAAGCAGGATTTATTTCCGTATAACCGGAAGATTGCGTATAAGCCTTTTCATATTCTACGTCGCGGACTTTTCGCAACCATTCTTCACGATTCAGTGGACGGAAGTTTTTGGTAGGATTACTAAATGACCAATTACTGGAATAACTGATTCGCGGAGCAGCCCCACGTCGTCCGGATTTAGTAGAAATCATCAATACACCATTAGCTGCCTTAGCACCATATACAGCCTTACTACTGGCATCCTTCAATATATCAATGGATGTAACATCTGAAGGATTTATATCGCCGATTCTACCGTTATAGATAACTCCATCCAATACAATTAACAAATCCTTATTACCATTGATGGTAGTCTGACCACGTACTTGCATAGTCGGTTCTTCTCCTGCTGTATTCACTTGCCCTACTTGTATGCCAGCCACGTTACCATGAAGAGACTGAATGATACTTGTATTTGGAGAATCTTTCATAGTATTCAAATCTGCTTTGACCACAGAACCAGTTAAATCTGATTTTTTCATGGTTCCATAACCAATCACAACAACTTCACTTAAGGTTTTTGAATCCTCAACCAATGAAACATTAATCATGTTTTTCTCTCCTACCGGTATCTCCTGGCTTATGTAACCTATATACGAAAATACCAAAGTAGCAGTTTTAGAAACAACCAAAGAATAATTTCCGTCCAAATCGGAAATCGTACCTACGGAACTCTCATTTTTTACCGTAACATTCACGCCTACCAAAGACTCTCCGGTACCGGCATCCACAATTTTGCCTTTTACACCATGCTGAGCAAAAGCCGTGGTGCAAACAAACATACACAGTAACAAATAACATCTTGTTTTCATAATATAAAATTTAATTTTTCAATGCAAAATTACTATTAGTCTTTTAGGATCAAAACAATCAGCAGAAAAAAAATGCGATTTCTGCTGTAGAACATAAGAATAAGCCATCAAAAGGGCTCTACACGAGGCCATACACACAATAGTAGTTAAAAACAAAACCTAAAAATTGGCAATAGAATTATAATTCCTAATTTTGCATTATAAAACTATTAAAAAATAACTTTTATATTATAGATATGATACAAGTCATACATCGGGCCCTAAGCATTCTTGAAGTAATAGCTTCCAGCCCCAAAGAAGACCTAAGCTTGTCCGAAATTGCAGATTCACTTCAATTAAACCATGGAACATGTGCCAACATATTAAAAACATTGGTAAACAGAAACTATGTAGAACAGATAGGCGCAAAGAAGGGATACAAACTAGGCTATATGGCTTATCAATTAACCAACTCATATACCTATTATGCTGAACTGAAAGAAATCGCAAAGCCTCTTATTGAACGGCTTCGGGATAGTATAAATGAAACGGTTATTCTCTCCATTATTGAAGGGGGGAAACGAATTTTATTATATGAAGCAGAATGTACCCACGAAATCCAGGTCAGAACCACTCAAGAATCCAGCGTTTATAAAGCTACTACCGGAAGAATGATACTAGCCCACTACTCCCTAAAGGAATTAAACTATTTCACTGGAAAATACGGATTACCTGATAAAGAATTGTGGCCGGAAATAAAGAATACACAAAATCTGGTTGCTGCCTTAAGTGAAATTAGAGCTAAAGAAGTGGAAATCACTTCCAATGCCAACCATGTTGTTAGCCTAGCAACTCCTATTTATAAAAACAAGACAATCATCGCAAGTCTGGGGATTTATTTGCCAGATATTCGGT
The DNA here is from genome assembly GCF_001940965.1 of Bacteroides sp. Phil13. Classification (NCBI taxonomy): domain Bacteria; kingdom Pseudomonadati; phylum Bacteroidota; class Bacteroidia; order Bacteroidales; family Bacteroidaceae; genus Bacteroides; species Bacteroides sp. Phil13. The sequence continues at coordinate 82,172 of NZ_MSHA01000100.1, read as the reverse complement.
TTGACGAAACTACTAAAATAAAGATTGTCGAAAAACTTAAAGAAACGACTTTTTTACTGAATAAGGCAATAGAAGAACAAGAAAAAAAATAAGCCCTGTCTCCCGACAAGGCTTATTCACAACACAAACACAAAATAAAACACGACAAAACTACTATGCAATCTTACCTGTCTATGCCGGGGAGGCATAAGTACTAGTTACGGATATTCACATATACATAAACAGCGTCAGGCTGATTTGCAACATATAAACAAATGCGGGGAAGCATTTGTTCATTTCCTATTTGTTAATAAAAACAAAAATCTCTTTTATCGCTTATTGAATACCTCTCTCACGAAGCTTCAATTGCCAGTTCCATGCAGAACGCAATGTATCTTCGATGGTTTCAACAGCTTTCCAACCCAACTCTTCATTAGCGAATTTAGGATCGGCCCATACCTTTTCAATATCTCCCGCACGACGACCGACAATCTGATAATTCAGTTTCACACCGGTTGCCTTTTCGAAAGCGTTAATCAATTCCAATACTGAAAGACCGCGTCCCGTTCCGATATTAAACACTTCCACTGTTTCCTTTTGTTTCTTTTCCAAAATACGGCGGATAGCGATAACATGTGCTTTTGCCAAATCGACTACATTAATGAAGTCGCGTATACAAGAGCCATCGGGCGTATCATAATCATCACCAAAGACGCTCAGTTTCTCACGGATACCGATAGCGGTCTGGGTCAGATAAGGTATCAAGTTCTGAGGCACACCATTGGGTAACTCACCAAGCAATGCTGTCGGATGCGCACCAATCGGATTGAAATAGCGCAGCAAAATTGCATTGATAGGAGCACCTGAAGCCACTGTATCACGAACGATTTCTTCATTGATCTGCTTCGTATTACCGTAAGGAGATTCAGCTTTCTTAATCGGGGCTTTCTCCGTTACCGGCAATTCGTCCGGCTGACCATAAACTGTACAAGAAGAAGAGAACACAATACCTTCCACTCCGTGCTTTGGCATCAACTCAAGCAGGTTAATCAATGAAACCAGATTATTGCGATAATAAAGCAATGGTTTCTGAACCGACTCGCCTACAGCCTTACTGGCTGCAAAGTGGATGATGGCTTTAATGCCTTTATATTTAGTAAACACAGCGTCAAGACCAGCGAAATCCAAACAATCCAATTTCTCGAATGCAGGACGAATACCTGATACTTTTTCGATGTTATCAACTACATCGGCGCTAGAGTTTGACAAATTATCTATTATCACTACTTCATAACCTGCGTTTTGAAGTTCTACTACAGTATGTGAACCAATATAACCAGTTCCACCTGTAACCAAGATTTTTTCTTTCATCAGTGATTTATTCTTATAGGTTATCATCGTTGTGGCGGCAAATTTAAGGAAATTAATTTTAGATAAAAAGAAAAAAGAGTATTTTTTTAGTTTAAATTAAAAAGGGGCAGAATTTCTTCTACCCCTTATCTATTACTGAATGTTCTTTTTTTCAGATCTTTACTACACCGGAGAATCCCATGAAAGCCATAGCCAAAAGACCGGCTGTAATTAAAGCAATCGGAGTTCCTTTCATGCCTTTCGGAATATTCACCAAACTCATCTGTTCACGCAAACCCGCAAAGAGTGTCAGTGCCAAGCCAAAGCCAATAGCAGTAGAGAATGCATAAACTACACCCGTCAACAGGTCATAATCCTTTTGAATTACAAGAATGGCCACACCAAGAATACAGCAGTTTGTAGTAATCAAAGGTAAAAATACACCCAGTGCCTGATATAGGGAAGGTGATACTTTTTTAAGAATGATTTCTACCATCTGAACCAAGGCTGCAATTACCAAAATAAAGGTAATTGTTTGCAGGTATTCCAAACCGAAAGCATCAAGAACAAACTTTTGAATAAGGAATGTCACTATAGTAGCAATAGTAAGTACGAATGCTACAGCAGCCGACATACCCAATGCAGTTTCCACTTTCTTGGATACTCCGAGGAACGGACAAATTCCCAGGAATTGTGACAACACGATGTTGTTAACAAAGATTGCCGAAATAAATATCAATATATATTCCATACTAAGTTCTTAATTATGCTTTTTTAAAGCTGTTAATCAATGCAATCAGATAACCCAACGCGATGAATGCACCCGGCGCAAGTACAAATATCAACATACCGTATTCTTCAGGAAGAATAGTCAGATTGAAGATTTTGCCTGTTCCCAGAAACTCACGTACGGCACCCAACAGAGTAAGAGCCAAGGTAAAACCAAGTCCCATTCCCAAACCATCAAAGAAAGAAGCTACCGGAGTATTCTTTGCAGCAAAAGCTTCGGCACGTCCCAGTACGATACAGTTTACCACAATCAGCGGAATAAACAGACCCAGCGTAGCATACAGAGCAGGAACATAAGCCTGCATCACCATTTGCAACAACGTTACAAAAGATGCGATAACTACGATAAAAGATGGAATACGCACCATATCAGGGATAACATTCTTAATAGCCGAGATTACAATATTAGAGCAAATCAACACGAACATGGTTGCCAATCCCATACCCATACCATTAATGGCGGAAGAGGTAGTACCCAGCGTAGGACACATACCAAGCAGGAGTACAAACGTAGGATTCTCTTTAATAATCCCGTTCATCATAACTTTAAAATTATTCATATCTTCTACTCCTTTCTTTATTTAGCGCTGATGGAATTCGTAGCCTCAGTAGCTGCGTTTTCAGCAGGTTCAACAACTTTTTGTGTAGCGCCCGTAGCAGCATCAGACTCATTCTGACCCGCATAAGCAGCATAAGCAGCATTCACAGCATTCAGGAAAGCACGTGAAGTAATGGTAGAAGCGGTAATAGCATCTACCTGTCCCCCGTCTTTGCTAACAGACAAAGGAGCCTTACCCGGATTCATTCCCTTAATACTTCCTTTGTTGCCTTCTTTAAACCAATCGGCAGCTTTGGAACCCAATCCCGGAGTTTCCGCATGCGACAACAAAGAATAATCTATAATGTTTCCTTCTGCATCAAAACCGACCAGTACCTTCAGTTCACCGCCAAATGCCATTGAACTGGCTTCTACAGCGGCACCAATAAATTGTCCGTCTTTCGTTGCAGGATACACGGCATAATCCACACCATTCACAGCCTGCACCTTTTTTTCCGCAATCGGATCGTTATCAAAACCAGGAACAACCGCACTTACCGCATCACTCAATGTCTTTGCATTGGCTTGTGCAATAGGTTCTTTCGTCAGCTCATTTACATACGCCAGCAACGCCACAGAAATAGCGGTAACACCCGTGAGTACCAGCAACATATTCTTCAAGGATGATTCTAACTTTTTCATTTCTTCTTCGCTACCTCCCCAAAGCGTTTAGGTTTACAATATGTATTTATCAACGGAGTAAAGGCATTCATAATCAGGATGGCGAATGACATACCCTCAGGATAAGCACCGAACAAACGGATAATCACTGTCAGCAGACCGATACACACACCATAGATCAACATCCCTTTCTTGCTCATCGGAGAAGTGACATAATCCGTAGCCATAAAGATAGCACCCAACATCAAACCACCTGTAAGCAGTTGAAGCACCGGAGATACATATACTTCCGGATCTACCAGATGCATGATACCTGAGAATACAAATACTGTTGCCAATATAGAAATAGGAATATGCCAGGTTATAATTTTCTTCCAAAGCATATAAGCCAATCCCAACAGCAATGCCAAGGCACTTACTTCACCCAAGCAACCTCCATTATTACCAATCAATAAGTCAAAAGAAGAAGGCAAATCTTTTAAAGCTTCTATATTTCCACCGGCAATCTGCTTCATCAGGTTAAGAGGTGTAGCCGCCGTCGTTGCATCTGTATAAGAAGTCAACTGTCCGACAACCGGCCAGCTCGTCATCTGCACAGGGAAAGAGAGCAACAGGAATACACGGCCCGCCAATGCGGGGTTGAACGGATTACAACCCAGTCCGCCAAAAGACATTTTACCGACACCTATTGCAAACAATGCACCCAGAATAATAATCCAGATAGGCAGATTGGAAGGTAAGTTGAATGCCAGCAACACACCTGTGATTACGGCAGAACCGTCACAAATAGTCGTGGTTTCTTTCTTTAAAAGGAATTTGCCGATAGCCCATTCAAAGAACAAACAGGCAGCTACCGAAGTAGCCGTAACAATCAGCGCACCCAGTCCGAAGAAATAGAGTGATACGAGAAATGCAGGAATCAATGCAATGAGCACGCCATACATATTCTTTTTCACGCTGTCACCACCATGGACGTGGGGCGAAAGTGATACTATTAATTTATTTTCCATACTTCGTTATTTTTTAGCTTGACGTGCACGGATGATCGCTCCTACTTTACCTTTACCCAAACGGCAATAGTCCAGCAACGGACGGTTCGCAGGACAGGTGAACTGGCAAGAACCGCACTCGATACAATCCATTATTCTTTCTTTCTCCATTCTCTCGAATTCGGTATGTTCAGCAAGCGCCGACAACAAATAAGGCTCCAATCCCATCGGACAAGCACCCACGCACTTTGCGCAACGGATGCAAGGTTGAATTTCACCGCGCTTGGCTTCCTTATTGTTCATTATCAGAATACCAGAACTACCTTTAGCAGTTGGTACATCTGTATTTATCAACGCCTTTCCCATCATCGGGCCACCACCGATAATCTTACCTGTATCTTCGGGCAAACCACCGCAAGCATCAATCAACTGCTTCATCGGTGTACCGATACGTGCCAGGAAGTTGGAGGGTTTTGCCACCGATTTTCCTGTTACGGTAATCACACGTTCAAACAATGGCTTATTCTTCTGTACAGCTTGATATACGGCAAATGCAGTACCCACATTCTGTACCACAGCACCTGTAGAGATAGGCAATGCGCCACTTGCTACCTGACGGCTGGTGATGGCATCAATCAACTGCTTTTCACCTCCTTGCGGATATTGCACTTTCAAAGCAACCACCTCAATACCTGCATAGCTGGAAGCAACTTTTGTCATCAACTGAATAGCATCCGGCTTATTATTTTCAATACCGATAAATGCCTTATTAACCTTTACGGCCTTCATCAGGATAGATACACCTACCATAATTTCTTCTGCATGTTCCAGCATTAACTGGTGATCAGCTGTCAGGTAGGGTTCACATTCTACGGCATTAATGATCACACATTCTGCCTTGAATGCAGGCGGCGGACAAAGTTTCACTTGAGTAGGGAAACAAGCACCACCCAAACCTACAATACCGGCATCGGCAATCTTTTTCACAATTTCTTCAGAGGTAAGATTACATTCCTTCACCAAAGTTTCTGTGCGGTCAATGCTTTCTTCCCATTCGTCACCTTCTACGTCGATAAAAATAGCTGGCTTCGGATAACCGCTGGCATCGATAATCGAATCGATCTTAGCAACCTTGCCGCTGACAGACGAGTGGATGGCTGCAGATACAAAACCACCGGGTTCAGCAATCTTTGTGCCGACTTTCACCACATCTCCTTTAGCCACAAGCGGTTTTGCAGGTGCACCGATGTGCTGTCCCAGCAGAATCACAGCTTTGGCAGGAACTTCCGCCTTGATGATGGGCTGATGTGCTGAAAGTTTATTTTCGTGTGGATGAACACCACCGATTGAAAATGTCTTCAACATACAATTCTGTATTTTAGTCGTTTATTACTTCTTGATTATTAAGCTTCCGCCTTCGGAGTTTCCACTTGAGGGGTTTCAACTACTTTCGGGGTTTCTACAGCCTTAGGAGCCTCTGCTGCTTTAGGAGTTTCTGTAGCTTTTGGCGCAGCAGCTACTTTAGCAGCAGCCGGAGCAGCACCTTCCGCCTTCGGCTTGCGCGGCGGGAAATTGAGTGCGACAATCGTGTTCTGCGGACAAACTTCCTCGCACTTACGACATGATTTACATTTGTTCGGGTCAATGTAAGCCAGATTATTCTCCAGCGTAATGGCCTCGAACGGACAAGCTTTCACGCACTTGCCACAACCGATACAAGCAACCGTACAAGCCTTACGCGCTACGGCACCCTTGTCTTTGTTCACGCATTGCACATAGACACGGCGTGACTTCTTACCCTGCGGGCGGATTTCAATAATATTCTTCGGGCAAGCCTTTGCACAAGCACCACAAGCCGTACATTTGGCTTCATCCACTTCCGGAAGTCCTGTTTCGGGATTCATGTGGATAGCATCAAACTGACAGGCTTCCACACAGTCGCCACAGCCCAGACATCCAAAACTACAACCTGTTTCACCACCATAAAGAGAAGCTGCAATAGCACAACTCTTCGCGCCATCGTACACATTTACACGCGGGCGATTGGCACAGGTTCCATTACATCTCACAACCGCAACCATCGGTTCGGCCGCAGTAGCATCCAAACCAAGGATTTCGGCAATTTGCGTCATGACAGGTTGTCCGCCTACCGGACAGAATTTTCCGTCCAACGAACCTGCTTTTACACAAGCATCGGCAAAACCACTACAACCCGGGTAACCACATCCACCGCAATTTGCTTGAGGCAACACCTCTCCTACCTGTGCAATTCGCGGGTCTTCGTACACGGCGAATTTCTTGGAAGCGATATACAGAATAGCAGCCGAAACCAGCGCTATAGCTCCCAATGAAATCACTGCAATCAGAATTACATTCATAAATTAGTTATTTATTTAATTATTTGTTTTTAATGTTCTAATAGTTAGTCTATCGGCTTTATGGAAAAAGAGAACTTTTTCCCCATACGTGTTTTATTCAGCCATAATATATAATAGTAAGGTATAAGGAAAGCTAACGAACAAATCGCAGAGAGAAGTTCGTCGTTCCAGATAGCCATAAATATAAAGAGAGAAATAATCAGAACACAGAAAGGTATTATAAAGGCCAGTAACACCGCCATCATCCCCATGGATAGTTCTCCGAAGACGATTACCCGGTCACCGGGTTGGTAGGAAGATGCATCATTACTGATTACATCAATCATTTTTTCTTTGGTATCAGCCGAGGCACAATGTCCTTTAGCGCTACACGCTGCACAAGCTGACGTTTGGACAATTCTCACCATAACATGAGAACCGTTTATGTTTTCCACAATACCTTGATGTTTTATAATATCTGCCATTTTGCAAACTGTGCATTACAAATTGCGGCAAATTTACGCATTATTTGTGAACTGCAAGGCTTTCACCTACTTTTTTATGTGTACGCTAACGCACTTTTTCCCGTTTTAACTGTTTTTCCTCATTTTTTTCACAGGAAAAGCCAGAAAAGCTGTTAAAAAACAGGGATTGATGTATCACTTTGCACTATTGTTCAAAAGAAACAACCTCATTTACTACATTTATACTATACTCATTGGCAGGAATCAGAGGCTGCTCAGCATCCTGTCAGATCCCTACCAAAAAAGGTTCACCCCCCTGTTTGCTCCGTACCATCCCCGGATAGAGGTACCTTCAACCGAATTTGGTACGGAGTTGGTACGGACCGGATATTGCCCAACTCCAGCCTTGGTCCCTTTTGGGGCACGGAAAGGAAGCCATTAATTCCACTAATGGAGGGATATTATAAATAAAGCTGCCCCCAAAAGGAAGCAGCTTCATTATTTATATCAAGTATTTATAATTACCACTTATAATTAATACCAAAACTCAGAATTTCATTCACCTGGAAGTGACTATCTCCTGTAGTCGGCTTGCTACTGTCATCATAACGTGCATGTACATACAATTTTGTAGAAAGATAACGGTTCAATATGAAATTGATCGTATTCTCCCATTCTACACGAGTCCATTCGTAGCTGGTCAGATAATTCAGACGGGAATTCAATACGATGGAAGGAATGATGGTCCACTCCAATGTGGGTTGTATTTGCGAACCCCAGTTGTGACGTACACACTTGCCTTCCTCCAAACCGAAGTCCACCTCATTCACATCTTTATTGCCTATATAACGCATCGTCCAAGTCAACGGAGCCATAAAAACAGACAGACTAAACTTTTTCTTCTTCAACTTGTAGTCCATACCGACACTGGTGGATAAATCCGCCGGAGCAAAGAAAGCTGAAACCAACTTTTCGCTGTTCGCCTTATAACCATGGCAGAACTGGGTTTTAAATTCTGTTGAAATGGTATAGTACCAATTAGAAGCTGCCTGAATACCCATTTTACTATACAAGCGTAGCAGGTCAGTGTTTACCAGATAATCGTGATACTTGTCCGAAGGAGTGGAACCAAAACCTAACTTAGCCTCCAACATATTTTCCCATTGCACTTTCTCGCGATCATTATAATTAGCAAACAGCTGCAGATTCGCCAGGAAAGAATTTGTACTTTCACCACCTTTATACCAATTGTCAGAAATATAGTTCTGAGTAATCTGCAAAGAACCACTTCCACCCGTCACCCACCAATTGGGCTTATGGATCACAACCTCCGCATCCTCTTTTACATTGACCATATCTTCCTGGACAAATAATTTTATAACAGAAGGTTTAGATGAAACTTCTTTTTCAATATTATCTCTGAAGCTTTTCACCTGCATTAATTCATCTTCCCATGCCACAATCTTACGCGGGTTCTCATTAGCATAAAGATATAACAGCGCACGGTCCACCACTTCATTGGCACGTTTCTTCGAAGTAAAAGGAGCTTCATCAAACATCAATGGTTCCTTTACAGAAGTTTTTGCTGTATCAAAAGGCTGGAATTTCCATTTCAATATTGAAATGCTCTCCATGGGAGAATTATAATAAGTCAACGGGATAAACAAGCGGTAATAATCAGGATTGTCCGCAATGTAACGCTCCGGAGTGGAAGGATCATTCAGGTAATTTAATACTCCCAAATGTTTTTCATAGGATATGGAAACTGTATCCAATTCTGGGGTAGCACTTCCCGGCTTCAACTTTAAAACAAAATATTGCTTCATTAAGTCCGATAAAGTATCCGCTTGTACTACAGCCGTTTTTTCACCGGTTTTTAATACAGGCTTCACCGAATTCTGCGCCATAGCCGACGAAGAAAAAAGCACAGCGATTGCCCATAAAGATAAAAATTTATTCTTCATAACGCCCTAAAATCTATGTTTTGAGCGCAAAATTAAATTAAAATGTTTAGAAAACATAGAAATAGAGAAAGAAAAAGAAAACATGCTTTTTTTATAATTGTTTCGCCGAAACTTTATGTACTTCCTCTTTTTTTTGTAATTTTGCGCTTTTTAAGTCTCACGTGTAGACAGATAGATACACAAATGTGTACATCGCACCAAAACAAAACAATAATATTAAAAACAGTATAGCTGTGGGAGAAACAAAGTATATTTTCGTCACCGGTGGCGTTGCCTCATCTTTAGGTAAAGGTATCATCGCCTCATCCATTGGTAAATTGCTACAAGCAAGAGGTTACAAAGTAACCATTCAAAAGTTTGACCCGTATATCAATATTGACCCGGGTACTTTAAACCCCTACGAACACGGAGAATGTTATGTGACTGTAGACGGACATGAAGCTGACCTTGACTTAGGCCACTACGAACGTTTTCTTGGCATCCAGACTACAAAAGCCAATAACATCACAACCGGACGCATCTATAAAAGCGTTATCGATAAAGAACGCCGTGGTGATTATTTAGGTAAGACCATTCAAGTCATTCCTCATATCACGGACGAAATCAAACGAAACGTAAAGTTGCTGGGTAACAAATATAAATTCGATTTTGTAATTACAGAAATCGGCGGTACGGTGGGCGACATCGAATCCTTGCCATATCTGGAAAGTATCCGTCAGTTGAAGTGGGAACTGGGACGTGACGCATTGTGTGTACACCTTACATATGTGCCTTACCTCACAGCCGCCGGTGAATTGAAAACCAAACCGACACAACACTCCGTAAAGGAATTGCAGAGTGCAGGTATCCAACCGGATATATTGGTTTTGCGCACGGAACACGAATTGAGTAGCAACGTACGCAAGAAAGTTGCTTTGTTCTGTAATGTGGATGAAAACGCAGTAGTACAGAGCATCGATGCTCCTACCATCTACGAAGTTCCCATCCTGATGCAGGCTCAGAAACTGGATGAAACAATATTGAAGAAAATGGGATTGCCCGTAGGCGACACACCGGGACTGGGCCCGTGGCGTGCTTTTCTTGAACGCCGTCATAAAGCGGAAAATACAGAACCGCTGCACATCGCACTAGTTGGCAAATATGATTTGCAGGATGCATACAAATCCATCCGTGAAGCCCTGTCACAAGCCGGTACGTACAATGACTGTAAGGTATCTGTAGACTTCGTGAACAGTGAAAAGCTCACGGAAGAAAATGTAGCGGAAGCATTGAAAGGCATGGCAGGTATATTGATTGGCCCGGGATTCGGCGAACGTGGTGTTGCCGGTAAGTTCGTAGCTATCAAATATGCACGCACGCATGATATTCCGACTTTCGGTATCTGCCTGGGAATGCAATGCATTGCTATCGAATTTGCACGCAACGTACTGGGATATACTGATGCTGACTCACGCGAAATGAATGAGAAAACTCCGCATAATGTGATTGACATCATGGAAGAGCAGAAATCCATCACCAATATGGGTGGAACGATGCGTCTGGGAGCTTACGAATGTATTTTGCAAAAAGGCAGCAAGGCATACGAGGCATACGGAACAGAACACATCCAGGAACGCCACCGCCATCGCTATGAATTCAATAACCAGTATAAAACGGAGTATGAAGCAGCCGGCATGAAATGTGTAGGTATCAACCCGGAATCGGACTTGGTGGAAATCGTAGAAATACCGGAACTGAAGTGGTTTGTCGGAACTCAATTCCATCCGGAATACAGCAGTACGGTATTGAATCCCCATCCGTTGTTCGTGGCTTTCATTAAAGCATCTATCGAAAGTTTCGAGGAAAAGGAAAAAGCAAAGAAATAAGATTATTTCAATAATTATAAAATTGTAAACTAGAAATTATTCATGGATAAAAACACCATTACAGGTCTTGTTTTAATAGCAATTTTGTTAGTCGGCTTCAGTTTTCTGAGTCGCCCCAGCAAAGAGCAATTGGAGGCACAGCAGCGTTATTATGATTCCATTGCGCTGGTACAGCAACGTGAAGAAGCACTGAAAGCCAAAGCGGATGCAGCATTGGCAAATGAAAAAGATGTAGAAACTGTGGATTCTACTTCACTCTTCTTCAATGCTCTCCAAGGAACAGATTCGCTGATTACTATTCAGAACGACGTGGCTGAGTTGACCCTCAGCACCAAAGGCGGTTCCATATTCTCCGCTGTATTGAAAGAGTATATGGAGCAGGACAAGAAGACTCCTGTAACCTTATTCACCGGAAACGATGTTTCCATGAATTTCCTTTTCTATAATAAAAAGGAAACAATACAGACTAAGGACTATTACTTCACCACTGTGAACCGTACGGACAGCACTGTAACGATGCGTCTGTCTGCTGACAGTGCAAGTTTTATAGACTTCAAGTATGCATTGCATCCCAACACTTACCTGGTGGACTTCAGCATCGAAGCTAAAGGCATGGCAGATAAGTTGGCAGCAAGTAATAACTATGTAGACATCGAATGGGCACAACGCGCCCGTCAGATCGAAAAGGGTTATGTATACGAGAACCGTCTGTCTGAACTGACTTACAAGTTCATGGGTGATGGTACAGATTATTTATCAGCCAATAAAGATGATGAAAAAGAAGTACCGGAACGTCTGGACTGGATTGCTTTCAAGAATCAGTTCTTCTCTTCAGTATTTATTGCAGACACCGACTTTGAAAAAACGAAGTTAGTATCTAAAATGGAGAGAGAAGGCAGTGGATACATCAAGGACTACTCTGCTGAAATGAGTACGAGCTTTGACCCGACAGGCAAACAGCCTACACAGATGTTCTTTTACTTCGGCCCGAACCATTACAAGACACTGACCGCACTGGATAAGGGACGTTCGGAAAAATGGGAACTGAACCGTCTGGTTTATTTAGGTTGGCCGTTGATTCGCTGGATTAACAAATGGTTTACTATTAATATCTTTGACTGGTTGTCCGGTTGGGGTCTGAGCATGGGTATCGTATTGTTACTGATGACATTGATTGTAAAAGCAGTCGTATTCCCCGCTACCTGGAAAACGTATATATCTTCTGCCAAGATGCGCGTGTTGAAACCGAAAATAGACGAAATCAACAAGAAATACCCCAAGCAGGAAGATGCGATGAAGAAGCAACAGGAGGTAATGGGAATGTACAGCCAGTATGGTGTGAGTCCGATGGGTGGTTGTTTGCCGATGTTGGTACAATTTCCCGTTCTGATTGCGCTGTTCATGTTCGTGCCAAGTGCTATCGAATTACGTCAACAGAGCTTCTTATGGGCTGATGACCTTTCAACGTATGATGCTTTCATCAACTTCCCGTTCAATATCCCGTTTCTGGGCAGTCACCTCAGTTTGTTCTGCTTACTGATGACCGTTGTGAATATTCTGAACTCCAAGTTCATGATGCAACAACAGGATACCGGAGCAAACCCGCAGATGGCAGCGATGAAGTGGATGACCTATCTCATGCCGATTATGATGTTGTTTATCTTGAACAGCTATCCTTCAGGTTTGAACTATTACTACTTCATATCGACATTGATTAGTGTGGTGACTACTCTCATTCTGCGCAAGACTACGAATGAAGAGAAACTTCTTGCCCAATTGGAAGCCCGAAAGAAAGATCCGAAGAAAGCTAAGAAAACCGGCTTTGCCGCTCGCCTGGAGGCAATGCAGAAACAACAGGAACAGTTGATGAAAGAGAGACAGAATAAAAAGTAAGTCTCCGTTTTTCATCACTTGATAATAAAAGCCGGGCAATTGATGTAATTGTCCGGCTTTCTTTCTCTTATAACAACTATAACTATAATTTAAATGAAAACTAAATACACCAACAAACAGATTTGGATGATAGCCTATCCGATCCTTATCAGCCTGCTGATGGAACAAATGATAGGTATGACAGACACCGTCTTTCTAGGACGGGTAGGCGAAGTAGAACTAGGAGCATCAGCCATTGCAGGTGTTTTCTATATGGTAATCTTTATGGCAGCTTTCGGCTTCAGCATCGGAGCACAGATACTGATAGCACGGCGAAACGGTGAAAAACAGTACCGGGAAATTGGTGACCTTTTCTATCAGGGAATTTACTTCCAGATAGGATTGGCAACAATCATGTTCCTGCTCTCCTACTTCCTGTCGCCGATTATACTAAAGCGTATCGTTGCCTCCGAACACATTTATGAAGCAGCTATTAGCTACCTGAACTGGCGTGTCTTCGGAGCTTTCTTCTCATTCAGTGCAGTCATATTCCGTGCTTTCTTTCTGGGAACTACACAAACAAAAACCCTGACCCTGAACTCAATAGTTATGGTATTGAGCAACGTAGTGTTCAACTATATATTGATTTTTGGAAAGTTCGGTTTCCCAGCCCTCGGTATTGCAGGTGCAGCCATTGGCTCATCGCTTGCAGAATTAGTTTCATTGGCATTTTTCATCCTCTATACCCGTAGTCGCATCGATTGCCGCAAGTATGGACTGGATCGTATTCCTAAGTTCCGTCCGGAAGTATTAAAACGGATGTTAAACATCTCTTTCTGGACAATGATACAGAATGTTATTTCTTTGTCCACTTGGTTTTTATTCTTCCTCTATGTAGAGCACCTGGGAGAGCGGTCGCTTGCCGTTACAAACATTGTCCGGAGTGTATCCGGTATACTGTTTATGGTAATGATGGCATTTGCCTCGACATGCGGTTCACTAGTCAGCAACCTAATAGGTGCCGGCGAGAAAGATTGTGTAGAAGGGACTATCCGGCAACATATACGTCTTACCTATATATTTGTCTTACCATTGGCATTGCTCTTCGTACTATTCCCCAAATTGATACTGGGCATCTACACCGATATGACCGATTTACAGGATGCAGCCGTACACTCACTTTGGGTGATGTGTTCTGCATATTTATTTCTCGTACCTGCCAATGTATATTTCCAGTCAGTTTCCGGAACTGGAAATACACGCACAGCACTGGTAATGGAACTAGCCACACTGGTGATCTATGTGGCCTATATTACTTACACCATTCTTTACCTTAAGTTGGATGTAGCCCTATGCTGGACATCAGAAATGGTGTATTCCATCTTTATTCTACTATTTTGCTGGCGGTATATTAAACGAGGACAATGGCAGAAGAAACGCATATAATTTGTATATTTGTCGCAAAATAACTGTAACGAACAACCTATATGAAACAAGTAAACTTATTGCTTATGTCAGCAGCTATGACATTGGCTGCCTGCGGCGGGACAAAAGACGCAGGGCAAGCCGGAGTACCACTTATCGAGCGGTCGAACATCAAGATTGAAGGCAAGCGCATGACTCCCGAAGCTCTCTGGGCTATGGGGCGTATCGGCGGTGTAGCCGTATCTCCCGATGAAAAGCAGATTGCTTACACGGTAGCTTACTACAGTGTGCCGGAGAACAAGAGCAACCGTGAAGTCTTTGTGATGAACACAGATGGAACAGGCAACCAACAAATCACCCGTACTCCTTGGCAGGAGAACGAAGTAAACTGGATAAAAGGCGGTACTAAACTGGCGTTCCTTTCTAATGAAAGTGGCAGCAGTCAGTTGTGGGAAATGAATCCTGATGGCAGCGGACGCAAGCAATTGACGCAATATGATGGTGATATCGAAGGTTATTCTTTCTCTCCCGACGGCAAGAAGTTGCTTTTCATTGCACAAGTGAAAACTAAACCAAGTACCGCGGATAAGTATCCTGATCTGCCTAAAGCAACGGGGATCATCGTTACCGACCTGATGTACAAACACTGGGATGAATGGGTAACCGGTGCTCCACATCCTTTTGTAGCCGATTTTGATGGAAACAGTATCAGTAATATAAAAGATATACTGGAAGGGAAACCTTACGAAAGCCCGATGAGACCTTGGGGTGGCATCGAGCAACTGGCATGGAGTCCTGCCGGAGACAAGGTAGCATATACTTGCCGTAAAAAAAACGGTCTGGCTTATGCCATCTCCACCAACTCGGATATTTACATCTATGACCTTGCAACTAAGAAGACAGACAATATCACCGAAGAAAACAAAGGTTACGACACGAATCCTCAATACTCTCCCGATGGTAAATACATTGCCTGGCAGAGCATGGAACGTGACGGTTATGAAGCAGACTTAAACCGCCTCTTCATTATGAATCTGGAAACAGGTGAGAAACGTTTCGTCAGCAAGGAATTTGAATCGAATGTAGACGGTTTCTTATGGAATAAAGACTCTAAAAGTATTTATTTCATCGGTGTCTGGCATGGTGAAACACAGATTTATAATGTAGACCTTGCTGCCAATGATAAGATTACACAATTGACAGACGGCATGTATGACTATGCTTCCCTTGCCCTTGCAGGAGATAAGGTAATCGCTTTACGCCATTCAATGAGTATGGGTGATGAAATCTATGCCGTATCTGCCACCCGCAACGGTGATGCTTTTGCCGAAGCAAAGCAACTGACCTTCGAAAACAAGCAGATTTACGACCAATTGGAAATGGGTAAGGTTGAAGCTCGCTGGATGAAGACTACAGACGGCAAACAGATGCTGACATGGGTAATCTATCCGCCACAGTTTGACCCGAATAAGAAATACCCCACCCTCCTGTTCTGTGAAGGTGGTCCGCAAAGCCCCGTAAGCCAGTTCTGGAGCTATCGCTGGAACTTCCAGATTATGGCTGCCAACGATTATATCATCGTAGCTCCCAACCGCCGCGGTCTTCCGGGTTTCGGAGTAGAATGGAATGAGGCTATCAGTGGAGATTACGGCGGTCAGTGTATGAAGGATTATTTCACAGCGATTGATGAAATGGCGAAAGAACCGTTTGTAGACAAAGACTGTCTCGGTTGTGTAGGCGCCAGCTTCGGCGGCTTCTCCGTTTACTGGCTTGCCGGACATCATGACAAGCGATTCAAAGCATTCATCGCACATGATGGTATCTTCAACATGGAAATGCAATATCTGGAAACTGAAGAAAAATGGTTTGCCAACTGGGATATGGGTGGCGCATACTGGGAAAAACAGAATCCGGTGGCTCAACGCACATTCGCCAACTCTCCACACCAGTTTGTAGACAAATGGGATACGCCTATCCTTTGTATTCACGGTGAAAAGGATTACCGCATTCTTGCCAACCAGGCAATGGCTGCTTTTGATGCTGCCGTAATGCGTGGTGTTCCTGCCAAACTGCTGATCTATCCAGACGAGAACCACTGGGTATTGAAACCTCAGAATGGTATTCTCTGGCAGCGCACATTCTTCGAATGGCTGGACGAATGGCTGAAATAAAAGATAAAAGCAATTAATAATTATTCTGAAAACAGTCCATCTATCCGTTGTAAATAGATGGACTGTTTTTTATCTATGAAGTAATTCTTGTAATTCCCTGCATAGTCGCTGTTTCACCTCTTCCATCGGCATCTCCCGTTTCAGCTCCTGCTGAAGTGAAGTGACTCCCTTATCTATAAATCCGCAAGGATGGATATAACTGAAATAACGTAAATCCGTATTCACATTCAGTGCCAGCCCGTGCATGGTGACAAAGTGGCTGCTACGCACACCAATGGCACATATCTTACGGGCACGTGGCATATCCCCTTCCAGCCACACGCCTGTTGCTTTCTCTAACCTTCCAGCAATGATTCCATAAGAGGCACACACACGGATGACTGCTTCCTCCAGCAAATGCACATACTCCTTCAGTCCCAATGAGAATTCTTCAAGATTCAGGATAGGATAACATACCAGCTGTCCCGGACCGTGATAGGTAATATCTCCGCCACGGTCAATATGATAGAGCGTAGCTCCTATCTTCTGAAGTTGTTCCTCACTCAGCAACATATTCCCTTCTTTACCACTACGGCCTAAAGTATAAACATGCGGATGTTCACACAAAATAATGTGATTTTCATACTCCTCCCCCGCCTGCTTGGCGCGAACAAGAGTATCAAACCACTCAGTCTGCCGAGTCCATGCATCGGCATACGGAATAATATTCCAGTCTGTAACATTCAGTTTCATGCCGACAAAGTTAAGATTTTAGGGATAAAATCGTATATTTGCCGACAGCAAAATGAAAAAAGATGAAACATAACTTCCCA
Source organism: Bacteroides sp. Phil13 (assembly GCF_001940965.1). NCBI lineage: Bacteria > Pseudomonadati > Bacteroidota > Bacteroidia > Bacteroidales > Bacteroidaceae > Bacteroides > Bacteroides sp. Phil13. Next base: position 64,916 of record NZ_MSHA01000100.1, on the reverse strand, counting down.
CAAGTAGATTTGCCGGTCGAAATGCTGGCATGGAGAGATGTTACAGAAGATATTCTGAATCTCTATCGCCAGTCGTGCCGATTAAAGGCTTGTATTTTTGCATTATGTACCGAAGGAACCATTAAGGCATCTATCAACCTGATGGAATACGAGATAAAGAAGAATGATTTGATTATCCTAATGCCGGGCACTATCATACAACTCAATGAACAAAAAGAAAAAGTGCGGCTTTGTTTCGTAGGCTTCTCCGCTCATTGTGTCAACGGCATCAACCTGCTGCAAGCTACTATGGGGTCATTCTCCAAAATATGGGACAACCCTATTATCAATGTCAACGATACTGTAGCCTCTTATTTTATAGATTATTTCGCACTACTGACGCGTATATCCATTGCACACCCCACCAGCACAGCTATGGGACAAAGTGTACTTCACAGCATTTTGCTTGGGATAAATACTCTCTATGCCCGTCGTCCGCAAAACATTCTTGCCAAAAGCCGTAAAGAGGAAATTTGCCATAAGTTTGTACAACTGGTTATCGAGAACTATATGACCGAACGTCGTGCCCAGTTCTATGCCGACAAATTAGGAATTTCATTGCAGCACCTCAGTACCACTGTAAAACAAGTAACTGGAAGGAACGTGCTTGATATCATTTCACATGTAGTCATCATCGACGTCAAGGCACGGTTGAAATCTACAGATATGACTATCCAGGAGATAGCCTATTCACTGAACTTCCCCAGTGCCTCTTTCTTTGGAAAGTACTTCAAGAGGCACATGGGAATGAGTCCGTTGGAATATAGAAATAGTTAGTACCTCAGTCGAAGGCTATTCAATACCACCGATACACTGGAGAACGCCATAGCCGCACTTGCCAGCATAGGGTTCAGCAATAATCCATTGATGGGGTAAAGCAGTCCTGCTGCAATAGGAATACCTATCAGGTTGTAGATAAATGCCCAAAACAGATTCTGATGAATCAAACGTACAGTTTGCCGGGAGAGGTTGAACGCTTTCGGCAATAGTAACAGGTCCGAAGTCATAAGGGTTACCATTGCTACATCCATAGCAATATCAGTTCCTTTACCCATGGCAATGCTGACATCGGCACAAGCCAAAGCCTGTGAGTCATTGATTCCATCGCCTACCATCGCCACCGTCTTTCCTTGAAGCTGGAGCTGACGGACAAACTCTTCCTTATCATCCGGCATAGCATCAGAAATGTATTGGATATTGCCCAAGCGTGCGGCAACAGAAGACGCAGTGCGTTCTCCGTCTCCCGTCAGCATATATACATCGATACCCTGAGTACGAAGTTCGCGGACAGCCTCGACGGATGTAGCTTTTATCTGGTCCTTGATAGCTACAATGGCAAGCAGCTCATTCTTACGTCCGAAATAAATGATACTGCAACTATCCGATTCATACTGTGCCAGCATCTCTCCTAATACATCAGTAAGAGCGGCATGATAATCTTTCAATAGTTTATGACTACCAGCCCAGTACTCAGTACCCTGATAAGAAACTTTAATCCCTTTTCCGGTAATACTTTCAAAGCTGTCCAAAGCTGCCGGTTCGATATGCTCCTGTTCTTGCAGGGCAGTCACAATAGCAGCTGCCAACGGATGTTCGGATTTAAGTTCGGCAGCCAGAAGAACATCTTTATAGTGCTCCTCCTGCGGCTGTGCCCATAACCATCCGGTAACAGTGGGATGCCCTTCAGTCAATGTGCCGGTCTTATCCAACACCACCACATTCACCTTTCGCATCTGTTCCAGTGCCACAGCATCTTTTATCAGGATATGATGATCGGCAGCTTTACCAATACCTACCATCAAAGCCGTAGGCGTAGCCAACCCCAATGCACAGGGACAAGCAATCACCAATACGGAAACCGCTGATAACATGGCATGGGAAAGCATATCTACACCACCGAAGAACATCCAAATAAAGAATGTCAGTACGGACAAGCCCAATACTACAGGAACAAAGATACCTGTCACCTTATCCACGATACGTTGTACGGGAGCTTTACTGCCCTGTGCTTCCTGCACCATACGGATGATACGCGCCAGCACCGTTTCACTACCGACTTTCTCGGCGCGAATAATGAATGAACCTTTCTGATTGATGGTTCCAGCCAATACGTGCGAACCGGCCTTCTTTTCTACCGGGATAGGTTCACCGCTGATCATACTTTCATCGACATAAGAATCTCCTTCAGTTAAAAAGCCGTCAACGGGAATTTGCTCACCGGGACGTACGCTGACCAGGTCGTCAATTCTCAGCTGTTCCAAAGGAATATCCTCTTCCTTACCGTTGCGCACCACACGGGCTATCTTGGGCTGTAATCCCATCAGCTTGCGGATGGCGGTAGAGGTGTTACCTTTAGCACGCTCTTCCATCAGCTTACCAGTCAGTACGAAAGCGATAATAACCACAGCAGCTTCATAATAAACATGAGGCTCCAAGCCACGGCTATACCAGAAATCGGGGAAGAAGGTATTAAAAACACTGAACAAAAAAGCAATGGATGTACTCAGTGCAACCAAGGTATCCATATTACTGCGTCCCAAACGAGCCTGTTTCCAGGCACCGGTATAGAACGGTGTACCGAACAACACCAGTACTGGAATAGCCAATACCATCTGTATTTCGTTGGAATAAGGTACATGCATAAAGACCATGGAAAGCAACAGCAGAGGAATAGCAAATAGCCACGCTCCTATCACCCGCCCTTTCAGGCGACGGTAACGCTTCTGTTGTTCTTCCTCCTGGCGCTCTTCGACATGATCTTCTTCAATAATGAGGTCATAGCCCGCAGCCAGTACGGCAGCACGAATTTCTCCGGGTGTCAGCTTATCCATCTCGTATGAGACAGACAGTGTATTGGAAGCGAAGTTGACCGAAGCATCCGTAATGCCCACCAACTTGCGAACAGTCTTTTCTACGTTATTGGCGCATCCCGCACAATGCATGTTCAGTACGGGAAACGTCTGTTTCTTTAAATTAGCCATATATATTGTTTTTATGATTTATCAAAATTAGCTGATAATTGTACAAGAATGGGAGGAATGATAATATAACAGGCTGAAAGGCTTATATGCCTATTGCAAATTATCATTCAGCCCATACTCATGCAGTAAATAACAATCTCTACAGGCCGATTGTTCGACTACTTCTTATCCTCTTGCTTCGTCTCCTTAACGAACTCAACTTCGTAGTTGAACTTCTTGAAACCAGCTTTCAATTTGTCTACATTTGTCTTTTCAGCATCGTAGGTAATAGACACAGTTTTTGTTTTCAAGTCTGTAGAGAATTCTTTTACCCCTTTCTCAAATTTAATGTTGTTTTTCACCTTCCGTTCACAGTTTTCGCAATGCATCTGTGAAACTTTAAAAACAGCGGTACGGATATCTTTTGCCATCACTGCTGTTACACTCAATAAAGCTACTACGAGAGCAGCCATCATTCTTCTTGTTTTCATAAATATCTCCTTAGTTATTGGTTAATATTATTTTAGTTACGAGCTACAAGCTACTAGTTTCTTGCCAGATTAAACCTCAACCCGATATATGCCTTAGCACCATGCATCGGTCCCCACACCATGGTAGCATCGAAGTTCTCTCCCCATGGATTAGAGGCATCGATTATCGGATTCTTCTGCTTAAAGTTAGTCAGGTTTTCACCACCAACATAAATAGACCAGCGACGGAAATAACGCGTTACCTGGGCACTAAGTTGCTGGAAGCTGCCATAACGACGTTCCCACGAAAGACTGCCGTCAGCGAGTTCGTAAGGATCGGGCATCCTTCCACCCCCATTCAACTGAAGGGTAGCATCAAACTGCCATAGTCCCAGAGGTGTCTGATAGGAAGCTGTCAATAAACCCTTATACTTTCCGGTAAGTGGTTTCTCCATTAGTTTACCATTGTAGGTGGTCTTCGCGTCTGTCAGACGGTAGGCTGCCGTAAGGTTGAAACCTTTGAAAAACGGATAACTTGCCTCTACCTGGAACACATGTGAATAAGAACGTCCATCCAGATTATAAAAGGCCACTTCATGCGGATTGCTATCCATATCCACAACCACCTGTTTCAGAAAATCCGTATAGTAATATTCGGCATTCACATTCAGCGTCTTGCCAAAAACAGGAATGTAAGTAGACACGCTCGCTCCGTAATTCCACGCTTCCTCCTGATCCAGATGAGGGGCAATCTTCATTTTACGGCTGCTTGCCAGGAGATAGTTATTCTCCGCCAATACATGATTGGTACGGTATCCCTTACCGGCAGACAAACGAAAATGCAGATACTCATTCGGATTATACTTGACGTGTGCACGCGGTGTTACAAAGAAACCATGTTCGCTGCTGTAATCCCCTCGGATACCCCCCATCAACATCAACTGGTCATTCAGATTGAATGTATACTGTACATATGCTCCCGGAACAGACTCCTTTACATATTTCTTCGTCAATCCGTCTTCTACCTGGTTTGTCAGCCGGTAATGCTGATCGAAACCATCATAATTGAAACTCAATCCCGTGGATAGACTATGCTGTTTGCTGAACTCCGTTTCAAAAAGCAACGAAGCATAGAAATTGCTTTGATCCACATCATACAGTTTACGTCCGTAAGTGGCATCCTGATTATGCAAAGTTCCTTGCAGAATCAAGGCAAGATTCGTATTCTTTTCTTTATCGAAAATATAAGCATTCTTGGTGAAGGCTTCGTAACGGTTTGTCTGGATGCCTATTTCGTATAGGTCATGAGTAGGTGTCTGTCCATGAGCTGTCTGACCACTGTTACGGGTTTCATGCAAAGCCTTTATACCTGCCTGAAATACATAATGATCGCCCATATACGCCCATCGGTTCCAGAAGTTATACTGCTCCACACGCGGAATATCCACAAAACCATCATCATTGGAGTCGTGAGATTTCGTCTCATTTTCATAATGCGCCAGCAAAGAAGTACTCCAGCGCTTCGAAAGCTTCACCGTAGCATCCGCATTAGCTTCATACCGGTTTGTGCTGCTGGCAAAAAGATTTGCCGACACCCAATCCGCTTCCGGCAACTGAGGCTTCTTGAACTCCACATTAATTTGTCCGGTTATAGACTCATAGCCATTCTTCACGGATGAACTTCCTTTACTGACCTGTATACTCTGCATCCATGGTCCTGGTACATATCCTAATCCATAAGGAGCGGCTGCTCCACGGAAATTCGGAATATTCTCAGTCATCATCTGTACATAGGTGCCGGAGAGCCCCAATAGTTTAATCTGTTTGGCTCCCGTAGCAGCATCCGAATAGCTTACATCGACAGAAGGGTTTGTCACAAAACTCTCGCCCAGGTTACAGCAGGCTGCACGTGTCAGTTCGGCACTGCTGATCATATCTTCGTTCATCACACTGGAGCGCAACTTCATGGTACCCATTTTACGGGTTACAATGTTCACTTCACCTAATTCCACTCCTTCACGAAGCACAATCTCAAGTTGCTGATTGCCCTTATCCACATGTACCGTATCATTTTCAAATCCAATAAAGCTAACTACAAGCAGATGGCTGCGGGCAGGTTTATGAATAGAGAAGTTACCATCTTCATTAGTGGTCGCTCCTTCGGTTGTATTTATCCAGAAAACATTTGCACCTGGAATGGGTTCTCCGGCAGTGTCTTTTACAACACCCGTCACTTGCGCCTGCAAGTTCAAGGTTATGGAGAGAAAAAGAAAAATATATAAAAATCTCATTATTCTTAAAATTCTATTAGTTCTTGCAATCATTTTAAATGACCTGCACTGTATTTGCTTCTTATCCGGTCCGTACTTGTTCCGTGTCTATACGCTTGGACTTGGTACGGACTTGGTATGGACTTGATACGGACTTGGTATAGTTAGGGCACAGTGCCTACCCTATTTGAAAGAAATGAAAATCTCTCAAACTTACAGGAGCGGATTCACTCCGTAATAAGGGAATTCTAAATGATGAGAACAGAATAAAGAGCCAAATACCGCCTTGAGCTGTCAGGATGCGGAGGTACATTATAAGCTACCTCCTCCAATTCACCTGTAGGCAAGGAGTATTGGAAATCCGGTAATGCTTCACAGAAAAGTTGAATAACCGGTACAGTTATAACAGGACTTTCGCACGAATACTTCACAAGATTTACCTTATAAAAGGTAGCCGTACAGCCTTCATCCTTACAAGATTTCTCCGGATTATGATAAGATTTGTGACATTTAGCACAACCATTGGTGCAGCATGCCTGCTCTGTGGCACAACGTGCACAACAATAGTGGACAATAGAAACTCCGGCCCCTGCATACACAACCGTCAGGGACAATAATATTGCCAATATGTAGCGAAGTCTCTTCATATCTGATACAAAGATAGGCAGATAAAAGCATTTATGCCTATTATTTTTTCATTTTTTATATGTTCTATTCGTTTATATGTCCTATATTTGTCGATAGCGAACTGAAACCGAAATGTTGAATTTAACGAAGAAAGTCCAAATGAAAAAGCAATATGTCAGCCTACTTGTCATTCTACTTGCGGCAAGTGGCTTTTTATTTTCTTGTGGTAACACCATGAACAAAAACGCCGGTGCGTTGGAGTTCGACAGTATACAGGTAAATGAGACTGCCCACCTGTTCGGAGATACTGCAAAGCCCGGATGTAACATTACCATCAACTTTGCCTATGCCAGCAAATCGTCCGACGAGAAACTGAAAGATAGTCTCAACACCTATTTTCTCTCTGCCTGCTTCGGCGATAAGTACATGACGATGACACCCGAAGAGGCTGTAAAAGCTTATAAAGAAACCTATATTCAGGATTATCTGAAAGATCTGGAACCCATGTATGCCAAAGATGAAGCGGAAAAAGAAGATTCAGCATCCATAAGTGCCTGGTACTCCTATTATAAAGGTGTAGAAGGCCATGTACAATATTACAAAAAGAATCTGCTGGTTTACCGCATCGATTACAACGAGTTTACCGGAGGCGCCCATGGCATTTATATGTCCACTTTCCTCAATATGGACTTGCGTACTTTGAGTCCGATACGTCTGGACGATATTTTTGTAGGAGAATATCAGGAAGCACTCACTGACCTGCTGTGGAACCAACTCATGGCAGATAACAAGGCCACTACACGCCAGGAAGTAGAAGAAATGGGATATACAAGCACTGGAGACTTGGAACCAATCGAGAACTTCTACCTGAGCGAAAAAGGAATCACTTTCTATTATAATATTTATGAAATCGCTCCATACGTGATGGGACCGGTAGAAATCACTCTGCCATACGAAATCATGTCGCATTTACTGAGCGATGATACAATGGTATTGAACGAAGTGAGAAACGAGAATTAATGATGAATTATAAATTATGAATTATGAATTAGGCTGCGCCATTGTACAGCGTGCCCATTCATAACTCATAATTCATAACTCATAATTCATAATTAAATTAATAATCAACAAGCATGGAAATCATTCTAAAGTACTTCCCGGACCTCACAGAGACGCAGAAGCAACAATTCGCGTCCCTCTATGACCTCTATACGGACTGGAATGCTAAAATAAACGTCATATCACGCAAAGACATCGAGAATCTGTACGAACATCATGTACTCCATTCACTAGGTATAGCCAAGGTTACACGCTTCGTACCCGGTACCCATATCATGGATCTGGGAACAGGAGGAGGCTTTCCCGGTATTCCTCTTGCCATCTTATTTCCCGAAGTGAAATTCCACCTTGTAGACAGTATTGGAAAGAAAGTGCGCGTAGCAACGGAGGTAGCCAACAGTATCGGACTAAAAAATGTCACTTTCCGCCATGCCCGGGCTGAGGAGGAAAAGCAGTTATTCGATTTCGTTGTAAGTCGTGCTGTAATGCCGCTTGCCGATCTACTGAAAATCATTCGTAAGAATATCACTCCCAAACAACAGAATGCTTTGCCCAACGGACTGATCTGTCTGAAAGGCGGCGAGCTGGCCAATGAGACTATGCCTTTCAAGAACAAGACTGTGATGTACGATCTGAAAGATTATTTCGAGGAGGAATTCTTTGAAACGAAAAAAGTGGTTTATGTAGCGCCTTAATCACAGAAATAATGACTAACATATACCTATCATGAAAATAAAAAGGTTTGAATTTAATATGTTCCCCGTGAACTGTTACGTTCTGTGGGACGACACCCTTGAAGCTACCGTGATAGACCCCGGTTGCTATTATGAGGAGGAAAAACAAGCGTTGAAGAACTTCATTATCAAGAACGGTTTGAACGTAAAACATCTCCTCAACACACACCTGCATCTGGATCATATCTTTGGAAATGCTTTCATGGTTAAAGAATTCGGTCTGCAAGTAGAAGCTAATAAGGCCGATGAATTCTGGATTGATGAAGCTCCGAAACAAAGCCGTATGTTTGGCTTTCACTGGAACGAACTGCCTGCACCAATAGGGCACTATTTACATGATGGAGACATCATCAGTTTTGGAAATACAACACTGGAGGCTATTCACGTACCGGGACACTCACCGGGAAGCCTTGTTTATTACTGCGCTGCAGATCACTGCATGTTCTCCGGAGATGTACTCTTCCAAGGTAGCATCGGTCGTGCCGACCTCACCGGCGGCAACTTCGACGAACTGAAAGAACATATTTGCAGCCGCCTGTTCGTATTGCCCAATGAGACAATAGTCTATCCAGGACATGGTGCTCCGACTACTATCGGCATTGAAAAGGCAGAAAATCCATTCTTCAGATAAACTTAAAAAAACAGATACTACCATGAAAAGCGACCTATTAGCTTGCCGCCACATCGGCATTAGCGAGAAAGATGAAGAGAAAATGCTCCGGAAAATTGGAGTCGGCAGTTTGGATGAGTTGATAGATAAAACCATTCCTGCCAACATTCGGCTGAAAGAGCCATTAGCACTCCCCGAACCCATGACAGAATATGAGTTCGGCCAACACATCACCCGATTAGCGTGCAAAAACAAACTTTACACTACGTATATCGGCCTCGGCTGGTATAATACCATCACCCCCGCCGTTATCCAACGGAATGTATTTGAGAATCCCGTATGGTATACCTCCTATACTCCCTACCAGACAGAAGTTTCACAGGGACGCCTCGAAGCGTTGATGAACTTCCAGACAGCAGTCTGCGACCTAACAGGTATGCCTCTTGCCAACTGTTCCCTGCTGGATGAAGCAACAGCTGCGGCCGAAGCCGTCAGTATGATGTATGCCCTGCGTCCGCGCGATATGCAGAAATCCGGTGCAAACGTTGTGTTTGTGGACGAAAAGATTTTTCCACAAATATTGGCAGTAATGACCACACGCGCCATCCCGCAAGGTATCCAGATACGCACAGGTAAATATTCCGAGATGGAAATGACGCCGGACATTTTTGCCTGCATACTGCAATATCCCAATGCAAGTGGAAATGTGGAAGATTACCGCACCTTTGTAGAGAAAGCTCACGCTGCCAACTGCAAAGTGGCTGTAGCCGCCGATATTTTGAGTCTTGCCCTACTCACACCTCCGGGAGAATGGGGAGCTGACATTGTATTCGGTACTACGCAGCGTCTCGGCACACCAATGTTCTACGGTGGACCGTCTGCCGGTTATTTTGCTACACGTGACGAGTACAAGCGTAACATTCCGGGACGTATCATTGGCTGGTCAAAAGACAAATACGGAAAGTTGTGTTATCGTATGGCCTTGCAAACCCGTGAGCAACATATCAAACGTGAAAAAGCCACTTCAAATATCTGTACCGCACAAGCGTTGCTGGCAACGATGGCAGGTTTCTATGCCGTATATCATGGACCGGAAGGCATTCGCACTATCGCCGAACGCATTCACAGCATTGCGGCATATCTCGAAAAGAACATCAACAAGCTGGGATACAAACAAGTGAACGAGCAATACTTCGACACCCTACGTTTTGCATTGCCTGATACTGTATCTGCACAACAGATACGTACCATTGCCTTGAGTAAAGAAGTTAACTTGCGCTATTTCCACAATGGAGATGTAGGTATGAGTATCGATGAAACAACAGATGTATCTGCTACCAACATCCTGCTCTCCATTTTTGCCATTGCCGCCGGTAAGGATTGGACAAAAGCAGAAGATATTCCCGTAAACAGTACTATCAGCAAGGCTCTGAAACGTCAGAGTTCTTATCTGACCCATGAAGTGTTCAATAAATATCACACAGAAACGGAAATGATGCGTTATATCAAACGCCTCGATCGCAAGGATATTTCCCTTGCCCACTCCATGATTTCCCTGGGTTCCTGCACCATGAAGCTGAACGCTGCGGCGGAAATGCTGCCCCTCAGTCGTCCGGAATTCATGTGCATGCATCCGCTTGTTCCCGAGGACCAGGCAGAGGGCTACCGTGAATTGATAAACAATCTCAGTGAAGAATTGAAAGTCATCACAGGCTTTGCAGGCGTCAGTCTGCAACCGAATTCCGGTGCGGCAGGTGAATATACAGGGCTTCGCGTTATCCGCGCTTATCTGGAAAACATCGGTCAGGGGCACCGCAATAAAATATTGATTCCCGCTTCAGCCCATGGCACCAATCCGGCATCTGCCATCCAAGCCGGTTTTACTACTGTGACTTGTGCTTGCGACGCACAGGGTAATGTGGACATGGATGATCTTCGTGCCAAGGCGGAAGAAAACAAAGACGACCTTGCCGCACTGATGATTACCTATCCTTCTACTCACGGTATTTTTGAAACAGAAATCGTAGAAATCTGCCGCATCATCCATGAATGCGGAGCACAGGTATATATGGACGGTGCCAACATGAATGCGCAAGTAGGTCTGACAAATCCCGGCTTCATTGGCGCCGACGTTTGCCACCTGAACCTGCACAAGACATTTGCTTCGCCTCATGGTGGCGGTGGTCCGGGCGTAGGTCCTATCTGCGTTGCAGAACATCTCGTCCCATTCTTGCCAGGACATCCGCTGTTCGGCAATCCTGCCAATACTGTATCTGCCGCCCCATTCGGTAGCGCCGGTATTTTGCCTATCACTTACGGATATATCCGTATGATGGGTACGGAAGGATTGACACGTGCTACCAAAATCGCTATTCTCAGCGCTAATTATCTGGCAGCCTGTCTGAAAGATACGTATGGCATCGTATATCGTGGCGCTACGGGTTTCGTAGGCCATGAGATGATATTGGAATGCCGTAAGGTTCACGAAGAAACAGGTATCAGCGAGAATGACATTGCCAAACGATTGATGGATTATGGGTATCATGCTCCTACCCTCTCCTTCCCTGTTCACGGTACACTGATGATAGAGCCTACGGAAAGCGAAAGCCTCAGCGAGCTGGATAATTTCATTAATGTAATGTTAAACATCTGGGAAGAAATTCAGGAAGTGAAAGAAGGCAAAGCAGATAAGGAAGACAATGTTCTGATAAACGCTCCGCACCCCGAATATGAAGTGGTTGCCAACAACTGGGAACACAGCTATACTCGGGAAAAGGCGGTTTATCCGATAGAAAGTGTACGCGAAAACAAATTCTGGATAAACGTAGCGCGCGTGGATAACACGCTGGGCGACCGCAAGTTGTTGCCGACATGCTACGGATGCTTTGAATAAACTCTCTTGGTGTATGCGGACGAATAAATGTTCGTCCGCATATATATAATGATGTTGCTCTTAACGATTCATTGCTGAAATACGAACTACTTGCCATTCGTGCCCACCTTCATCAAATAAATGACAGTCTGCAAAAAGTGGGAAACGGCATCATCATGGCTTATGGCGGACAGTCGAACCTATATCTTGCTCTCAATATGTACGACCGGGCATTGGAACTGGAACCGTCTGGCTTGCCATTACTCCATTCAGAAGGACAGTTTCGAAAAGCACACCTTACAATAGGGAGATGGCGAAAATATAAAATAGCAAATCTTTGCTTTCTGCCCCAAAAGGCATACCTTTGCGGAAGTGTCACGAGTACTAACCGAAGAAATGAGCATCACCCGGAAAAAGAAACAAAACGGACTTTTCTACACAAAAGCCGAAGAGAGAATAAATACCCTCTCGCACGCCGCAGGCATCCTGATGGGAGTTGTTGTCGGCACGATATTTCTCGTAAAAAGCTATCAGAGTGGAAACTTCTGGGCTGTATTCGGCATCTGGCTCTACCTCTTCGGCATGCTCGGCTCTTACGTTGCCTCTACTCTCTACCATGCGCTGAAATACCATAATCCCTGGAAAAAGCGGTTGCGGAATTGGGACCATGCGGCTATCTACTGGCATATTGCGGGCAGTTATTCACCCGTCACACTCATTGCACTGCGGAGCGAAGGCACTTGGGGATGGGGACTATTCGGTTTTGTCTGGTTGTGCGCTATCATCGGCACTATCGCGAGTTTCCGCAAAATGGAGGAACATAGCAATGTGGAAACAATCTGTTTCATCGTTATGGGGCTGTCCGTACTGGTTGCCTTCAAACCTCTATATGCCGTTGCCGCAGGAACGTGCTACTGGATGATCGGTGAGGGCATTTGCTACATCACCGGAGCGGTGTTCTACTCTTTCCGGCAACGTTATATGCATTCTATATTTCATTTCTTCGTATTGGGAGGATCAATATGCCACATGATGGCGGTGTGGTTGATTTTATAAAAACGGACAGTCAAAATGAACAAGCTAACAGACATAATCAAACGTTACGGCATAATAGGATGCCTGTACAAAACAATCTTTAAAGTCGTGAGAATGCTGGGTATTACTTACATTAAGTACTTAGCATACTTCAAAGAGCTTCCCGAAACCATAGATACCGACACATTAGTACAGTATCACAAAATGACAATGGATGACTTCAGAAAGCAAATGAAATTCGATGGGAAGTGGTTTAATAATCGCAAGTTGAAACAAATTGAAAGGTTTATTGACCAACCGGGATATTCATACTACGGAATCTACGATGGCGATAACCTGATATGTTATGGCGCAATCTCAACAAATCACGACAACTTCATAAACAGAAAGATGGATCCGAATACAGCTTATCTGTTTGACGACTATACCAACCCCTATCATAGGGGAGAAGGATTACATCGGAAAATAATCGCCATAAGAGAGTATGAAGCACGGAAACAAGGTAAATCCGTCACTTTTGCCTATGTACAATCCTCAAACCGCGCCTCGGCGAAAGGCTTCAAACGTTGCGGATATGTAGCCAGAATAAAACTTATATATAAACAAATTGGGAAAAACAGACCTTTTAAAAGGAAATTCATTGAATTGTAAAAGTTACAATAGTCGGCATACCACTACGACAAGACTTCGCTGACTGCTAAAATATATTAATTAATCTCTCCCTTTCTTGTTTTTCTCCTCAGCTTCCCCTACGTTTGCAGTGTTGTACATCAGTGCAACACTTAAAAAACTATGATAAAGATAGAAAACATCAGCTACGGCTACAAGTCTAACCATCCTATTTTCAATGATATATCTTTGGAGATAGGCAACGGAATATATGGACTTCTGGGAGAGAACGGTGTAGGTAAAACCACACTGATACATCTCCTTTGCGGACTACTTTTTCCTTGGAAAGGAGAATGCAGCATTGATGGGATGAATCCGGCAAAAAGAGAACCCGCCTTATTGAGCCGCTACTTCTTTCTGCCCGAAGAAATGCAGATGCCTTCCGAAAGCATTTCCGCTTTTGCCACACGGCATTCCGCTTTCTATCCTCACTTCAACCACAAAGAGTTTGAACAGAATCTTGAAGAACTGAAGATTGACAGGAAACAGAAGTTATCCGCAGTTTCTTATGGTCAGCAGAAGAAGGCGATGCTGGCGTATGCCTTTGCACTGCATACCCCGCTCCTGATACTCGACGAGCCTACAAACGGACTGGACATCACATCCCGACAAGCTCTGAAACGTATCATCAGCCGCAGCATAGATGATGACAGTACGCTCCTCATCTCTACCCATCAGGCACACGACTTCGAGAACCTGCTGGATCACCTCATCATCCTCGGCGAAGGCGAAATCTTGCTGAACCGTTCATTGGACGAAATCAGCCAGCGCCTCCTCTTTGCCCGGACAGACAGTCTGCCCGAAGACAGCATTTACAGCGAACAGGAATTACCCGGATATTTCTCCGTGTTGCCTAATGAAGAGGAAGAAGAAAATACACCGGATATAGAACTGCTGTACAAAGCAATGTTGCAAGTGCCGGAAAAGATAAAATCAATGTTCAAATAAGCAAAGAATATGAATGCAACCTTCAACCTGAAACGTTTCTTCCTGCTGGAACAGTACAAGAAACAGGAAACCGGCCGACACTTGCTTTGGAGTGCCGGCATTGTGCTGGGCATTTGTCTTCTCTGCATGATGTATGATATCAACAAAGGCTCAAGCTATTACATCGAACATACACAGGCTTTCTCCCTCAGCCGCTACCTGTTGTGGTTCCTCTGCATCGCCCCCTGCCTGTTGGAGATAAATATCACCAAACAGACCTCTACTCTATACCTGTTGATGCCCGCTTCCGTTTTTGAAAAGTTCCTGCACTTGTGGATGAAGTATCTGCTCGTACTCCCGCTGTTCTGTTTCTTGCTGATAACAGGCATAAAAGGGTTACTAACACTCTCAGGTACCAGCTACCTGCAACACTTCGGCAGCCACATTGAATTTCACCTGATAGAAAAAGACCAGATGCTGTCATGCAGCTTGATGCAAGGAATTTTCTTCCTCGGATGCATAGCCTTCAAACGCCAGAAGCTGATAAATTCCTTCATCGTTTTGTGTTCCTGCTTCATTCTCATTTTCGGGATTATACTCTCAATAACATTGTGGGAACCTGCCGACAGCCACGGATATTGGATAGCAAACATAGCCTATCCCATCTATAATTTCCCGATAAGCAGCACGTCAGAAGCCATCATTGCTTTCTGCAACTACGGTACCCCTATCTTGTTCAGCATCGGAATATGGATATCGAGCTACTTCCTGCTCAAAGAAAAACAACTGTAAGCTATGGACTTCAAGACCAATAAACCGATATACCAGCAGATTGTAGACTTCTGTTTCAGCAAGATACTCACCCGTGAGTGGACGGCGGGCGAACGAATAGTCTCGGTCAGGGAGCTTTCCACGCAGCTTGCCGTGAACTCGCGCACCGTGCTGAAAGCCTACGAATACCTGCAAGCGGAGGACATCATCTATCCCGAGCGGGGCATGGGCTTCTATCTCTCAAAGGATGCCATGAAGAAAGTGATGAAGATACAGAAGAAAGAATTCTTTGAAAACCAGCTTGCCGACCTGTTCAGCATTATGGACCTGCTTGGCATCAGCATAGATGAAATAACAGAACGATATAATAAACTTAAAAACAGCAGTTCATGAAGAGATACGCAAAGACAGCATTATGGATTACTTTCGGACTCCTCTTCGTACTCATCATAGTCAAGGTTTTTACGCTGATGTACGAACTGAATTCCGCCGTACAATCCTAACTTTCACCGTCTCAACGAAGAAAGTATAAACAATTGAAATACAATAGATAGAATCTTCCCCAATGGGGAGGAGTGAAATCTGTATCCCTAATTGATTAGTAACCTACTAACAGAAACGAATATGAAAACAAAACTATTTTTACTATTGCTTGTCCTCTGCGTACTCAGTGCGCAGGCACAGAACCTCTCCGTCAAAGGACGTGTCACAGACGCTTCTCAAGAGGCGATTATAGCCGCCAACGTATCACTATGGGCCACAGACTCCACCTTGGTGACCGGAGTAACATCGGATGCACAGGGCAAGTTCACTCTCAATAAAATCAAGGCGGGCAACTACCGCCTCGCCATTACTTTCATCGGCTATCAGAGTGAAGTCATCCTGCTGAAACTGAACAACAACCTCGATCTGGGCGATGTACAGTTGCAGGAAGATGCCGTCAGTCTGGGCGAGGTAACCGTATCCGCCAGTAACGTGCTTCAACGGGTGGATCGTCAGATTATCCTGCCCACCGAAAGCCAATTGAAACGCTCGTTCGGTGCCTACGACCTGCTGAACAATCTCGGCATCGCCCGCCTGCAAGTGGACAACTTCACCAACAGCATGAGTGTCAGTGGCGGTGGAGCCGTGCAAACCCGCATCAACGGCATCAAGGTGACAGACAAGGAAATAGCCGCCATCAGAGCCAAAGACGTGCTGCGCGTGGAGTTCATTGAAGACCCCGGCAAGCAATACGGTGACGACGAACTGGGCGCTGTGGTGAACATCATCCTGCGCCGCCGCGAAACGGGTGGTGTGGTAAACTTCCAGCTTTCCGACTCACCCCATACCCTGTGGGGAGAGAATTTCCTGAGTGCGAAGTTCAATTACAAAAACTCCGAATGGGGCATCGACTACTTCAACAAGAACGGCAAGTATCACAGCCGCCTCGAATCTCACGAAACCTTCCACCTGGGCGACCGTACCATCGACCGCATCAAGGAAGGTATCGAAGACGAATCCCCCGCACTCAGTTTCATCAACAACCTGAACCTGACATACAATCTGACGAAAGCGGACAAGTATGTCTTCAACGCCATCTTCCGCAATAACCTCAACAACGCTCCTTACCAGAACGAGCTGAACCGGATGTGGGCAGTAGGCAGCACGGAGTCTATCTATTCATACGTCAATAACCACACATCCAGCTATTCTCCGGCACTCGACCTTTACTTCCAGCATACCCTGCCCCATCAGCAAAGCATACAGATGAATGTGACGGGAACGCTTATCCACACCAAGAACAACCGTAAATATAAGGAGTACAAGGACGAGCATGCACCGTTGGCGGATATTCAGACACTGGTGGATGGCGATAAACGCTCCGTCATCGGTGAGGCCATTTACGAAAAGAGCTTCAAGGATGTGAAGCTGAGCGGTGGCGCCCGCCACTACCAGATGAGGACGGAGAATGAATACAAAGGCTCCAATCCCACTACTTCGAAAATGGACCAGTCGCAGACTTCCGCTTTCTTTGAGGTGCAGGGCAAGGTGAAGGATTTCAGTTATGCGGGTAGTGTGGGCATGACGCGCGCCTGGTTCAAGGAAAGCAACGAAAGCCATGCTTACTATACCTTCACGCCTACCGTACGATTGAGTTACAATATGAAGAAAGCGGGCTTCCTGCGCTACCGGTTCAATATCAGTCCCGCCATACCGTCGCTTGGTTCGTTGACGGATGTGGAGCAGGCTATAGATACGATACAGATAGTTCGTGGTAATCCGTTGCTGAAAACGTATCAGCAGTTCACGAACTCTTTGTCTTACAGCTATTCGAAGAAGCAGTTCAATGCCAATCTGAGCGTGCGCCACCAGTATTACGACAGTCCCATCATGGAAAGCATCTTCGTTGAGGACGGGAAACTGATATTGAAAGATGAAAACCAACGCTCGTTCCAAAGCCTGAATGCGGAACTGATGGTAGGCATCAACGGCGCAACGCTCTTCGGGCTGAAAGATTTCCTGACGCTTTATGCTTCGGGAGGATATACCCGCAGTTGGTCGGAGGGGCTGGAATACAGTCACACGTACGATGAATTTTATTACAGTGTGATGGCGCAATTGCAATACAAAGGGTTCTCACTGCTCGGGCAGTTCCGGAAGGTGCAGAATAACTTCTTTGGTGAAACCATCAAGAAGAATGAAAACCAGACCGCATTTATGGCAATGTATGCCAAGCAGAACTTTCAGGCAGGGATGGGTGTTCTGTTTCCTTTCACCAATAATTATAAGGTGGGAAAAGAACGTATCAGTGAGGTAGCGCCTTTCCGTTCGGAAACTTTTGTGAAAGAAACGGGACAGATGTTGATACTCCGCGTAGGCTATACGTTTGAGTTCGGCCGCAGACACAAAGCCGGAAACAAGGGATTGAACAATAGCGATACGGATAGCGGTATCATTGATATGCAGAGATAAATGAAGTAAATTCTTATCGGAATATGGCTTCATTTCAACCCGCTTTGTGAAAAGAGGGAGCCCACAGGGCGAGGCGGCGGAATTATACGAAATTGCTTCATGTATAATTCATTAATTACCTGACTGCCGCCTCCCCTGCGGGCATTTTTATGAACACCTTCTTGTGCTGTATAGTGGGGAAAGAAAACGGCAAGAGTGATTCGCTACATCAACGATGGGTAAACATACGAAGAAAAGTCTTTTCGTTATTGTTATGACTTTTCCTCATATTATCTTTTATCCAGTACTTATTCGTCCATCGGCTCCCGATTTACCCTGCAGCTTCGCATGGCTTTCCGGCACTTTCCAAATGCTTTCATAATCAATTATTAAACAAGCAATTGGAGTTTCCCAACGGTAGGAAA
This sequence comes from Bacteroides sp. Phil13, assembly GCF_001940965.1. Taxonomy (NCBI): domain Bacteria; kingdom Pseudomonadati; phylum Bacteroidota; class Bacteroidia; order Bacteroidales; family Bacteroidaceae; genus Bacteroides; species Bacteroides sp. Phil13. Next base: position 46,514 of record NZ_MSHA01000100.1, on the reverse strand, counting down.
CGAGCGTTCCCATAAGGAGAAACTTCCGTTCCCACTAAAGGGAACTGGAGTTCCCATTAAGGGAAACCGGAGTTCCCACGAGCAGAAACGATCGTTCCCATCGGCAGAAACGGACATTGACAGGGGAGATAACGAGGTTGAAAAGGGCTACACCATTCAACAAAAAGGGTGTAGCCATATACCCCAAAGGGTGTAGCCATGTGCCTAAAAGGGTGTAGCCCTATCGGATACAAGGCTATTTTTACCTAAAACATGGGAAAATCTTCCTCTAAAAGAGGTTTTATCCGCTACATTTCGAAGCATCCCAATCACTCGCTTAAAGTCCATTTGATTGGAATTTCGCCATATACAGACGTATGGAAACATTTACAAGAATATCACTATACAATATTCCTTTCATTCCCCCCATCTGCTATCTTTTTGCATTTTCATCATACGGATTCCCTGCATTCTTTTCCATCAAGCTCCGCAAGATGGCAAAACATTCAATCCGGCCATCTTTATCCCATACCTCTATGCAGGACAACAGATGACAAATATATTCAGCAGACGAAAGTAAATATAGAGAACAAGGGGACGCTCTGTATCACTTAATAACCGTCACAGTGCCTTCCGCCAACTTCTTTTCCTTCATCGGAGCGGCAGCGGCATAGCCTAAAGCGGCACAACCATATACGCGGTGGTTTTCGGGGATGCCCAGTTTCGTAAGGAAAGCACGCACATCAGGATCATCACAAGTTTGCCCCAACTGGTTTATCCAGCAAGAGCCTATACCAAGAGACTTGGCAGACAGGAAGATATTCTGCATGGCGCAGGCACAATCCATGCTTGCCCACCACTGTGTCGGTTCGTTGGAAACAATGACAAGTGTAGGCGCATGATAATAACAACAATACGTCCGGCTATGTCCGCGTTCCTGCAAACGGGGTTCATCGCTCTTGGCAAAAGCACCTTTAATCTTTTCGTTCAGTTCTTCCAGTATAGCGGCATCTTGAATGGCTGTGAAATGCCACGTCTGGTAATTCATACCGCTGGGAGCATAGGTTGCCGCTTCCAGAATAGTGCTTAAATCTTCCTGCGAAATCTGTTGCTCCGTATAAGCGCGCACACTGCGGCGCGACTTGATGGTCTTTAAAATCTCATTCATACTCATTATTTTTTTGTCAATCCAATCTTTACATTCAGTCTGAAATAATACACACCGTTCTCTTTTTCAAGGAAACCATACTTATCCTTATCTACCGAGCCTTTCTCGAAACGGGTGTTCAGGTAAAGAAAATCGGCAAACGTACGGCGCTCCGACTGATGATAGCAAAGCACCTCCCCTACCGCATTTACCAGCAGAATGCCTTCTACGGCAGAGTCCGTACCGTTATAAATTTTTGCCGGACGCATGCCCAAGGCAAGTGCCAACAAGAACTGTTTCATCTTAAACTCATAGAAACCATGTTTGTTTATCAGTTCATCTTTTATCTTTAGGGGATTTATCTCTTTAATGCGCTCCGTCAGTTCGCTAACACGGGAAATGCCGTCGAGGTGCATCATGCGCACCATCTCCGCCAACATACGGGGGAAGTGCAAATCAATCATCAGCAGGTTGCAACGGAACACACGGTCCGCCACATCCGAATATTTCAGCACTCCACCCAGACGCTCAATCATCAGCATACGCTCAGTCACTTCCGTCGGAGACTCCGGCAAGGCATTTATCTTGTTCACCGTAGGCGTAGCAAACTTGATGCCCGACTGTTCCAATTTCAGGTTTGCCGTACGTCCGCCATCCAGCAACGGATTCATTGCACTGAGGCGGCAACGCACATTAAATCCAGTCAACGGTGCCTCAGCATGCCAGAAGGCAACAGAGAAATCCGTGCGGTCTTCCGTCTTCGCCTCCAAATCGTAGATATTGATGGCATCCAGAAAACCTTCCAAACTTTCAGGAACTTCAATAGTATCGGAACTGGCAGTCGTTTTCAGCAATTCAAGTATCAGCTCTGCCGCCCCGCCAAAGTCTTCGCGGGGAATGTTCTGTCCTTCTTTATCAGCCACAGTAAAAGTACTATCATTCTCCACCGTACCACTGACAATGCGAACATTTTCCTGTTCTATATAGTAACGACGCGTACCGTCATGTTCTTCTCTTTGTATCAGTGCCACGGGCCAACTTTCCGTTTCAACCTTCCGGGCTTGCGGTGTACCCAATGAAACTTTTCCGTCTGCCAACAGGCGAAAGAATGTGTAGAGTTCGCCCAACTCACGCTTTGTTGCTTCGAATGCCATATATCTATATATTATTTATAAGTGCGCACAAAGATAAGGAAATCCATACAAAAAAAGTGAATGGACAAACTATTTCCATGCGCAAACGTTTTATTTGAAACGTATAACATTAAAAAAACAATGATATGGAAACAGAAGAAAATACAGTAGCCATCACGGCTACACCCAACGGACCTTTTATTGTAGAAGGCAATTTCAAATTGATAGACCGGGAGGGAAAAGCAGAGGTACGAAAAGGAAGAATCGCCTTGTGTCGCTGCGGACGCTCTTATAAACAACCCTTCTGCGACGGGACGCACAGGAAAATCCACTATAACGATTTATCTCTGAAATAGACGTACCAGAGGAATTTTCTCCGGGGAGCTGAGACATTACGCATCCTCTTCAAAGCGCAATGTCTCGACTTTTTCCAGGCGTGCCCTCAGCTTCGGCATCATCGACTTACGGATGCGGAGCGCCATGCGGCAATCCATATCGTACGACTGTTCCAGTATCTCCGGCTCCTCCTCCTTGACAATGCGCATCACGTCATTCATAAAAGGGTATTCAAACAGGAAAGCCACCGTCTCATCCACCGTCTTTTCTATAATCTCGGCAGCAGCTATCGCTTCGGCGGCAGCAGCTTTATAAGCTACAATCAGTCCGCTCGTCCCCAACTTGATGCCACCGAAGTAGCGGACCACGATAATCAGTATATCGGTCAGTTCATTGGAGTTAATCTGTCCCAGGATAGGTTTTCCTGCCGTACCGGAAGGTTCTCCGTTATCATTGGCACGGAAATCCTTGCGCTCGGCTCCCAACATATAGGCGTAGCAGACGTGACGGGCATCGTAATATTTCTTCTGATAAGTTTCCAGATGCGATTTTACCTCATCGACAGTACGCACAGGCAAAGCGATAGCAATGAATTTGCTACGCTTCTCGGTATAAATCCCTTCGGCAGGGGCGTTTATGGTTTTGTAGGTATCTTCACTCATGCTGCAAAGATACGTATTCTTATCGTTATGAGAAAATAGTTTCTAATCCTCTCTCTTTTTCAGACGAAACGGACAGAGTTTAAAAGTTTTTCAGTAAATTTGTCAAAACAGAACCGCATTCCATAGAAAAACTTCTGATTATAAGTATGTATCAGGGCCTCATACTTACAATCTTAGAATGCAAGGTCCTCCCATAAGTAACATTTATCACTATGAACAACAAGCTGTTTACCTTTCTCGACCCTCTGCTGGGTTACATCGACAACGGACGTTTCTTCCGTGAACCTTTCCGTTGGCTTTATGTCATCTTTGCTGTACTAAATCTGCTATTTCCTATTGCAATCCTGGTGAAAGTCATCGACACGGGGTTCTTCAAGTTCGCCGAGGGGAAAGCAATCTTTGCTTTTATTCTGATATTTATTATCCTTTGCGGTGGTGCATGGGCCAGCTATCTGCTCTGGATGAACCGGAAAAACAAACTGAAAGAAGTCATCCAGGAAGACAACGAATTCATTGCTATCCCTGTAGTATCCCATCTGACACAGACAGTGGGTGAATGGCTCGGACTTTATATCGGTGTTGTTGGCACACTTTGCTCACTGATTATCGCACTCTTGGCAGCAAACGAATTACAATACGTCATGCCGGTATCTACAGGCATTTTCTTCCTCATGCCGATATACGGTTTCCTGATTGTTGTATTTGCACGCCTGCTTGCTGAACTGTATCGCGCTTTGGCAGTTATTGCCAACAATACCAAGAAATTGACAAAGACGGAAGCTAAGACCGAAGCCAAACTGGAAGATATAGAAGATATAGAGGAAATCTAAATACATGAAGAAAGTAGTCATCGCCATCGACTCCTTCAAAGGATGTTTATCCTCGGCAGAAGCAGGAAAAGCTGCTGCTGAGGGTATTCGTTCTGTATTCCCGGAGTGTGAAATTCTGTCTCTACCTATAGCCGATGGCGGCGAAGGAATGCTGGATGTGCTGATTGCAGCAACCAACGGACGTGAAGTGCAGATTTCTGCCCACAACCCTCTCATGGAATGGCACGATACTTACTACGGCATTTCGGAAGACGGGAAAACGGCCTTTATAGAAATGGCAAGCATCAGCGGGTTGCCTCTGGTTCCGCCGGAGAAAAGGAATCCGATGCTGACCACCTCCTACGGAACGGGAGAACTGATTCGTGATGCGTTGGAACGTGGTTGCCGCAACTTCATCATCGGCATTGGCGGCAGTGCGACGAATGATGCCGGGCTGGGAATGTTACAGGCCTTAGGTTTCCGGTTTCTGGATAAAGAAGGGAAGATATTGGAAACTGGTAACGGAAAAATTTTAATGGAAGTTGTTTCCATAGATACAAGTTTCGTCCACCCTGATTTAAGAACTTCCCATTTTACCGTTGCCTGCGACGTACAAAATCCATTCTGTGGACCGGAAGGCGCCGCATATATCTTTGCTCCTCAGAAGGGAGCGGACCGGAAAATGGTAGAGGCGCTGGATGCAGGCATGAAAAACTTTGCAGAAGTCATCTTCCACAAAACGGGAAAAGACATTTCCAATCATCCCGGAGCAGGTGCCGCCGGTGGTATGGGAGGCAGTTTGCTGGCTTTTCTGAATGCAGAATTGAAACCGGGAATACAGTTGATGCTGGATACTCTTGATTTCAGCAATAAAATAAAAGGTGCCGATTTGATTATCACCGGCGAAGGAAAGGCCGACAAACAAACATTAATGGGGAAAGTTCCTTCCGGCATACTTGACAAAGCTCGCAAACAGAAAATTCCGGTTATACTGATAGCCGGTAGCGTAGAAAATGCAGACGACCTGCATCGGGCGGGATTTCGGGGAGTATATTCTATCAATCCACCATCTATAACGTTGGAGCAGGCCATGCAACCGGAAGTTGCACGCGCAAATATCTCAGAAACGGTGATAGAGATTTGTCGTTCCTTCTAAAATTTATCTTTCAATGATTTCCTGATTACAGCTTACGTATCACTTTGCGACAGCGTTTCATCTCTCGCTCCGTCAGTCCGGGATGTTGCTTCGTTCCGCCTTTCTCAATGGCAGAGATGACTTTGAATCCACTCCATTTCAGAATTTCCTTTAGTGCTTTCACCACTCCCCTTGACTGATTAAAAAGGATATTGAAAGGATACGGGGTGGTGCAAGTACTGACGATAACGGCCTTTTTTCCTTTATGCAGCCCGATAGGAATGCCCCGCGATGTCTCTCCCATCATTCCGTAAACGATGCGGTCGAACATTACTTTCAGTTGTCCGGGCAGATTCCCCCAATAGCAGGGAGCACCGATAATCAAGGCATGAGCTTCTTCTATCTGTTTCAGTACGCGCTGTGCATCATCTTCCGGCAGGCAACATTTCAGTTTCTCACGGCAACTCATGCAGCCGATGCAAGGACGGATTGCCAGGTTGGCAACTCTCACGACGGTTACTTCGTCGCCATTGTCTTTTGCTTCTGTTTCCATAAGTTGAAGCATCTTTGAGATATGGCCTTGCTTGCGGGGACTTCCGTTAATAATCAGAATTTTCATGATGACATGATTATGCGATTCCTAATAGCTGAACTTCAAACACCAAAGTGGAGAAAGCGGGAATAGGACCGCTGCTACGTGTTCCATATCCCATTGTGTAAGGAATATAGACTATCCAATGGTCACCTACATGCATTCGTTGCAGGACTATCTGCCAACCTTCGATAACTTGATTCAGACGAAATGCTTCAGGACAATTGCGCTTCCAGGAATTGTCAAATTCACGACCGTTTATCAAGGTGCCTTTATAGTGCACAGTCACAATGCTATTTAAACGGGGAGTATTATCACCGTTGCCGCTTTCCAATACACGGTAGAGGATTCCGCAAGGTAGTTCTTTGATTTCTTCTTCTGCACGCAACGCTTCCAAGTATTGCTCATTTTGCAGTTTATATTCTTCTTTTCGTCCCATATACTCAAACTTCTTATTGCTTTTTCAATCACAAAAGTACAACATTTATATCGTCCCGCAAAAAATAGACGAAGCTCATAGCTGCATTTTGGAGTTTATACGAATAAGGAGTATCTTTGCCCCATGAAAAAATTAGTTATCGTCGGATGTGGACGACTCGCCGGAATAGTTTCGGATGCAGTTGTCAATGGCTTGTTGCCTGAATATGATTTAGTGGGTGTATACTCTCGTACAGCAGAAAAAGCTGAACGTATCGTTGCCAAAATGCAGCAACATGGAAAAACATGTATGGCTTGCACAACCATAGAAGATTTACTGGCATTGAAACCCGATTACTTAGTGGAAGCGGCCTCTCCTGCCGCCATGAAAGAACTTGCCCTGCCTGCATTGAAGAACGGGACTTCTATCGTCACCCTTTCTATCGGCGCACTGGCAGACACAGCTTTTTATCAGGAAGTGATAGAGACAGCCCAAGCAAATGGCACACGTGTGTATATCGTCTCCGGAGCTACCGGCGGATTTGATGTGCTGCGTACAGCCTCTCTGATGGGAAATGCAACCGCCAAGTTTTTTAATGAAAAGGGTCCTAATGCCTTGAAAGGAACTGCCGTATATGATGAGGCTCTGCAAACCGAGCAACGGGTTGTCTTCTCAGGCAATGCAACCGAAGCCATCGCCATGTTCCCTACCAAAGTCAATGTAGCCGTTGCCGCCTCACTGGCTTCTGTCGGTCCCGAAAACATGCAAATGTCCATGCAGTCCACCCCCGGATTTGTGGGAGATACGCAAAGAGTAGAAATAAAGAATGAGCAGGTGCATGCCGTAATCGATGTGTACAGCGCCACGGCTGAAATAGCAGGGTGGTCTGTGGTGAACACCCTGCTCAATATCACATCACCGATTGTATTCTTCTGATTCGATTACCGGATATATTCCTTTATATTGGCAAGCACTTTCTCGCTCAGGCGGTCAAACGCCTGACGGGTGCGGCCAGTGGAAACTTGCATGCAACGGACATGGGGATGACTCAAAAGTTGCTCTCCACCCAAAGCTCCCACCGTATCACAAAAACAAAGATTGTCACCTTCCAGCCACTTGACAAATGCCGGTTCGTCCCATGCCGGGGATAATCCGGTATTGAACAGAATCTTCTTGTTTCCCAGTTGTCCGAACTCCGCCTCATGCAACAAAACCGTGTTCTTATTGAGGCAACAGAAAACAACCTCACTCTGAGCAAGAAGTTCGTTCAACGGCAGGAAACGATATCCTTTAGCTGCCGCCTCCTGCTTCTCGCTACGGGCAAAGTAGGCAATCTCCGCACCGAAAAACTTCAATGCATCCGCTATCATGCCACCGGACTTACCCAGACCCACAACACCAACTTTCAGCCCGGTAATCTCGCGCGGCATATCTTCCCATGATTCCTGACCAAACCCATGCAGACAACGCACCAACTCACTGACCACATATTCCACCACACCCTCGTCGCCATAATCGCGGATACCGGTTACGGTTATTCCCCGTTCATTGGCATAGCGGATATCCACGTTGGCGCTTTCGGGAGAGTACAGCGAACAGCACATCCCGATATATTTAATATCCGTACACTCTTCCAACACCGCACGGTTTATCCGGGAAGTATAACTCAGGAGCACAGCATCGGCATCTCCGATGCGGGCTATAATTTCCTCATCTCCTGCCGGAATATTAGGATACATCACAACTTCATCTGCATACGAGTGCAGTTCTTTTTCTGCTGATGGAATCAGACTTACAGGTTCTATTGCTACAAGTTTACGAAACATAGTTTTTTTGATTTTAGAAACGGCGAAGTTAACAAAAAGAGTGATATAAAACAAAAAGAGCTGCCATCGATGATACGTGACAACTCTTTCTTACTATCTTTACGACAATACTTCTTCTTGTTTTTATGCGGACGGTCTTTTGCAATCCAACGCCCGCCATTGCGTTCCAGCTCTATCGAGCGGTTCGCTTCCTTGAATGCCGATAGGACATCCCTGCGTTTCTTCGTTTTCATTGTTCTATAAACTTTAAATGCGTTGCAAAGATAGTCAATTAAAACGAAACTACCCTCTGCTGCCCAAGCTATTCTTATCCGGATTTATTTCAGAAACCATATTGCGCACTTCTTTCTTATCGACTTTGGAATATAACCCCAATTGTCGTCCTGGTAATGTTTCTTCAGCACTTTTCTGCATCTTGCTCTTATTTTCGAGAGCTTTTTCTTCTTTTTTATCCATATTCTTATTCTGGTTAGGTTATTTACTAATATAGTAACACACGGAGAATCCTTAAGGTTCTCTCTTAACGCAAAAAAGAGTTGCCAATGACTGACAACTCTTTTTTATCATAAGAAAATTCCTAAATTCCGGCCATTATTTCTTACTGAGCTTCAACTCTGCAATAAAGGCTGTGATAAGCCCAATACCTCCAAACGAAAGCACGCAAGCTCCATAAACCAAAGATACCGTCTCACGATAAACACGCCAGTTGTCCACATCCTTATCCAAGTATCCGGGAATTGCCGAAGTGCAAATTACAAAACCTATCAACAATCCCAATCCCATGCCCACCAGCAGGCATCCTAATTTCAATGCCGAGAAAGAAAAATTGCCATAAAGTTTCGGCATACAAGCCACATCCGGGACATACTTATCCCCCATCTTCTCAATCAGCATCAGGCGCTCCTTCTTACATACAAACAATTCAAACAGTTTGTAAATTCCCAAAGTAATGATTGCCATAATCGTAGGCACCATAATAAAATCCATCATATTCGTTTCGTTTTAAATTAGTATTTTTGTTCCTTTGTACACTTTAGACGCAGGCTTCTTTATGAGGTTACACATTCTGCGAAAAAAAATATTTCTTTCCGAATTCTGTAACCTTATATATAGAGTTGCGTCTAAAGAGCAAAATGGAGAATAACGAAACACATATTATCCGACGAATATTGAAAGGAGAAACTGCTCTGTACGAAAACTTCCTGAATCAGTACGGTCAACACCGAAGAGCTGACGCAAGACGTTTTTCTGAAAGCGTTCCAGCACCTCTCCTCTTTCAAAGCCGAAAGTTCTTTCTCCACATGGATATATTCCATTGCTTATAATACGGCTATTTCGGCAGCCCGTAAAAGGAAATTTGATACCTTTGCCATGGATGATACGTTACTCGCCAATATTTCGGAGCAACAGGTTGATGAAACGCTGAACGACGAAAGCGAGGAAATGATTATCAAACTAAACAGAGCCATAGAAAAACTGAACTCTGACGAACGTGCCTTGATTACTCTATTCTACTATGAAGAAAAGACGATGAATGAAACCGCCCTGATTCTGGGCCTGACAGAGAGCAATGCAAAAGTAAAATTGCATCGCATACGCAAAAAGATATATGTACTCATTAAACAAGAGGAAGTATGAACGAAGAACAAAAAGATAAAGGACTGAAAAGAGCCGTAAAAGCGGAAAATGAATTTCGCCTGCCTTCCAACTTTGCTTACCGCACCATGAGAAAGGTGGAAGAGGCTATGCGTCTGCGGGAAAAGAAATCGGAACGAAAGACTTTATTTGCTACGATAGCAGCTTCTGTATTCTTAGCAGGATGTTGCATTGCCGGATTAACCACTTACTTTGGTGATGTCATCAAGGAGGCCTTCACTCCTACGGAAAACTTGAAACCTGACCATATTCAGATACCGGCATTCTGGGTGCTGATACTTATTACAATTCCGTTGTTCGTCCTGTTCGACCGATGGATGAGAAAACGATATTACAAGCACCATTCTTAAAAAGAAACGAGGATGTCCGTTGAAAGGAACATCCTCGTTTTTCTTTTTCAAATAATAGTTTTAATCCAATTTGTGGATAACCAGTCCCGAACGTAATTTCGGTTCAAACCACGTTGTTTTGGGAGGCATGATGTTGCCTGTATCTGCAATGTCCATCAACTGCTTCATGCTGACCGGATAAAGTGCCAAAGCTACCTTCATCTCGCCACTATCCACCCGTTTCTTCAACTCGCCCAGACCACGGATACCACCGACGAAATCAATACGTTTGTCGGAACGAAGGTCTTTTATACCGAGTACTTCATCCAGAATAAGATTAGAAGAAATGGTCACATCCAGCACGCCAATCGGGTCATTATCATTATATGTGCCCGGTTTAGCTGTCAGACTATACCACTTGCCATCCAGATAAAGGGAGAAATTATGCAAACTGGAAGGTTTATAAATATCCGCACCCTTTTCTTCAACCGTGAAGTTCTTGCTGACAGCAGCCAGGAACTGTTCCGGTGTCAAACCGTTCAAGTCTTTGACAACACGGTTATAATCGATAATTGTCAGTTGGTTAGCGGGGAAGCAAACAGCCATGAAGTAGTTGTATTCTTCGTCACCGGAATGATTAGGATTCTGTTTCGCTTTTTCAGCTCCCACCAAAGCAGCGGCAGCACTACGATGATGTCCGTCGGCAATGTAGAGGGCAGGCATCTTAGCAAATTCCTGAGTGATGGCATCAATATCTTCCTGTTTATCAACAATCCAGAAAGTATGTCCGAAACCATCGCCGGGAGCGATAAAGTCGTACACTGGCTTTCCGGCAGTATAATGAGCGATAATAGCATCCAGAGTAGCATTGTCAGGATATGCAAAGAATACCGGTTCGATATTGGCATTGTTCACGCGAACATGCTTCATGCGGTCTTCTTCCTTATCGCGGCGGGTCAATTCATGCTTTTTGATGACACCGTTCATATAGTCGGGAACATAAGCGCCAACTACCAGACCATACTGCGTCTTTCCATTCATGGTCTGCGCATAGACGTAATAGTTTTCTTTATCGTCCTGCACCAACCAGCCTTTATCCTGGAACATTTGGAAGTTTTCAGCAGCTTTCTGATAAACACATTCATCATGTTCGTCAGTGCCTACCGGAAAATCTATTTCGGGCTTAATGATATGATACAGGGATTTCTCGTTTCCTTTCGCTTCTTCGCGCGCTTCTGCTGAGTTCAGCACATCATACGGACGGGAAGCAACCTGTTCTACCAGGTCCTGCGGAGGACGAACGCCCTTAAAAGGTTTAATTATAGCCATAAGTCAAGGTGTGTTTTTAATGGATTATTGAGATTTCTTTTTCATGAAATGCACTATCAAATAGATGGCACTACCTACTATCAGCACAACAGATACGCCCTCGCAAAAGCCGAGGGCGAAATCTGAAAGTTCTTTTCTGAATATACTGCTCAATGCAAATATACCAGCACCTATCGTCAGATAGATTACTGCAAATTGATAGGCAGTCCTGCTATTCATCTCACTTTTTGTTAACGCGGAATTTCTCGCAACCGTCTTTCAGGAAGCCTACAATCTGCTGAGCAGCAGCAATACCTGCATTGATATTAGCTTCGGCAGTCTGTGCTCCCATCTTCTTCGGTGTAGAGAAGTAGCGTCCGACAAACTTAGCTGCAAATGTTTCGTTGGCAGCAGGCATGATGTCAGTCATGTATTTCAGGTCAGCACGTTCTTCCATCAACTGAATCAATTCTGTTTCGTTGATAACCTCTTTACGGGCTGTGTTTACCAATACACCACCCTTCGGCATCTTGTTTACCAGAGCATAGTTGATAGAGTTCTTTGTTTCGGCAGTAGCCGGAATATGCAATGAAACTACATTACAAGTAGAATAGAGCTCATCAGCAGAGTCAACAGCTGTCACACCATCTTTTTCAATTACTTCTTTTGGGCAGAAAGCATCGAAAGCGTAGATTTCCATTCCAAAACCTTTAGCAATACGGGCTACATTACGACCTACATTACCATATGCATGGATACCCAGTTTCTTACCTTTCAGTTCCGTACCGGAAGTACCATTATACATATTACGGACAGCCATCACCATCATGCCGAAAGCAAGTTCAGCCACGGCATTTGAATTCTGTCCCGGAGTATTCATTACGCATATACCATGTGCAGTAGCTGCATCCAGGTCTACATTATCATAACCTGCACCTGCACGTACCACAATCTTCAGTTCTTTAGCTGCATCCAACACCTCGGCATCTATGATGTCACTACGGATAATGATAGCATTGGCATCTTTCACAGCATCCAGTAACTGTGCTTTCTCTGTATATTTCTCCAGCAAAGCAAGTTCATAACCTGCTGCTTCAATTTCTTTGCGAATACCGTCTACAGCTACTTTAGCAAACGGTTTGTCTGTTGCAATTAATACTTTCATAATTCTATGATATTAAAAAAGACTCACCACAGAGTCTCACTGAGTAACACTGAGTTCTACAACTCTGTGAAACCTCAGCGTGACTCTGTGGTGAATAAATATTATTAATGAAGTTTCTCAAATTCCTGCATGCAGTCAATCAAAGCCTGTACGCTTTCTTTTGGCATAGCATTATAGCAAGATGCACGGAATCCACCTACTGAACGGTGTCCTTTGATACCTACCATACCCCTTTCTGTAGCAAACTTCATAAAGTCAGCTTCCAATTCTTTGTATTCGGGAGCCATCACAAAACAGATGTTCATGCGTGAACGGTCTTCCTGTGCGGCAGTACCTACGAACATTTTGTTGCGGTCGATTTCAGCATACAGCATATCTGCCTTTTCTATGGCACGGCGTTCCATTTCTTTCACACCACCCTGTGCCTTGATCCAACGTAAAGTCTGCAATGCAGCATAGATAGGAACAACCGGAGGAGTATTAAACATGGAACCGCTGTCAACATGTGTCTGATAATTCAGCATTGTCGGGATATAACGGGAAACTTTACCCAAAGCGTCATTCTTCACGATAACAAATGTAACACCGGAAGGAGCCAGATTCTTCTGTGCACCGCCATAGATACAGATATATTTAGACACGTCGATAGGACGGGAGAAAATATCAGAAGACATATCAGCAATCATCGGAACGTTTACATTCAAATCTTCCTTAAGTTCAGTACCATAAATAGTGTTGTTGGTTGTGATGTGGAAATAATCAGCATCAGCAGGTACTGTATAGTCCTTCGGAATATAAGTATAAGTAGATTCAGCGGAAGAAGCGACTTCAACTACTTCACCGAATGCTTTGGCTTCTTTCATGGCTTTTTTGGCCCATACACCTGTATTCAGGTAAGCAGCTTTCTTTTCAAGGAAGTTGAAGGGTACCATGCAGAATTCCAAACTGGCACCACCGCCCAAGAACAGTACCGAATACCCTTCAGGGATATTAAGTAATTCTTTGAATAGTGCTACAGCTTCATCCACAACGGGTTGAAAATCCTTAGCACGGTGGCTGATTTCCATCAGTGAGAGGCCTGAACCATTGAAATCGAGAATAGCTTTTGCCGTATCCTCAATCACCTCACGAGGAAGAATAGAAGGTCCTGCATTGAAATTATGCTTTTTCATTTGAAGTTTGTTTTGGTTATACAATTTCGTTCATTAATGTCTTTAGACCTTGCGAAATTACGGAAATATTTCTTTAAAACAAACCTTTCATGATGAAATTCCATTTTTACACCGCATTTAGCTTACTTTTTTATGGTTTATACAGGATATATGCACCATTTTGTTATCCATACTTATCAAGAACAATACTTTTAGAGAAACTAAAAGTATTGAGGATTTATTACTTTACATTCAGAAGAATAAATGCAAATAAAATGAATATTTATAAGAGAGTTTACTTAGCCTCCTCTATTATCGTCTTTATTCCTTTGATTTTTTCACCACGTATCAGCGTAAGCAATTGCTTCATTTTGCTACGGCGCACAGCTACAAAAGCATAATGTTCTTTCACATCTACCTGCCCGACGTCTTCACGTGCCATTCCACCTTTTTTATATAGGAAACCTACAATATCGATTTTATTCAATTTATCTTTTTTTCCTTTACCTATATATAATGTAGCCCAACGAGGTTTAGCAGGCTTAGGAAGCACCTCTGGAAATTCATAAGTTTCAATATCATCAGAAATATATTCCGGTACAAATTCTTCTTCATGTAGAATCAAATAGGCGTTTCCCGATGCCTCCCAACGCGCTGTACGCCCATTACGATGAGTGTAGGCTTCCTCATTCACGGGAGGATGATAATGCACCACATTTTCGATGCCCGGAATGTCCAGTCCGCGGGCAGCAAGATCAGTAGAAATTAATACGGAACAACTACCATTGCGAAATTTATAGAGTGCCCGCTCACGGTCAGGCTGTTCCATACCCCCATGAAACATATCACACGGGAACTTCTTTGCTTGCAGGTATCCGGTGACGCGTTCCACACTATCACGATAGTTACAAAATACAAGAGTGGAATGATAACCAAGCGTACAAAGCAAATTGTAGAGTATTTCCAGCTTATCTTTTTCGGGAGAAACAACTTTATGTAACTTCAGACGAGGGGCAAGAGCATCGGGATCAAGAAAATTAAGCTTAACCAGTTGAGAACCGGAGACTGAAGATTGGGAATCTCCTCCCACTCCGGCAAATTGGGGAATTTCTTCGGTATCTGTAGCTGAAAGTAATATACGCTTTTTTAATGAAGGTAACTGTCCGATAACTTCCGCCATCTCGTCATGGAAACCAAATTCAAGACATTTATCAAACTCATCTATTACTAATGTAGTAACAGTACCCGCATCAAAATTTTCTTTTCTCAAATGATCGTTCATTCGCCCCGGTGTACCGATAATGACTGAAGGATTAACACCTTTCATCGTCCTATGTTCCTCCATAGCAGGACGGCCACCATAACAACTCATAGCCTTAAAGGGAGTTCCCATGGATTTAAATACAGTTTCAATTTGCAATGCCAGCTCCCGCGAAGGTACCAACACAACGGCCTGCACACCTTGCACATTCGTCTTTAATGATTGTACCAACGGAAGAAGAAAAGCCAGTGTTTTACCCGAACCCGTAGGTGAGAGTAGCACCAAATCTTTATTTTCATGATAAGCCTCCCGAGTAGCCTCCTGCATCGGGGTGAGTTGTTCTACTTGCAGATTACGCAGTATATCCTGAATTTCCATAACATTCTTTTTCGATAACGGGCCAAAGATAACAAAAAAACTCCTGCATAGCCGTAGCCTTGCAGGAGTTTCTACAAATATCGAAGTTTTTTATAAACCTTGCCTAATTTTATCCGCCGAAGTTATCGAACATCAAGTTCTGAGCCGGAACACCAAGATCGTCGAGCATCTTCTCAACAGCCTTCGACATCGGGCCAGGACCACACATGTAATATTCAATATCTTCAGGAGCTTCATGGTCTTTCAGGTATGTATTGTAAATTACCTGATGAACGAATCCCGGAGTATACTTCACGCCTGCTGCATCTGCTGCGGGATCCGGACGGTCCAATGCCAGATGGAACGTAAAGTTCGGGAAATCTTTCTCTATTTGCAGGAAGTCTTCCAGATAGAATACTTCGTTCAGGGCACGTGCACCATAGAAGTAAGTCATCTTACGGTCAGTAGTATGCAATGTCTTCGTTAAGTGCATGATCTGGGCACGCAACGGAGCCATACCGGCACCACCACCAATCCACATCATTTCCTTCTTAGAGTCGAATATCGGATGGAAGTCTCCGTAAGGACCACTCATGATAACCTTGTCACCTGGTTTCAGCGTAAAGATATAAGAAGAAGCGATACCCGGCATCACATCCATAAAGCCCGGACCTTGTTCTTTGGGCTTAAACGGCGGAGTTGCGATACGTACCGTCAACATGATACGGTCGCCCTCTGCCGGATAGTTAGCCATAGAGTATGCACGAATGGTTTCTTCGTCATTTCGACACTTCAGTGTAAACAGACCGAATTTTTCCCATGCCGGCAAATACTCATCACCAATCAGGCTCTTATCAATGTCTTTGTTATAGTCCATATCGAACTTAGGTATCTTGATCTGCGCATAAGACCCCGGAATAAAGTCCATGTGTTCACCCTTAGGCAACGCAACGATGAACTCTTTGATGAACGTAGCCACATTCTTGTTGGAGATAACTTCGCATTCCCACTCTTTTACACCAAGCACAGACTCATCAATCTTGATAGCCATATCGCTCTTTACCTTCACCTGGCAACCCAGACGCCAGTGATCCTGTACTTGTTTACGGCTAAAATGAGGAACCTCAGACGGCAGAATCTCGCCGCCACCATCCAGTACCTGGCATTTACACTGTCCGCAAGAACCCTTACCACCACAAGCGGAAGAAAGGAATACTCCATTCACAGACAATGTATTCAGCAACGTAGCACCAGACTCCACATCCAGTACCTTGTCACCGTTTATAGTCAGTTTTACATTACCTGAAGGCACCAAGAAATTCTTGGCAACCAGCAGGATAACGACAAGCAGCAGAATAACCACCAGGAATACTCCAATGCTCGCTAATATTAAATTCATATCCATTGTTCTATTCCTTTCTTTATTAGATGTTCAAACCAGAGAAACACATGAATGCCATTGCCATCAAGCCTACTGTAATGAACGTGATACCCAAGCCTTTCAGCGCATCAGGCACGTCAGAGTAAGCCATTTTTTCACGGATAGCTGCCAGACCGACAATAGCCAGTAACCAACCAATACCGGAACCCAGTGCGTAAGAGATGGCATCCCATATATCACCGATGTACTTCGGGTCACTCTCACCTACATTGATGCGCTGCTGCATGAACAGAGAAGCACCCATGATAGCACAGTTTACAGCAATCAACGGCAAGAAGATACCCAGTGAAGCGTAGAGAGAAGGACTAAAACGTTCCACAACCATCTCTACCAACTGTACGATACCGGCAATTACAGCAATAAAAAGGATAAAACTGAGGAAGCTGAGGTCAACGCCATCAATAATAGCATTGGCAGCCAGCACCTTGGTCTGCAATAAATAGTTGACTGGAAGCGTAACCACCAATACGAAAGTTACAGCGATACCCAGTCCTACAGCAGTCTTTACATTCTTAGATACAGCTAAGTAAGAGCACATACCCAGGAAGAATGCAAATATCATGTTGTCCACAAATATGGAGCGGACAAATAAACTTATTAAATGTTCCATAATTCTTTCTGTTTACTAGTGATTACTTTTCTTGCAATTCTTTGTGACGAGCACGTTGATACCAGATGATGCAAGCGCAGATGATCAAAGCCATCGGCGGCATCAGCATCAAACCGTTGTTCACATAACCCAGATTTGTCAGCCATTCATGGTTCAGGATATTGAAACCAAGCAATGTACCCGAGCCTAACAGTTCGCGGAAGAAAGCTACGATAATCAAAATCTTAGCATATCCCAAACCGTTACCTATACCATCCAGGCAAGATTCCCACGGACCGTTCTGCATGGCAAATGCTTCCAGACGTCCCATCAGGATACAGTTTGTAATAATCAAACCTACATACACAGAAAGCTGTACACTTACATCATAAGCAAAAGCTTTCAATATTTCACTCACAATGGTTACCAAAGCTGCTACCACAACCAACTGAACGATAATACGGATACGGTTGGGAATTGTCTTACGCAACAATGAAATAACCACATTGGCAAAAGCCGTAATCACTGTTACCGAAAGACCCATTACGATGGCGGGTTCCAGTTTGGCAGTTACAGCCAGTGCAGAACAGATACCCAGCACCTGTACGGTAACAGGATTGTTCATGCCCAGCGGAGCTGAGAATACTTCTCTATTTTTCTTTGAAAACAACTGTCCCATATCCTTATTCCTCATCATTATTGGTTAAAAAACTCTTGTAACTATTCAGACAAGCTTTCAGCATGGCATCTACACCTACAGAAGTAATCGTACCACCAGAGATACCGTCCACTTGATAATCAGGTTTCTCAACCTTGCCGTTCTTCACAACACCCAAGGCAATTTCACCGTTTTCCAGTGTCTTCTTACCCAAGAATTCATCTTGAAAGTGTTGTCCGGCAATTTCAGCACCCAGACCCGGAGTTTCACTGGCATGAGAGAAATAGACACCATAAACAGTATCTTTATCGCTATTCAGTGCAACATATCCCCAGATAGCACCCCAAAGACCGGCACCGTAAACAGGGAACACATATTTCTTTTCTCCATTCACTTCTGCTACGAATACGTGCAGACGTTGATGTTCTTTAGCTTCTTTTTCGTAGCCAGTAGCAAATGCTCCGGTATTCTCGGTCAAAGTACCGTCTACGTTCATCAGCATATCTCCTTTTACATATTTATTATATTCAGCCTCGGCATCTTTCACGTTCTTGATGTTCAATGCAGCGAGTATTTGCTTCTTCGTATCCAGTTCCACATTTTTGTTCTGAATGGTTCTCAATGAGGAACTAACGAATGCCAGCAAGAATGCAACGATAACAACCATTACCGAAGCATAAATGATAGTATAACTATTACTATTGGTATTCATTTTCTTACGGTATTTTAATTGTTAGACTTAATTGCACGTTTCTCGCGACGGCTGATATTACCTTGTACTACACAGTAGTCAATCAACGGAGCGAAGATGTTCATCAGCAGGATGGCAAGCATCATACCTTCGGGATAACCGGGGTTCAGTACTCGGATTACGATTGCCATGACACCAATCAGGAAACCGAAGATATACTTACCCGTCTCGGTACGAGCCGAAGTTACAGGATCGGTAGCCATGAACACAGCACCGAAACAGAAACCACCCAGCACGAGATGTTCGTACCAAGGCATCTGAGCCATCGGAGTGTCGGGACCGACTGTATTGAACACCCAAGCCATGAATGCACCACCCACGAATACGGAGAACATCGTCTTCCAGCTTGCGATACCTGTTGCCAACAGCAAGATAGCACCAAGAGCAATGGCAATTACACTGGTCTCACCAATAGAACCCGGTATCAACCCCGTTACCATATCCCAAGAGAAAGGCGGAATGGCACCTGTAGTAGCAGCTTCACCCAGCGGAGTAGCTACGGTCAATCCGTCAACAGCCTGCCCCATACCGAAGATAGTATCTCCTGATACCCAAACAGCATCACCGGACATCTTCGTAGGATATGCGAAGAAAAGGAATGCACGAGTAATCAGGGCAACGTTGAATACGTTCATACCTGTACCACCGAATACTTCCTTTGCAAAAATTACGGAGAATGCAGTAGCCACTGCCAGAATCCACAGCGGGCAGTCTACCGGAACAATCATAGGGATCAGGATACCTGAAACGAGGAAACCTTCCTGGATTTCTTCTTTCTTCCATTGAGCCACAACGAATTCAATACCCAAACCTACTACATAAGAAACAATGATTTTAGGCAATACAGCCAGAAAACCGTAGGCAAACATTTCAATAAAACTACCCGTAGCACCGGTAGCATGGAAGTGCTGGTAACCTACGTTATACATACCGAACAGCAACGCCGGTACCAACGCAATGACCACCATCGACATAATGCGCTTGCTGTCGATAGCGTCGTGAATGTGCGTTCCCGATTTCGAAGTCGTGCTGGGGACGAACAGGAATGTTTCGAATCCGTCGAACACAGACTGGAATGCGTGGAATTTGCCGCCCTCTTCAAAGTTCGGCTTTATCTTGTCGAGATAATTTCTTAACGCTTTCATCTTTAATTTTTAATTCTTGATTTTTAAATTGAATTAGGCCATTTCAGCACGGAGCATGTCAAGTCCTGCACGAACAATGCGTTGAACTTCTACTTTCGAAGAACATACGAATTCGCAAAGGGCAAAATCCTCAGGAGCTACCTCATAAATACCCAAAGCCTCCATACGGTCAATATCACCTGCTATGATAGCTTTTACCAGATATTCAGGGAAGATGTCCATCGGGAATACTTTATCATACTCATTAGACATGATCATGTGACGTTCACCACCCTTGATACGGGCATCAAGCACATATTCCTTATTATTACCCAGCAACCAGCTGAAATAAGAATGGTTCACACTGAACTGATTGAAACGCGGCATAATCCAACCCAGCATTTCGTGAATATCGTCACCTTCGGGAATCACTGTCAACTGGCTGTCAAAAGCGCCAAGAAAACCGTTCGGATTCACTTTTTTACCTGTAAGTACATTACCACTGATGTAGCGTAAATCTCTACCGGTAGTCACGTTTCCACTGAATACGTTTGTCAGCAGAGCACCGACTTTCAGTTTACAGTAAGCAGGTTTCAACACTTCGGAACCTGCTACGGCTACTTTACGTGTCATGTCCACACGACCTGTATTGAACAGACGTCCGATGAATATAACAGCTTCCGCACCGATTGTCCATACAGTCTCACCCTTCACAACAGGTGAAATATGGTTAATCTGTACGCCTACATTGCCGGCCGGATTCGGTCCGTCAAATGCAGTAATCGTTACATTCTTAGCTTGCGTCAACGCTGCTGCCTTTTGTTTTACACTAATACTTAAATACGTCTTTGCCATTTTGGAAAGAGCGTCCAATCCTGTTTGGAAGTTTGCTTCCTCGCCTTTCAGGGCGAATTCAAAATCAGGTGCCAGCGGGTTACTGTCGAAGGCCGAAACAAAGATAGCTTTCGGATACATCGTCGGATCAGCAATCACATCGTATGGACGCTGACGGATGAACGCAAACATACCGGCTTCCAACAATGCAGCTTTCACCGACTCGCCATTCAGGGCATTTACGTCTTTCTTACCGAATTCTTCATAGTCTTGCTCGGCTGCAGCTTCAACGACAATGTTCAGCACTTTACGGCGTGCGCCGCGCTCCACGCTTGTCACTACGCCGCTAACGGGCGAAACAAATTTCAATTCAGGATGATTCTTGTCGATAAACAAGGGTCCTCCGGCCATCACATACTCCTGTTCTTTGACTACCACTTTCGGAGTGATACCCGTAAAATCATCGGGAACCAATGCGTAGAATCCCGGTTCTTTCACAGACATAAACTCCTGAGAAGCTTTACCTTTCAGGTTGATGTCAAGGCCTTTACGTAACTTAATTACATTTGCCATGCGTTTATATAAAATAATGGTTTCATTAATTTGCCGCAAAAGTAGCAAAAAAGAACGTGAATAAAGAGCAAAAACAAAAGGAATTACGGATAAATTTCCGCAATTCCTTTCGTTAACGAGCACGATGACGACAAGATGAGTTATCGTGTTAATTTTCTTCCGCAAACATAGGATCCCAAGCCGGCAGACGAATAGGCTTCTGTTTGAACAGATCCATTACCTTAGCAGGCACATACTTAGTTTCCAAAACCAGACGGAACATATATTCATCGAACCATTCATCCGTCATGATCAAATGCCCCTGATAACCGCTTGCAGGTCCCCAACTATTTTCCACCATCCACTTCACAGGCTTTCCGTCCTTATTCAAATCTACTGCCATAAGCGTCATGGCATGAGAAGAACCGCTGGAAAAAGTCTGGATACGTTGTTTCTTATCCATATTGAAAGTAGTGCCCATAAGCGATTCGTAATCATAGTTCTTCACATCGAGCAAACCACGTTCGGAATTCAGGAACTTACCCACATCACAAGAGAAATACATCATGGTACTGTCTTTCAAAGAAGCAATAGCCATTTCTTTGATATCTTCTACAGGCAGGTTTACATAGGTCCAGTTTTTGCCATCGTAGCGGTGGCGGTCATAGTCTATCTCATAGCATTTGTAGTATTCACGGGAAGGGTCGTTCATTACCATCACATAATTGCCCAGCAGATTCTCATCACCATATTTCTTCAGGAAAGACATCGGAGTGTGATGTTCGGTCTCCGCAGGATTACCCTTGGCATCCTTACGTACATAATCGAACTCTGTAGGTGGAACACCCAAATTCAGTACCAACATACGATATATAGTACCGAGCATTGTTGTTTTCTCTTTTTCCAATGCCGCCGGTTTTGCCCCTTTAGAAGCAAGGTCGCGCAATTGCAGGCCGTATTCTTTCAATTTCAAAGAAACCAGATTTGCCATACGCGAAGTATTATCACTGCTATTGGTTTCCGGCATAGCTTCCTTAGGTACCAGACCGTATTTGCTGACAATATCAGCAACCCCCGTAAATGTTCCTCCATCACTCAAAGGATGTTGAAAAAGCCATTCCACTGTTTTGTCGCTCATAGGCTTTTCACGGGTGTCGATAATACCCTGCAGGAAAAGATTGGCTTTCTCCAGTTGATCCCAGAAGAAAGGGTAAATCTCCGAAAATTCAAAAGATTGAAAATCATATTTGGCAATAGTCTTGGCACGCATCACGTTCAGTCCGGTGAAGAGCCAGCAACGTCCGGACGACTTCTGATCTGTAATTCCTTTAGAGTTTACCTTCACAGAAAAATGAGTATCCATTCCTGTCAGATTCTCCTGATTCAGTGCAAGTTTACGAATGTCATTGTTTCCGATGGCATTACGAAGAGCCTTATCGGCAGTGGTGCCTTGATAGCTCTGTTTAATCTGGTTCAGCATAGTCTCGCTGATTCCCCCTTTTCCGTCTTGTGCCTGCATGGAAAATAAAGCGGCACTGAAAACAAAAACTGATAAAATTCGTTTATTCATAAAATATATGGTTTGTATAGTAATTGGTCTATTTTTCCTGTCCTCTACAGGTCTGCCCCCTATCAAGTCCGTACTTGCTCCGTGTCTAAGAACTTGGACTTGGTACGGCTTTGGTATGGACCAGACACGGACCGGGTACGGGGATGGTCTTATATTAGTCTAAATGTCCGATACTTCGAAAAAAGACCATTGACAATTCCCACTGTCAGTTCTTTGATTAGATGCAAAATTAATGGCTTTTTTGAAACTTTTAGTAAAATCTTTAGATTTATTGTCTTTTGAATTGAAAACTAATTCAAATTTATTAGTTTTCTTTGCA
This sequence comes from Bacteroides sp. Phil13, assembly GCF_001940965.1. Classification (NCBI taxonomy): domain Bacteria; kingdom Pseudomonadati; phylum Bacteroidota; class Bacteroidia; order Bacteroidales; family Bacteroidaceae; genus Bacteroides; species Bacteroides sp. Phil13. The sequence goes on along the minus strand of NZ_MSHA01000100.1, from coordinate 23,412 downwards.
CCCTCATTCGTATGATATGAAAAGATATATAACAGGTATTATTACATTACTACTTTCAGTAACAGCACTTTCCGCTCAGGAAGGAATGAATTTGATGATTACTGGCAACGATACGACTCCTGCATTGACTAAGCGTGAATTGCGTAAACAAAAGGTAGCAAAACGAAACTTGCATTATAATATTTTGGGTGGTCCGAGTTATACTCCCGATTTTGGTGCAGTACTTGGTGGTAGCGCTCTGATGACTTTCCGCATGAATCCCAGTGACACTACACAGTTGCGTTCTGTAGTTCCTGTAGCCATCGCTTTCTTGTTCAATGGTGGCATCAACCTCTTTTCCAAGCCTCAACTCTTTTTTAAAGGTGACCGTTTCCGCATCTTCGGAAAATTTGCTTATAAAAACACGGAAGATAATTTCTACGGTCTGGGCTACAGTACAAACAAGAATTATGTTCGTAGCGACAGTACCAGCCAATACCGCTACAGTGGTATCCAGTTCAATCCCTGGTTCCTTTTCCGCTTAGGCAACAGCAATATATTTGCCGGACCACAGATAGACATCAACTATGACGATATAACAGAACCCGCCAAACATCTGGTAGACGAGCCATCCTACAAGGCAGCCGGAGGTACAGAGAAAGGTTACAAAAATTTCAATTCCGGACTTGGTTTTCTGCTGACTTATGACAGCCGTGACATTCCCTCCAATGCCTACTCGGGCATGTACCTCGATTTCCGTGGAATGATGTATACCAAATTTCTCGGGAGCGATAAAAACTTTTATCGCTTGGAGATAGACTATCGTCAATATAAGACTGTCGGGAAACGTAAGGTCATTGCCTGGACAGCACAAACTAAAAACGTGTTTGGAGATGTACCTTTGACACAATACATGCTTACTGGAACTCCTTTTGACCTGCGTGGTTATTATATGGGACAATATCGTGACAAATCTTCCCATGTGGTTATGGCGGAGTATCGCCAGATGATAAACACTGATAAGAGTACCTGGCTGAAGCGTATGCTAAACCATGTAGGTTTCGTAGCTTGGACAGGTTGCGGATTCATGGGGCCCACTCCCGGCAAGATAGAAGGTGTACTTCCCAACTACGGTGTCGGACTACGTATTGAAGTACAGCCCCGTATGAATGTCCGTCTTGATTTGGGTAAAAATACAGTCAACAACCAAACACTGTTTTATTTCAATATGACAGAAGCATTTTGATAAATCTTCCCCCTTTTCTTGCATCAGTAAAAGATTATCCATACTTTTGAGCATGATTACTTGTTTACCTTAAACAACTTTATAATGAGAACCCTCGAGATAGTATTCTGGATAAGCCTTTTTATCGTATTCTACACTTATATAGGATATGGAATTGTATTATATATTCTGGTTAAGATAAAGGAAACTTTCCGTAAGCCGATCCACTACCCCATACCTCCTGATGAAGAGTTGCCTGAACTCACACTCTTTATTGCAGCTTACAACGAAGAAGACGTTGTAGACGAAAAAATGCAAAACTGCCTGGACTTAGACTACCCTACAGAGAAACTGCAAATATTCTGGGTAACCGATGGCAGTAACGACCACACTAATGAACGCCTTTCACGCTGGCCTCAAGCCACCGTACTCCATCAGCCCCAACGGCAGGGAAAAACCGCTGCCCTCAACCGGGGAATGAAGTTTGTAAAAACGCCACTCGTCATATTCACTGATGCCAATACCCACTTGAACCGTGAAGCTCTGCGTGAAATCGTTCATGCTTTTGCCAATCCTAAAGTAGGGTGTGTTGCCGGAGAAAAACGTATTGCCGTACAAAGCAAAGATAATGCAGCATCAGGTGGAGAAGGCATCTATTGGAAATATGAGTCGACTTTGAAAGCACTCGATTCACGTCTTTACTCAGCTGTAGGAGCCGCCGGAGAATTGTTCGCTGTACGCCGCGAATTATTCGAAGACATGAGAACGGATACCCTACTCGATGATTTCATCCTCTCCCTCCGCATAGCCATGCACGGTTATACCATCGCTTACTGTGCTACAGCTTACGCCACCGAAAGTGGTTCTGCCGATATGCAGGAAGAAGAAAAACGTAAAGTACGCATCGCAGCCGGAGGACTACAGTCTATCTGGCGATTACGTCCGTTACTGAACCCGTTCCGCTATGGCTGGCTTAATTTCCAATATGTATCCCATCGTGTTCTGCGATGGTCTATCACCCCTATCCTCCTGTTCCTGTTGCTGCCCCTCAATGTTATATTACTCTTTACTGGTAACTGTCCTCTATTCTACGCTATCATTCTGGGATTACAGGTTCTATTTTACCTGATGGGTATCTGGGGATATATCCTTTCAAGAAGACATATTAAAAACAAAATTCTCTTCATACCTTATTACTTCCTTTTTATGAACGTCAATGTAATAAGGGGATTCCGCTACCTAAGTAAACGTAAAGGCAATAGCAGTGGAGCTTGGGAAAAATCACGAAGGGCGGGAAAATAAGATACCTGCCCAATTATAAATCTAAATACACAAGAAGACATGAAAAGCATCCTGAAAGACACAAACAACTCCGAAAAACTATTGAACATGGTATCAGACACACTAATACTCATGGACAAAGACGGTGTATGTGTAGATATAGCTATCCATAATGTAGATTTATGGTTCATAAAAGAAAAAAGGCTACTTGGAAAGAATTTACTATCCCTGTTACCCTCCAATACCTACCGTGAGTTTTATCCGGAATTCAAGAAAGTCTTACTCCAGAAAACAAAATCAATCCGCAATTATGAACTCACATTGCGGGGTAGAAATTATTTCTTCAAATGTATCATGCAGCCCTATGGCGACCTAATATTATGTCAATATCGTGACATTACGGAACGCAGCCAACGCAAACTGGAACTGGAAAGAAAAAATCGGGAACTGTTTGAAATACAAAAGGCCGCGCTCATTGGCAGGTGGATATATAATGCCAACGCCAAGGAATTCAGCTATTCAGGTCAGACAGGTATCATGTGTACGGAAGCAGAACAAAGTATTCTCCTATCCGACTACCTGAATTTTATTCTTCCTGAAGATAGAGACAGTTTCAGCAACTGGCTCGTCCAAAATCTCAAAGGGAATATGGAAGAAAGCATAGACTATCGTATTTCCTTAGACAAAAAAGTCTTTTATATCCGCCTGAAAGCATTCACCCGCGAACGATACAAGGACGGCAATGTTACCCTGGAAGGATATATACAAAATATCACCGACATCCAGCAGAGACGCAATGACATCAATCTGCTGACACATGCCATCAACAATTCCACAGAAGACATCTTTGCAGCCCATGAAGATGGTACGTTGATATTTGCCAACCGCCAGTTCAAGCTGCACCACAACCTGAACAATACAGATGACATCACCCAACTAAAAATTTATGAAATCGACTCATATGTCCGGAATGAAGAAGAATGGAAAAAACTGGCTGTTTCCATCAAGAATGGAGAAAAGAAACTGTGTGTCACTATGTATAACCCTCTGCCACTCTACCCCGAAATACTGGCATACGAAAGTAATGCCTATTGTATCATCAGTGATGAAGGTGAAGGAACTATCTGGGCATTCGGCCGGGATATTTCCCAACGCATCAAACACGAACAGCAAATCAAACGCTTCAGCCAGATATTAGACAAAACCATAGAGTATTTGCCCGCAGGTATCGTCGTGAAAGATATAAAAAACAATTTTAAGTACTTATACCGCAACCGTGAATCATATAACCGTGAAATCACTATGCAGGAAGCTCTGGGAAAAGACGATTTCGACTTCTATCCTCTGGAAATAGCACAAGAAAAACGTCGCCAAGACATTGAGATAGCTGCTACAGGACAAGAAATGCACTGGATTACGGAAGAACGTGATGGTAACGGACAATCTCTTTTCCTTGACAAACGGAAGATGAAAATAGAAAGTAACGACTTCTCTCCCATCTTATTGAATATAGAATGGGACATCACCGACATGGAACTGATGAAACGTGAATTAATGGTTGCCAAAGAAAAAGCGGAAACTTCCGATCAGCTCAAATCAGCTTTCCTTGCCAATATGAGCCATGAAATACGTACGCCACTCAATGCCATTGTCGGTTTCTCACGCATCATCGCCGAAAGTGAAAATACAGAGGAACGCAAAGAATATTACAACATAGTGGAAGCTAACAACGAACGCCTGCTGCAACTCATCAACGAAATACTGGATTTATCAAAGATAGAAGCCGGTATTGTTGAATTCAGCATTGCTCCCGTCCGCCTATATCCGCTTTGTAAAGAGATTCATGATGCCCATGTATTCCGTTGTCCTTCCGATGTTGAGTTAATATTTGAACCTTCGGATGAAGATATTCGCATCGATTCGGACAAGAATCGTATTTTCCAGGTTATATCAAACCTGATAGGAAATGCATTCAAGTTCACAACTCATGGAAGTATCAGTTATGGATACCACCAAGAAGGGGAAAATATCATTTTCCATGTAACTGATACAGGAACAGGCATTGCTCCCGAAAAGATAGGAAAAGTTTTCGAACGGTTTGTGAAAGCAAACAATTTTGCACAGGGTACAGGATTAGGGTTAGCAATCTGCAAGACCATCATTGAACGTCTGGGCGGAACAATCTCCGTGACTTCCGAATTGGAGAAAGGTACTACTTTCACCTTTAACCTGCCTGCAAAGATTGCCAAAGAGGAAGAAAAAGAAATGCCTGAAACTGTACTTGAAGAGAGTGGATCGACAACCAATGAACCAAAAGAAACAACTGAAAAGAGTCAAACTATACCTGAAAGTTCTCTAATGAAAACAATCCTGATAGCCGAAGATACCGACAGTAATTATATCCTGATCAAAGCCATCTTAGGAAAAGAATATCACTTGGAACGTGCCAAAGATGGAATGGAAGCCGTCAATATGTTTGTGGAATTAAATCCGGATATTATCCTGATGGATATGAAAATGCCGAACCTCGGCGGACTGGATGCAACAAGAATCATCCGTGAACTATCACCCGATATCCCCATCATCGCCCTGACTGCTTTTGCCTATGATCATGACCGTAAAGCAGCACTTGAAGTGGGGTGCAACGATTTCCTGACTAAACCTTTCACACAGGAGGTACTAAAGGAGACGATAAAAAAGTGGGTTAATAAGTGATTAGTGATTAGCCCTTGCGGTATCATAATGCAGCCTGCTATCACTAATCACTTATTACTAATCACTAGTTACGCAAAGATATCGCTCCTCTGGATATAAGCGATCACATCGCCCTTATTCACAGTATCACCCTGCTTGGCACATATCTCTACGACACGTCCGGTAAATCCGGTCGGTATTTTTTCGTATTCTCCCCACGGGGTGGAAAGATAGCAGAACACTTCATCATGCTGGTATTTACGCCCGATGAACGGAGCAACAGAAGGACCTTCAACTGATACCTCCCACAGTACCTGTCCTTTATCCGGAGCAATTATCGGGTCAGCCTTAGCACGTTTCAGTTTTTTTATTTCTTCTTCTGAATATCCATTTTTCACCATGGCAGCATCCTTAGCGCGTTGTAACTCATCCTCAAAACGCTTCTTAGCAGTACCTGACTTATAGTCACGATACTGACGGTCGTGCATGGCTAACTCAAAGAGTTCTTCATCATCGTCACCATATTCCCAGTTGTTATCATCCATTTCCTTCCGGAACTCATCTAATGCATCCGGATAATTCAACTGCGGATCTGTATCTACAAACTCATAACCTTTAGACTTTGCGAGTTCTACAATCTCAGGATCCAGTTCACCTGGCAGGCGTCCGCTCTTACCCAAAATCATATCCCAGGTATGATTATCTATCATCGTCCAGCGCTCCTCACCTTTCACCAGTTGCATAACGTTCATCAACGCAACATTCTTCACATACTGGCTGAAGGGTGTCACCAGTGGTGGATAACCTAATTTAGGCCATACATATTCCACTTCGTCGAAAAGCATCACCAGTAAATCATCGATACTAAGTTCAGGTTCGTTTTTCCCTCTCAGTATCATATTTATTCCTGAATGTACCCCCTTCAGATCCGCCATCATAGAACCCATCATACCACCGGGAAGTCCACATTTCAGCAACAAAGAGGACATATGTTTATTCGTAGGATCCATGAAATAACCCAGGAAATCATCTATAAATTCCTGCGTCATGGCACGCGCTTTCATATAGGCTTTCATATTGATATCCGGTACCTGGAAACCCAGATCTTTCAACATAGCCTGCACCGAAATTACATCCGGATGTACTTTACCCCAGGACATCGGTTCCATAGCTACATCAATGATATCAGCTCCATTCTCACAGACTTCAAGAATAGATGCCATCGACAGGCCCGGCCCACTATGACCATGATATTGAATGATCACTTCCGGATGCCTCTCTTTAATTGTTTTCGTCAATCGCCCCAGCATACCCGGACGACCGATACCTGCCATGTCTTTCAGACAGATTTCGGGTGCTCCGGCTTCGATCAACTGATCAGCAACATGAGCGTAATACTCCACTGTATGTACAGGCGAATGCGTGATACACAGCGTAGCTTGCGGTATCATACCTGCTTCCAATGCATATTTTATAGATGGAATGATATTGCGCGTTTCATTCAATCCACAGAAAATACGAGTGATATCCACTCCCTGTGCATGCTTCACATGATACATCAAACGACGAACATCGGCAGGTACCGGATACATACGCAGAGCATTCAGACCACGATCCAGCATATGTGTCTGTATACCTGCTTCATTGAAAGGTTTAGTAAAAGCACGTACGGCCTTGTTGGGGTTTTCGCCATACAACAGATTCACTTGCTCAAAAGCCCCTCCGTTAGTTTCCACACGGGCAAAACACCCCATTTCGATAATCAAGGGGGCGATACGTACCAATTGGTCTACACGAGGTTGATATTTACCGGAAGATTGCCACATGTCACGGTAAACAAGACTGAATTTAATTTCTTTTTTCATCGCAGTCGGTAGTTAGCGGTTTAACATATATGGATTAGTAAGTTAACTTAATAAGTACAAATATAGGGGTTTATTCTGACATATAGTCAAAAACAAGAGCTAAATATTTATTATAAAAGTTATGTTTTATATCATATTGAAAGCAGAATTTCATTTCTTCACAATTCAAGCAGTCTTCACCAATGCTTACACATAAATATACCCAGGGCACTGCCCTGGGCTATTCGGTTAAAGCCATATAGGCTTAATTTACAGAATCACACTGTAAGAGGCTCATAGTCAAGCTCGCAGCCTAACCTGTAGTTTTTAAACAAAGTCTTTCAATTCTTGTTGTAGCCGCTGGCGGGTAAAGAATATGCGGCTTTTGACAGTTCCTAAAGGCAATCCGAGCCGATCGGCTATTTCACGATACTTGAAACCGGAAACATGCATGGAGAAGGGGACTTTATAATCACGAGGTAATGAATTGACAATGCGGTGCATCTCTTTCAAATCATAAGTTCCTTCAGCGCTTGCAAAACCGGAGTTTTGCGGCAGGTTTAAATGATAAAGGTTATCTGTCTGATCCACGAAAGTTTGTTCGCGAACAATTCTGCGGTAATTATTAATAAAGATATTCCGCATAATGGTGTACATCCACCCTTTGAAATTTGTATCGGGCATGTACTTGTCTTCGTTATCCAACGCTTTGAGTGAGGTTTCCTGCAATAAATCATTCGCCTCCTCTTTATCGGCTGTCAACTTATATGCAAAGCGAAGCAGTTCTTCTTGCACACTAATCAAATCCTTCCTAAAACTGTAGGTATTCATACTTTGCTCTTTTAAATAGTTAATAATTATTTTAAATTCACGATTGCAAGTATAGGGAAGTTTCAAGTTTCCGAGGGGTCGAGTTTTGTTTTTATTTAGGGCAAAAACTATCAAATGGCAGTTTTCACCCCCATTTTGAGAGTTTTCTGGCGGTCTTTTTAAAAAAAAGCGTATCTTTTTCCGAAGATTTCGTAAAGTGTTTGTGATTTTTTTATAGTTTTGCCTACATATAGCAAAAACACTTTATTTAAAAAACACTTTATTTTATGAGACGAATTATTAATTCCATTATTCTTCTGGCTATCATGGCTATCGCTCTGCCGTCATACGGTCAAGGGCTGAAAGCATTCAAGCTGAAGAATGGCCTTTCCGTATATATATGGGAAGACAACACCAAATCGGATGTATATGGTATTGTGGCCTGCCGAACAGGCTCAGTGAACGATCCGGCAGAATATACCGGACTGGCACACTACCTGGAGCACGTAATGTTTAAGGGTACCGACAAGATCGGGGCTCTGGACTGGGCTACCGAAAAGCCGCTTTATGATAAAATCATTGCCAAGTACGATGAAATGGCGGATGAAGCCGATCCCGTAAAGAAAGAAGCCATTGCTAAAGAAATCAATGAATTGACAGTAGAAGCCGCTAAAGTAAGTGTATCTACCGAATTCATGAATCTGATAGAAAGTATGGGTGGAAAAGGATTGAATGCCGGAACAAGTTTCGATGTGACTTATTATCACAACTCATTCCCTCCTTACCAAATCAATAAATGGTTGGAAATCTACTCACAACGTATGATTAATCCAGTATTCCGTACTTTCCAGACCGAGCTGGAAAGTGTATATGAGGAATATAACATGTACCAAGACAATCCAAGCAGCGTACAGCAAGAGTTCATCTCAAGCAAGGCATACGAAGGACATCCCTACGCACGCCCTATTATCGGATTGCCGGAACACCTGAAAAACCCACGTTTGAGTAAGTTGATCGACTATTATAACGATTGGTACACTCCGGAAAACATGGTGCTCATCCTCGTTGGTAACGTAGATGCTAAACAAATCAGCGGACGTATCAACGCTACTTTCGGACGCCTGCAAGCTAAACCGACTCCCGAACGTAAAACTTATCCCGACCTTGAAATCAAAGGCCGTAAGCAATATAATGCAAAGATCGGTTATTATCCCAATGTATGCCTCGTATATAAAGGTGTACCTTCCGGACATCCCGATGAAAAGCCTTTGGATATCGCTATGTCTCTGTTGAGCAATAACAGCAACACCGGTACACTGGACAAGCTGACCATTGACGGTGAATTGACACAAGGCTTTGCTTATTCAGACAGTCGTCGCGAACAAGGCCGTAATATCGTGCGTTGCATCCCTTTGTACGACGAAAACCAACGTCGCTTCGAATCAAATAAGAGTGCTGAAAAGAAAGCTCTGAAAGCTATTGAGAAAGTAGCTAACGGTGAATTTGAAGAATGGCAAATCAATTCTATTAAGAACAATATGTGTCGTGATTTCGACCGCAGAATGGAGTCTAACACTTACAAAGCACATATGTTGATGGATGCTTTCATCAGTGAAGAAGACCTGGGACAAGTTCTCAACTACAAAGATGAAGTAATGGCTATCACAACAGAAGATATCAAACGTGTTGCCAAGCAATACCTGACAAATGATTATCTTGCCATTTACATCGAAAAAGGAAAACTCGATAAGAGTACCAAAATTAAGAAACCGGGATATAAACCTATCGAACCTCCTGTAGGAAAACAATCACTGTATGCTACGCAATTCAAGAACATGCCAATCGGACAAGTAGATGAGAAGTTCATCAACTTCGCTGACGTACAAAGCAAACAATTGAACGACCGCTCTAAGATGTACTATACACAGAATCCGGAAAATAATGTATTCAGCTTAACACTGCGTTACGGTGTTGGTGAGCGCGAATTCCGCAAACTGGGTATCGCAGCAGACCTGATGAATAATGCAGGTATCATGGGTGCTTACGAGCCACAACAATTGAAAGAAGAGCTTGGTAAACTGAATGCTACTTGTGAAGTAAGTGCTAACAGCAACTATCTCTACATCACCATGGAAGGTTATGAAGAAACTTTGCCGCAAGCTTGCCAGCTCCTCGCCCGTCAGATTCTGATGCCGAAACTGGACGAAAAGCAGCTGAGCCGTATCAAAGGTTCCATGTTGGGTAGCCGTCAGCAACGCAAGGAAAACGTAAACGCTTTGTCCAGCGCACTTATGCAGTATATGATTTACCAGGATAAATCATCCTACATCGACGAACTGACAGACAAGGAAGTTTATGAATTACAGATTTCCGAGTTGACAGGTGACATCAACCGCGCAGCCAACTATGAAGCAGAAATCTTCTATTGCGGAACAATGCCTTTCGACAATGCTTATGAAGTTCTCAGCAAAAACCTGCCGCTGGTTGCCAACGAAAAACCGACCACTTCACCGCAGGACAAACCTATGGCTACCGTAACGGAGAACACTGTTTACTTCCTGCCGAACTCTGATGCTGAACAGGCTCAAATCTACTTCTTCATGCCAATGGAGAAATTCGACAAGAAAGATGACGTGATTCGCGATGCATTCAATCAATACTTCTCTGGTGGTTTCAATGGATTGGTATTGGATGAAATCCGTGGAAAACGTTCTATGGCTTATTCAGCCGGAGCATATATCGGTACACCTTCATTGCCTGGCAACCCGACTTATCTGTTCGGTAACATCGGTACACAGAATGATAAAGCCAACGATGCATTGGATGTATTCATGGGGTTGATTACAGACATGCCGAAGAATGCTGACCGTATAGATAACATCAAGAGCTACATGCGCCAGGAGATGCTGACTACACATCCTTCTTTCCGTAACAAAGCCGAGTATATGAGATCACTGCAACGTGTAGGCTATAACGATGATCCTACCAAAGAGAATCTGCCTAAGGTTGATGCCCTGACTTTCGATGATATCGTAAAGTTCTACGAAGAAAATGTCAAAGGTAAACCATACTGTATCGGTATCATGGGTAACCCGAAAGATATCGACGTGAAGAAGCTGGAGAAATACGGCAAAGTAGTGAAACTGAATGAAAGAAAATTGTTCAACACGAAAGACGCAATGTTCTAACAAGAATCTCCTTTAATTAAAAAGGGTATCACCTCTTCTTCCGGTGATACCCTTTTCTTTTTCCATTCGCTTTTACAATTATTCAGTTTGTTCTTGGAACAAAGTCTTTAATCCTTGTCTTTATCTTCTACTTCTGCCGCACTTCCCGAGAGAATAGGCAGACAGATATTATACTTCACAGCCAGAATACGTGTGACGAATACTGAAATACCACCTGCCACCTGACATCCATATGAATGTATCCCGATAAGATCGCACATCCAGTAAACCGTACCGCCTACTACACACGCCATAGCATAAATCTCTTTTCGGAAAATCAGTGGAATTTCATTGATAAACACATCACGAATCACACCACCTGCAGCACCTGTAATACTACCCATAATGATAGCTACCCAGAACGGATATCCCAGTGCAATGCTTTTTCCCACACCGACTACTGTGAACAGCGCCAAACCAATGCTATCGAATATAAAGAAGGTGTTATGCAAATGAATCAGATGTTTTCCAAAAAGAATCACCCACAGTAAGGCCAGTCCCGTACAAATCAAATAGATAGGATCCGTCATCCAGCCTGGAGTGACACCCAGCAATACATCACGTATCGTACCGCCACCAATGGCAGTTACAAAACCTACCACATACGCCCCGAACCAGTCGAACCGCTTTGCCGAAGCCAGCCTAATGCCACTGATGGCAAAAGCAAACGTACCTATAAAGTCGAGTATTTGAACAAATGTTGGCATAATAATCAATGATTAACGTTAAATGTTTAATGATTTATAATTGCTATTCATTAAATTTATTGGCAAAGTAACAAATAATTTCCCTAAGAAAACGTATTTTTGTCTCATCAATTTATATATAATGAAAATAACAATCGTATCGGGTGCACGCCCCAACTTCATGAAAATAGCTCCTATCACCCGGGCTATTAAAGCCGCACAGGAAGCTGGAAAGAAAATTTCATACCGTCTTATTTATACTGGACGGCAAGACGATACCAGTCTGGATGCCTCTCTGTTCTCTGATCTGGACATGAAGAAACCCGATGGTTATCTTGGAGTCAGCGGACATGACCAATCGGAAGTGACAGCTGCCATCATGCTTGCCTTCGAAAAGGAATTGAACACACATCCCGCCCAGGTAGTTCTTGTTGTAGATGACCTTACGGCCACCATGAGTTGTTCTATCGTTGCCAAGAAGCGCGGGCTGAAAGTCGCACACCTCATTGCCGGTACCCGTTCGTTCGATATGAATATGCCTCGCGAAGTGAACCGTACCATTGTAGACGCCATTTCCGACTATCTGTTTACCGCAGGTATGGTGGCTAACCGCAACCTGAATCAGGAAGGCATGATTCCCGAATACATCCACTATGTAGGTAATATTCTAATAGATACCGTCCGCTATAACCGTCACCGCCTGTTGCAACCCGTATGGTTCTCTACCATGGGATTGAAAGGACACGGCTACCTATTGCTCACTCTCAATCGTCACGAGTTGCTGAACAAAAAGAATGTGCTTAAATCTCTGATACAAACATTAGTGGATAAATCCGGAGGCATGCCCATCATTGCTCCGCTGCACCCATACGTGCAGAAGGCTATCAAGGCGCTGGAAATTCTTGCACCAAACCTACACATTCTACCGCCTCAAAGTTACCTGCACTTCGGATATCTTATCAACCATGCCAAAGGTATCATCACAGATTCCGGCAACATTGCAGAAGAAGCTACTTTCCTTGATGTTCCCTGCATCACGCTCAACTCTTATGCCGAACATCCCGAAACCTGGCGTGTAGGTACCAATGAATTAGTGAACGAAGACTCCGTTGCACTTGCCGCCGCACTTGAAACGTTGATGCATGGCGAATGGAAACACACCACGCTGCCCGACCGTTGGGACGGACGTACTGCGGAACGTATTGTGCAAACGTTGATTAATGGAGAATTAAAGTAACCTGATTGTTATATCCCATTTTCGTTAAAGCCTGTTGTCGCCATTGGAGCGCTTCAGGCATCAAAGGAGTATGATACAATTTACGGAGAGCTATAACTTGTGCTTCTTGTCCATCAGCAATTGTACACACTTCCTCAAAGCCTGGATCCGGAATCATCATCGAATTCACTAGACAATGTCCATGCCCTTTCATCAAAGAATATATCAACTTCAGTTTGATTCCTGTATTCTGGAAAGTCAGCAGTAAATGAATATGTGCAAAGACTATCAGAGAGTTCATTTCTTCCTGCAAAGGATTTGCGACAAGAGATACATTCGGAATTCTGGAAATTTTCTCCCGTAAATGCTTATCAGGATTTTTACCGGCAATAACCACCCGCATATTTATATCCAACTTAGGCAGCAAGTTGTCCAGAATATAATTAATCACTCGAACATTCTCAAGAACAGACAGATTTCCATGATATAGTATATACTTCTCATTCTCCGGACTTACATCCGTCACAGTTTCTACACTAATGTTATCAAAGAAACAAGGCAGACAATAAGTCGACACAAAAGGATATTTCTGAGTGAAATAAAGAGCATCCGTATTGGTAATAGCCAATATTTTATCAGCATACAGCAATACCCGTTCATAATGTTTCAATTTCCAAGCTTCCAAATAATAATAACATTTCCCGTACCAAGAAACACACGACTTCCCCAAAAAGTAATAATAATCATGCTCTACATTATGCATCCTCACCCATTTCTGTCTGTCTCTCAATAAAGGATTTGAGAGGAAATAACAGGTGTGCAGTCCTTCAAACAGAATTGGGGAATCATCCTCACACAAACGTTCCAGTAATAACTTACTTCTCCTACTGTAAACAATATAAGGACGAAAAGAAAACATAGAGCACCAACCTGTAAAGCGTTCATAATAATAGACGGCATCAACCACCTTAAGCAAATCAGGTTGCTCAGCCACCTCATACCTATATGTATGCAAAACAACCGAGCAGCCAGCTTCTTTCAGAGCCTTCAGTTTATAATACACATCTATCAACCCTCCATAATCAGGAGGGAACGGCACTTGAAAACTAACAACATGAAGTTTCATATATTACTCTTATAGTTAAGCTGTGACAAGATTTATTCATCCCTGCAAAGGTAACATAAAATCTAAAAAACAGCATCTTTTCCTTTACCTTGATATAAAAGAAGAGCGCATATAAACATTCCTCTTATTTCTTTAGATTATATTTACTTCTTATTTAATGGTAATTTGCTACCTTTGCAGCCTCATACTGACTTAAATATGAAACAACAATATACAACTATCATCCTTTTTCTGCTGTTACTATTTGTTGCACATAGTGCATCCGCACAGATAAAAGGTGTCGTTACCGACTCCCTAACCAACGAACCATTAATGTACATCACCGTTCAATACGAGGGGAAAGGTGTAGGTGCTATCACCAATGCCGAAGGAGAATATACAGTAGAAACCCGCAAAGGTTGGAATGAGCTTACATTCTCCGCCATCGGATATGTGACCAAGAAAGTCACACTAACTCCTAACACCAAAGTGCTGAACGTGAAGATGGCACCTGCCGACGTCATGCTCTCTGAAGTAGTGGTAAAACCTCAAAAAGAGAAATATTCCCGGAAAAACAACCCTGCCGTGGATTTCATGAGAAAAGTCATCGAAAATAAAAAAGGGCTGAAACTGGAAGCCAATGACTTCTATCAATACCAGAAATATGAAAAGATGAAGATGTCCATGAACGACGTCACTCCAGAGAAGATGGAGAAAGGTATCTATAAAAAATTCTCATTCTTCAAGGACCAGGTAGAAATATCGCCCAAGACCAACAAGATGATTCTCCCTATTTCCATCAAAGAGACGTCTTCAAAAACCATCTATCGTAAAAGTCCCAAAAGCGAAAAGACTATTATCGAAGGTATGAATTCCAGCGGTATTGAAGAGTTCTTCAACACTGGAGATATGCTGGGAACCATTCTAACCGATGTATTCTCTGACGTCAATATCTATGATGACGACATCCGCCTGTTGCAACGCCGTTTCGTCAGCCCTATCGGACGAGGCGCTATCAGTTTTTATAAGTTCTATCTTATGGATACTATTATGGTGGACCGCCAGGAGTGTGTACACCTTACTTTCGTTCCACAGAACTCGCAGGACTTTGGTTTTACAGGACATCTCTATGTCGTGAAAGACTCCACCTATGCAGTGAAGAAATGTACCATGAACCTCCCTAAAAAGACTGGAGTCAACTTCGTGGACAATCTTGATATTGTGCAGCAGTTTGAACAGATGCCGGATGGCAACTGGGTATTGACAGATGACGACATGACTGTAGAATTACAATTCGTGAAAGGTTTGCAAGGACTTGAAGTACAACGTACTACCAAGTACAGTAATTACAAATTTGAAGATATAGAGCCCCGTCTTTTCCGCCTGAAAGGTAATGTCATCAAGGAAGCCAACATGCTTAACAAGAGCGATGAATACTGGGCTTCAGTACGCCAGGTTCCCCTCACCAAAAAGGAGAGTAACATGGACGTATTCATGAATCGCATTGAACAGATTCCAGGCTTCAAGTATGTTATCTTCGGTGCAAAAGCCCTGATAGAGAACTTTGTAGAAACAGGAAGCAAAAAGCACCCCAGCAAGTTCGATTTCGGTCCTATCAATACCAGTATCACAAGTAATTATGTAAACGGTACACGTTTCCGCCTCAGTGGTATGACTACCGGTAACTTCGACCCACACTGGAGTTTCAGCGGATATGGTGCTTATGGTACAAAAGATAAGAAATGGTTCTATAAAGGTCAGGCAGCTTACTCATTTAATAAGCGTGAGTATGTGTTATGGGAATTCCCAAAACATTATATCGCTTTCGATTACAGCTACGATGTCATGTCTCCGATGGACAAATACCTCTCAACAGATAAGGACAATATGTTTGTAGGCTGGAAGTGGACAAAGGTAGACCAAATGTCATATATGCGTGATGCTACCCTGACGTATGAGTTGGAAACGAATGCCGGTTTCTCCATCAAAGCTATGGCACGTCACCGCAATGACGAACCTGCCGGCGGTGTATTGCAATATTGGAAGAACGACGGCAACATAGCTGGTTCATGGGATGACACAAATACATTCGTCAAAGATATCACTACAACCGAGCTTGGCGTTACCCTACGTTATGCTCCGGGGGAAACATTTGTCAATACGAAGCAACGTCGTGTTCCGGTGTCTCTGGATGCCCCGATCTTCTCTCTTTCCCATACCATTGGTCTGAAAGGTGTGCTGGGTGGCGAATATAACTTCAATCTTACTGAAGCCAGTATCCGCAAACGTTTCTGGTTTGGCTCCTGGGGTAAACTAGACATCACCGCCCGTGCCGGTGCCCAATGGAATACAGTACCGTTCCCTTTACTGAACCTGCCCATGGCAAACCTTTCATATATCACCCAGCACAATGAGTCTTTCAGCCTTATCAACAATATGGAATTCCTGAATGACCGTTATGCCTCTCTTGCCATCACTTATGATATGAACGGGAAGCTATTCAATCGTATTCCCCTCATTAAAAAGCTGAAATGGCGCGAAACTTTCCGTATCCGTGGCATATACGGAACACTTACGGATAAAAATAACCCATATAAGAGCCACAATGACGAATTGTTCCTCTTCCCTATGCGCGACGGTATACCTACCAGCCATGTAATGGGTAGTACTCCTTATCTGGAAGCCAGCGTAGGTATCTACAACATTTTCAAACTGTTGCATATCGAATATGTACGCCGCCTCACTTACACGGATATTCCAGGTGTAAAGAAAGGAGGCATACGCTTTATGATATTAATGATATTCTAAATAATGATGAATTATAAATTCATGAATTAGACTACGCTATAGTTACCGCATGGTCATTCATAATTTATAATTCTTAATTCATAATTAAATCACATGACTCCCTTAGCAGAAAGGCTTCGTCCTAAAACTTTAGATGAGTACATCGGTCAGAAACATTTAGTAGGACCAGGTGCAATACTACGTAAGATGATTGATGCGGGACGTATCTCTTCATTTATTTTGTGGGGACCTCCGGGTGTAGGAAAAACCACACTGGCACAGATCATTGCCAATAAACTGGAAACTCCATTCTATACATTGAGTGCCGTTACCAGTGGTGTGAAAGATGTACGCGAAGTGATAGAACGCGCCAAGAGCAACCGCTTCTTCTCACAAGGCAGCCCCATACTGTTTATTGATGAAATCCACCGTTTCAGTAAATCGCAACAAGATTCTTTGCTTGGTGCAGTGGAACAAGGTACAGTGACATTGATAGGTGCCACTACAGAAAATCCCTCTTTTGAGGTAATCCGCCCACTGCTGTCACGATGCCAACTCTATGTACTGAAGTCTTTGGAGAAAGAAGACCTCATGGAATTACTGCAACGTGCCGTCACCACCGACCATATTCTGAAAGAGCGTAAAATCGAACTGAAAGAAACGACTGCCATGCTCCGCTATAGTGGTGGAGATGCGCGTAAACTGCTTAATATTCTGGACCTTGTAGTTTCTTCCGAAGCCAATGATCCGGTGGTCATTACTGATGAGATAGTTACCGAACGTCTGCAACAAAATCCTCTGGCTTACGATAAGGATGGAGAAATGCATTATGATATCATATCTGCTTTCATTAAGTCTATTCGTGGTAGTGATCCCGATGGTGCCGTATATTGGCTCGCCCGTATGGTAGAAGCCGGGGAAGATCCTGCCTTTATTGCCCGCCGACTCGTTATTTCCGCATCGGAAGACATCGGACTGGCAAATCCAAATGCTATGCTGATTGCCAATGCCTGTTTTGATGCTGTAATGAAAGTGGGCTGGCCCGAAGGACGTATTCCACTAGCAGAGGCTACTATTTATCTTGCTACAAGCCCGAAGAGTAATTCTGCCTACATGGCCATCAACAATGCCTTGGAACTTGTACGGGAAACGGGCAATCTACCCGTTCCGTTGCATCTGCGTAATGCACCTACCAAATTAATGAAACAATTAGGTTACGGAGACAATTATAAGTATTCCCATGACTATCCAGGTCATTTCGTGAAACAGCAATTCATGCCCGATGAACTGAAAAAACGTCGCCTTTGGGAAGCACAAGACAATGCTGCCGAGCAGAAACATGCAGAACGCATGAAAGCATTATGGGGCGAGGATGAATTTAAGAAATAATCCTTACTTAATATATCCCATACTACTTCTTCCAACAAACACACCGACCACAACAAAATATACCATTATAAGCATAATCCTAAATCTTTTCCCTAAATTTGCGTACTCACTTTAAACATAAACAAAATGAGAACTGTAGTATTAGACGGTTACACCGCAAATCCCGGTGATCTTTGCTGGGATAAGTTGAAAGAGTTGGGCGAATGCGTAATTTATGACCGTACCGCCCCCGCTGAAGTACTGGAACGTGCTGCCGGTGCAGAAGCCCTCCTCACCAATAAAGTAGTGATCAACAGCGAAATGATGGCTGCCCTGCCCGATCTGAAATATATCGGCGTGCTGGCTACAGGCTACAACGTAGTAGACATAGCTGCCGCCCGTGAACGAGGTATCATTGTCACCAACATTCCTGCATATAGCACTCCCTCCGTAGGACAAATGGTATTTGCTCACATACTGAATATCACTCAGCAAGTACGCCATTACTCTGAAGAGGTCAGCAGAGGAGACTGGAGCAAGAGCCCCGATTTTTGTTTCTACAATACTCCACTCATTGAACTACTTGGCAAAAAAATAGGAATCGTCGGTCTGGGGCAAACTGGGTATAACACTGCTCGTATAGCCATCGGCTTCGGAATGAAGGTATGGGCCTATACTTCTAAATCGCGTCTGCAACTCCCACCCGAAATCAGAAAAGCAGATCTCGACCAATTATTTCACGAATGTGACATCGTCAGCCTGCACTGTCCGCTGAACGACAGTACTCGCGAAATGGTCAATGCCAGCCGTCTCTCTTTAATGAAACCTACCTCCATCATTATCAATACCGGGCGTGGGCCACTCATTAATGAACAAGATCTCGCCAATGCCTTGAACACCGGACAAATATATGCCGCCGGACTGGATGTTCTTTCCGAAGAACCACCTCGTCCGGACAACCCGCTATTGACTGCACGGAATTGCTTCATCACTCCACACATCGCCTGGGCCAACTTTGAAGCACGCCAAAGGCTGATACATATAGCAGTCAGTAACCTGAAAGCATACGCGGAAGGAAAACCGGTAAATATTATAAAATAACATTCCTTTCAATAAACATGGGAAAATCTGAAATTCACAGTCTCTTCCGCAGTATTCCGGTGATCCTGACAGTCATTCTGGCTACTGTTACTATTATCTCCGCCTTTTCCGGGAACTTTGATCCTGCTAATTCCAAATATATGCCTGTGTTGGGATTAGCTCTTCCAGTATTGCTGATATGCAATCTACTGGTTGCTATCTGTTGGGCATTAGCCCGCAGTCGCTGGATCCTCATCCCTTTTGCGGCATTGGCTTTCAACTACGGTTATATACTTTCCGTTTTTCAATTCAATTTCACAAAAAAAATCCCTGAAGGACATTACAGTAGTAACTATGCCGATGGATATTTGAAAGTAGCCACTTATAATGTCGGCAATTTTGGAACTGAGATTACTGGCTACTCCTGCAAAGAGATTGCCCGCTACATGAAACAGCAAGAAGTAGATGTACTCTGCTTCCAGGAATTCGGCGACAATCAGCACTTTCCGATGGACAGCATCCGCAATGTATTTTCCCACTGGCGATATGCCCTGATACCCACTGAAGACTCCATCAGCGGAGTGCTCCCTATCGCCATATTCAGCCGTTACCCACTCATCAATCCCCGGTTTATTTCTTATCCGCAAAGTGCCAACTGCAGCATGCAGTGCGACATCATATTAGGAAGAGACACTGTCCGTCTGCTCAACAACCACTTGCAGACTACCAGTGTCAATCAAAACCGTCGGAAATGGGAACGTGGTCTTAACAATACAAATGACACCCGTCGTGAAGTGGAAGTTGTACAAGGTGCTATCAACACTTTACACGACAACTTTGTGAAGCGTGCCGAACAGACTGACAGTATCCGCCAGTTGGCCCTTGCCAGTCCTTACTCCGTAGTGGTGTGCGGTGACTTCAACTCTTTGCCGTCTTCCTACACCTATGCGGAATTAAGTGATATACTTAAAGACGGGTTCCGCACCAGTGGACGGGGTTACATGTATACCTTCCGCTACTTCAAACGTTTGTTGCGTATCGACTATATTTTCCATTCACCCGCCATTCAGGGATACCGTTACTACTCGCCTGATCTGGACTTATGCAGTGACCACAACCCGGTACTGATGGAAATGAAAATAAAGAAATAAATCTAAATCATTCATCTAAAACATTTGCTTATGAAAAGACAACTACTCCTATTTATTCATTTATTACCTGCATTGCTGTTTGCACAGCAAGAAGTTATCTTCCCTGATGATTTTAAAACGAACGCTTTAGATGGGAAAGAAGTGACTATTACTAATACACTGACGCTGACAAACAATTACAGCTATGCCTACGGTTCAATCACTCTTTCTGAGGGTCCGCTATGGACTCCCACAGAAAAGAATCTACCCGGTGTAGAGATGTTCAATCAAAAGAATAAAGAGAATCAAGATAATCAGATCACTGTAAAGCAAGGAGTTTACTCATTCACTGATGCAAATGGTACCTGTCGTATCGGACAGACCGTAGCAAAACTGACCGGAACCGCCAGTTACAGTAATGGTAAATACACCATTACGCTAACAAAGAAACCGGAGTTTCAAGGTAATGAACGTCCCACAACCTGTAACATTGAAGAAGATTATAATCTGAAAGTTGTTAGTTTTAATGTCGAGAACTACAAAGGAGCTAATGACGTACAACGAACCAAGATAGTAGCTGCACTGAAAGCCATGGATGCCGATATCTATGCCCTACTTGAAGTTTTCGGAAACTCTTCTCTGAACGATCTCTGCACTGCATTGAACACCGCCTGTCAAACAAACCAATATAAATACATTGAGAATTCAACAGCTAATCAAGGCATGGCCTGCTTCATTTATAACAGTAATACAGTAATTCCTTTCAAAGAGCTTCAAAAAAACAGATTGGCAGACAACGGATATCTGCCAGACCGAAAGATAGCACAGGCTTTTGATCTCAAGGCTAATAATGAGCGTTTTATCGTTTGCTTAAATCACTGGAAAGCAAAAGATAATAGCTATAATAAACCAGATGAATATGCCGATACAGGTGATGGTCAAGGTAGTCATGTTCTACGCCGTGTGCACGAAGCTGAAGCTACTCTTGAATTTATCAAAACTGTTACTGCCTATTTTGAAGATGAAGATGTCCTCATAGTTGGTGACTTAAACTCATACTCCAAAGAAGACCCCATCCGAGTACTGGAAGAAGGCGAATTGATAAATGAACTTCAAAAATATGCACCTAATGAATACAGCTATGCCTTTTTTAGCAACAATAGCTACGCAACCGGTTATTTAGACCATAGTTTTGCTACTGCTACATTGGATGCTCAAATACGTTATGCTCATCCTTTTCATATCAATGCCGATGAGCCTGATGCACTTAAAATTGGAGGTAAACCGCAAGAAGACAATATGTACCGCTGCTCCGACCATAATCCTATCGTTACTTTCATAAAGCTGGGTACTACTACAGGTATTGAATCCCCTACCCTTTCGCGCCCTGATATTGAGTTGATTGGTGATCCACGCAGTGGTTACCTTACTTTGGTGAGTAATACCGACTTTGTACTCATCCGTGCCGAAATTGTCAATATTGGCGGACAAATCATTGCTGCATATGATACCAACAACACCGGAAATACGGAAAAGCACTTCACACTGCCTGTCAAAAACCTTGCGAGTGGCTTCTATCTAGTACGTGCCTACGATGCACAAAACAGATGCACGACATATAAGGTAGTACTTCCCTAAAACTTGACTAAGTGCCCGCAGCACAAACTTAGAAAGCGGTCATATCTTTTTATGCCATACTTTATCCTTCCATATGCCACAATTGTACATCTATGCCATTGATAGTAACGAGATGTGGCATATGGAAGGATAAAGCACAACATAAAAGATACCTATAACAACAACGATATCCACCGCAAATATGAGTATAAAAAATGGATTACCCTAAAACTCGAATGTAGGATGTCGATATTTGAATCCAGAGATCAAGTCGATAAAGCGAAGAAAAGAATACCCATACCTTGAAGTGAAGGGGAAAAGTAATAGAGGTAAGAGAAAAATATGAGGTTGTGTCAAAACTCTGGCACAACCTTTTTTATGCACAAAGCCCAGACTTTCGCAAGCCCGGGCTTTGCTATTACCCAAAGTTTTTGTATCTTTAGGCATAAAGTATTTCGTTATGGCAAAGTTACATTTTCGTCCTTACATTCCCAACCATACCGTTCTTTTTCCTCAAAGAATTGATGAAAACATTGCGTCGAACGACCCGGTTCGCATAGTTAACACAGTTGTTGATACTCTCGATCTTGAAGGTTTCAATAAACTTTATAAAGAAACCGGCCGCTGTCCTTATCATCCTAAAATGATGCTTAAGGTAATTATCTACGCCTACATGAATAATATCTATTCGTGCCGTAAAATAGAGAAGCTTCTCTTGCGTGACATTCATTATATCTGGCTTGCCGGTAATGAGCATCCGGATTTTATCACCATCAATCGTTTTCGTAACCGTGTAAAGGAGGAGATAAATAATGTATTCACCCAGTTAGTTCTTGTCCTTGCCGACAAAGGTTTCATCAGTCGTGAGGTGGAGTATATCGACGGCACTAAGATTGAATCCAAAGCCAACAAATATACTTTTGTCTGGCGCAAGAGTGTTGAAAAGCACCGCACGAAGTTGCTGGACAAGATTCGTATCCTTCTGGAACAGGTGGACGAAGCCATTGCACAAGAGAACTCCGTAAAAGACACACCCGCCCAATTCACTCCCGCCATGCTCTCTGACATAGTGGATGAACTTAAAGAAGTCCTAGAACACCAGCCTGCGACAAAGGATAAGGAACAAAAGAAAGCCCTGCGCGAAAAGAAGAAACAGCTCAAGGAACTTGAAGGGTATCGTGACAAGCTGATGGAATACGACAATCATCTTGACACTCTTGGAGAACGTAATTCCTATTCCAAGACTGATCCTGATGCCACATTCATGCGTATGAAAGAAGACGCCATGAAGAACGGGCAGACCAAGCCCGGATATAATTTGCAAATAGGTACTGAAAAACAATTTCTCATAGACTTCCGACTG
>NZ_MSHA01000099.1:0-20880 GCF_001940965.1 Bacteroides sp. Phil13 | reverse complement strand
CTGCAAAGTCTTCGCAGAACTTGGTGTACGCTATATATTTGGTAAACAGTCCTTTATGGGTGTGCTTAGAACTTTTATTTTAGTAATGACAATTTGTAATAATTTGATTTGTAGGCATCTAAAAAACAATAAAATTCATTAGCACCTACCACAAATATACTGTATTCATTATTTAAACATTTTATTATCAGTGTATTATTTATCTATGGATAGCATTGATGAGCTATAAAACAAGTACTATGCGTTTAATTCAACTGAAAATGTAATTAATGATAATTTTTTTTCAGCTGAAACTTCGCAAACTTGTCATATTAATAATAGATGCATATTTCTGTTCGGAACATTTACTTCAGAAATGGTTTGTATAGCTAAATATAACGTTAAAATATCTATGTGTACAAGTTTTTGATGATAATATAGGTAAAAGCGATAAATAGAACATAATTATCGGAAACATACCTAACGGTCAGATACATTTATATAACTCGCTATGCAAATAGGAACTTAACCGGTGTTTCCCCTAGACAGTGTATTGCATAGCTCTCTTAAAGTCACATGATGATCATTCGCTCATTTATTCTATTTGCTATAGAGAATAATGTAATTTATCGCTATTAAGAATAGGAATAAACGTGATTTTATTTCTATTCTTAATAGAAAACACTATATTTGTACTATAAAATACCGTTGAGTTTATGAAACAACTTTTAAAGGATATCATAATTGACCAAAAGTCTTTTTTGCCAAGCAAGAAAACTATAATTCGCAGTTTTTCTGAGAAGTATCTGAATAATGAAGAAATCATTATTATTTCGGGGGTTCGCCGTTGTGGTAAATCCGTATTGTTGCAACAGATACGTGACAGGCTTCCCCAAAAAGACTATTTTTTTAATTTTGATGATGATCGTTTGGGTAACTTTACCGTAGAGAATTTTCAGCAGTTGTATGAAGTGTTCATAGAATTATATGGGGAACAAAACTATTTCTATTTTGATGAAATACAGAATATTGCAGGATGGGAGCATTTTGCTAAGCGGTTGTATAATTCAGGAAAAAAAGTTTTTATAACTGGTTCCAATGCCCGTATGTTAAGTAAGGAGCTGGGAACCTACCTGACCGGATGTTATATTGCGATCGAACTCTATCCTTTTTCATTTTCTGAATTTTTAGATTTTCGGGGGCAGCAACATTTATTGGGAGATATATTCGGTACAATTGCGCGTGGAGAAATACAGTCAGCTTTTAATGACTATTTACAACAGGGTGGGTTTCCTATTTATTTGAAGTCAGAAGATGGTATTGTTCTGAAAACATTGTATGATAACATTCTGTATAAGGACGTTATGGTTCGCAACCAAATTGTAAATGAGCGTGAAGTAAAAGAGTTGGTCTATTATACCGTCAGTAATATAGGGAAACCGTTAACTTATACTTCATTGGCAAAAGTGATTGGAGTGAAAAATCCCACAACAGTAAAGAATTATTTGGAGTATATTGAAAATACATATTTACTCTTCTCTTTATCGAAACTCGATTATTCCGTCAAAGCCCAGCTCCGTAATCCCAAAAAAGTTTATGCAATAGATAATGCCTTAGTATCCCGTTTGGGCTTCCATTTTTCTGGTGAAGAAGGGCGCTTGTTGGAAAATATGGTTTACATAGAATTACGTCGCCGAGGCGGAGAAATCTTTTATCATAATTCAGGGAATGCCGAGTGTGATTTTGTGGTTCGTGATGGTTTTCGTGTCGTACAGGCAATTCAGGTTTGTTACTTATTGGACAGCTCCGATACCCGTGAGAGGGAAATCCGTGGCATTCAGGATGCTATGGATATATATCAGCTTTCGAAAGGAATAATAATTACGAATACACATGAAGAAGAGGTGAAGTACGGAGATAAAATGATACATATTTTACCGGCATGGAAATGGTTACATTTATAATGCAGAGCGTATCTGTTGCATAAGAAAGATTGAATATATTAGCAATAAAAGTTGTTATCGGGCTATACAAATATAATATTAATGTCTCTACCTCCACAGGTATTTAATATCCCCTTAAAATACTTTATGTAAAAATGGAATGAGCCCGATACAATATCAGGCTCATTATTTAGAGAATTTATAACGTTATTTTTTTTACGTCTAACTCTTTTTTGGGGGGGCAGTATATTTTGTACACACCCTCTATAGTTAATATTGTTTTGGAGTAACTGTTTTTACGGCAAAGTAATAATGATAACTCCGTCTGAAGTAGCTCCATTAAATCCACCGGAAAGTTCTTCAATATAATAATAAGGAGCCAATTGGATAGTCTTTTCATTAACTACCTTATTGAATTCAGTAGGTACTCCTTTGAAATTAGAAGGATGGTAAGCAAGGACATCACCACCACCGACATAATTCAAGCCAATAGCAAATTTATTGTAAAGAACAGCACCATCCTCAATCCAAAAATCTAAATTAGATACTCTAGCTGTTGAAAGCGTAAAGTCTCCAACTAAATCAGCCGGTAACCCATTGGCATAGTATCCATCATAAGGTTCAACTACGCGATAACGGTCAAAACCTTCAGCCTTGAATACTTTTACTTTGTTTGTACCTCCGAAGAAATAGTTATCCGTAAACGTTCCTTCTCCAAGCTCTTGCCAGTTATAATCTTTGCTTACAGTAAAAGAAGCCTGAGCAGATCCGCTTATCGCAATATCTCCCTCCGGTACAGACAATGCTAATGTAACGGTTATTACCTGACTTATCTCTAAAGGGGTAACATCAACCGTTATAGTCGTTTTGTTTTCGCCGGCAGCAAAATTGAAGTCGGTAACAGTGCATCCCTCAAATGGCACTTTATTGAGTACAGCAGAAATAGTAATATCTCCGCTATACGCTGAAGCTGTATTCGAACGAAGCAAATCTATCGTAAAAGTCGGCTCTGCAGGCGATACAACAACACCATCCAAAGATTTGGAAATAAAGGTAACTCCCTGCCCCCCTCCTTCAGTATACAAAGGTCCTTCTTGGTCTGTACTACAAGCGGAGAACAGCAATACTGTCAAAAGAGACAATAAGACTGAAATTCTATTGATATATTTCATAATGTTTTTTCTCTAAAGTTTGTAAAATGAATCATTCTTTATAATCTCCCACCGGATTCTGGTCAGTTTTTACATCCATGTTCACATTACCGTCGAATTCACTCTGCGGAATAGTCAATACCCACATATAGCATTCCGGATCGTCTGTCGGACGATTACCTAGCAAGGCATCAGAAGGCCATCCCATAGCGGTTGTACGACGGAATCCTTGTTTCAGGCGACGTAAGTCATAGATACGTCCAAACTCGCCCCATAACTCAACACGACGCTGTATAATGATTTCTTCGAGCAACGAACCTGTATAATCGCTACTTGTAACTCCCAGACTTGTGCCGGTCTTCGTGCAGGTATATCCTTCTACACGTTTGTCCATGACAGCTTTCAAATCCTCAATGGCAGGTGCAGTTTCACCCAAACGGCATTCTGCTTCAGCAGCCGTCAGATACATTTCTTCTACACGCATCCAGATGTAATCTCCGGTCCAAGTTTGTCTGTCGGAGAACTTAAATTTCTCCTGCTGATAACCGCCGGACTTATTATTCTCATTTTCCGGATCCCACCATGCCTTACGGGCATCTGCTGGGTTAATCAAGCCATATAACTCTTTGCTAATCTGCTTACGGGCTTCTGCTCCATACTTTCCGTCACCTCTCTCGTCGCAAGCATCCATATGCGTAAAGAAGCCGGCATACATGCCAGATTGGTCGGAAATAATTTCAGCTCCCCACATCACATTACCAGCGGAAGAATCATTCAACCCGGAAAAGCTTGAAACTGGCAATACAGTGCAACCACTAACCGTAATAGCATTTTTCGCTGCACTTTTGGCAGTAGCCCAGTCTTCCATAACCAATGCTATACGTGCCTTGAGTCCCAAAGCAACAGCATGGTTAATGTGACTGACATGTTTCCGCTTTATTCCGTTCAGCATATCAACAGCTTTATTGATGTCCGAAGTAATCTGGTCGTAAACCTCTTGCACAGTCGCACGTGCCTTGCCCGCAGTACCTGCAACGGTTGGCTCAGTATAGATAGGGCAACACTGATCCGACTCATGTCCTTTATAAGTGCGGGCAAAACTTTGTGCCAGCATGAAGTAAGAATAAGCACGTATGGCATAAGCTTGTCCTATCACATAGTTAATCTCCTCTGTTGTGCCATCCATTGTTTCTTCAGCAGCAAGAATGTAGTTTGCATTAGAGACCCATGTATAATAGCCATTCCATAAATCGAAAGAACGCCATGCTCCGCTGGAATAGAAAGATTTTACGTTATAAAGGCAATCATACCAGAACCAACCACTACCTATAGCGCTCATTACCATATCCTCGCCCATAACATCAGCCATCAAATTATAAGAACTGATACCAAAGCTTTGGTGAGTGTTGCCTGTAGGAGACCAAGAAGCATACATAGAACGATAGATACCGTTCAGAGGAACCAACGCCGCATTGGCGTTTGCCAGCAAACCATCTCCGGACATAGAGTCGGTAGGAGCTGTTTGAAGTGCATCGTCCAAGCATGACGACAAACTTGCACAACCCACAAAACCAGCAAAAATATATTTGAATATCTTTTTCATACTTGTTTTTATCTTAAGTAAATATTAGAAATTAATTTCGACACCTAATGACCAAGTCTTATTAGGCGAATAAGAATAGCTTGTCTGACCGCTAAAGTTGTACTGCGGATTCATACCTTGTAAGTGAGTGAATAATGCCAAGTTATCTATAGAACCGAAAACACGTACAGAGCCCAATTTAGCCTTTTGCATCCATGCCTTTGGCAATGTGTATCCCAATGTAATGTTCTTAATAGCAAAGTAGGACGCATCTACTAAGAAACGATCATTCGTTGTACTTTTTCCTGCAATCTCAATACGGGGAACATCAGTGATATCACCTGGTTTTTGCCAACGACGCAGCGCATGTTCATTCCATGCATTATTGTAGTACATATTATTCATAGAAGCACTGTACAAGCCATCGTATACCTTACCGCCAATAGAATAAGTAGTCAAGATAGAAAGGTCAACACCTTTCCAGGAAAGGTCGGTCCCAATACTACCATAAAGATCTGGAATGCGGCTTCCCAAATAATACTTGCTTTTGGCTGCTTTTTCATAGTCACTGCTGATACGTTCATTAATCATGTTGCCTTCATCATCAGTGTCATATATCCAATACAATTGGGCACCGGTTGCAGGGTCAACACCTGCAGCTTTTGCCATATAGAATGTATTGATAGGCAAACCTTCCTTGATACTATAAATGCCATCAATTATTTCCGGAGTTTCTCCAGTCAGTTTTAACACCTTATTCTTTACTGTAGAGCCCATCCAAGTGACATTCCAAGTAAAGTTATTGGTCTTGACAGGAGTACCTTTGATTTCAAATTCAAAACCACTGTTACGCATGTCACCAACATTAGCATTATAACCACTGAAACCTGTGGAAGTAGCCATCGGATAATTCAACAGCATGTCGGTAGTCTTCTTATTATAGTACTCAGCATTAATACTCAAGCGGTTGTCAAAGAAAGATGCTTCAATGCCAATATTGAAATTGCCGCTTTTTTCCCAGCTTACATTCTTATTCTCCAATGTAGATACCAAGCCACCAATCTGGTTGGAATTTGCCCAACCCAGATCATAGAGACTCTGCCACAAATAATAGTCGCTGGTGTATACTCCACCTGAAATCTTCAAAATGTCATCATTACCTTGCTGTCCGTAGCTAACTTTAAAAGAAAGATTGTTTATCCAGCTGATATCTTCCATAAATGCCTCTTTGGAAATACGCCAGTTTCCACCGACTGACCAGAATGTACCCCAGCGGTTATCTTTATAGAAACGAGAAGAACCATCCGTACGGAGAGAAGCTGAAAAATAATACTTCTCATCATAATTGTAGTTGAAACGTCCTAACCATGATTCGATGCGATACTTATCTGTATAAGAGTCTGCATCGCTAAGGGTTGTACCTGGACGCAATTCCAAAATACCATCCACCAAATTAGTCTTTGCAGCTTTCAGATATTCATATTGGTAAGCATAGAATTCATGACCGGCCATTACATCAAAATTATGAAGACCAAAGGAACGATTCCACATCAACAGTTGATTGAAAGTGTAACTCTGCATACGAGTACTGTATTTAGACAACAAGCCACCAGCAGCAGCCTGATTGCCATGATACATATTCATATAATTCATTTGAGATGCCTGACGATAGTCCATACCAAAGTTTATAGCCAGTTTCAAGCCTTTTAATACTCCGAAATCATCCTTATCAGAGCCAAACGTTAATCCGGTACGTAAACCGGCAACATCATTCTTTACGCTTGATTTATCATCTAGCAAGCCCCCCAACGGGTTATAATCAGAATAGCTACCCGGACGACCGCTTTCACCATAATCCAATTGTGGATGGCCATCCTCTCCTAAAGCATTATTACCCTGTGCATCCTTTATATATACCGGGAAAAGAGGAGATACAAACTGTGCAGAATACCACACATTAGATTGAGAGCTACCAGTATATTGACTGTAGTTTGATACAGAATGCGTTAATGACGTATTTAGATTTGCGCTGAACCAGTCTGTTACTTCAGAGTTTATGTTAGCACGTGCACTGTAGCGTTGGAACCCGGTAGTTACCAAAATACCATCTTCATTCAAGTATCCCAAAGAGAACATGTATTTAGTTTTCTCAGTACCGCCAGTCAATGACAGTTGATGTTCGTGACGGAAAGCATTATCCTTTTGTAATGCATCCATCCACCTTTCATTCCATGTAGAAGTTGCATCGGCACGTACCGTTCCGGTTGTCGGGTCAATGATATTGCCCCAGGTATAGTTCTTAAACGGATTATATTGTTCACCGCCCAACGTACCGCTCAAGCTATTACGAGCAGCTGCTTCTGCATCGGCCCAAGCATACCCGTTGGTAAACGCAAAACCATTGCGCAAACCTTCGTAAGTCAATTGCACATAATCTTTCTGACCCACCATATTATACTCCTTAAGTGCACGTGAAGACCAACCTACAGTAGAACGCCAAGTAACTTGAGTCTTACCTTCTTTACCTTTCTTAGTAGTAATCATCACAACGCCATTAGCACCGCGAGCACCATAAAGAGCGCCGGCGGAAGCATCTTTCAGAACCGTCATCGATTCTATATCAGAGGGATTGATGGAAGATAGTGTACCATCATAAGGAATGCCATCCACTACATATAGCGGACTCTGCGACGCATTGATAGAGCCATAACCACGAATTACAACCGAAGCTGACTCACCCGGTTGACCGGTTCCAGAAGTAGTCAAAAGACCGGTAGCTTGTCCTTCAAGTCCTTTTGATACATTTGTGATAGGACGAGACTGCAACTTCTTGTTGTCGATTGTAGAAGCCGATCCCGTAAATGAGGATTTCTTCGCCGTACCGTAGGCAACTACCATGACTTCATCAAGCATTTCAGAGTCAGATTTCATAAATACTTTCACAGAAGATTTGATAGCGACCTCTTGTGTTTGCATACCAATATACGAGATTTGCAATGTCTTCGCAGAACTATGCGCATACTACATATCTGATAAACAGATGTTTGCGCGTGTGATTAGAACTTCAATTTTAGTATCAACAATTTATAATATATTGATATATAAGCAGCTAAAAAACAGAAAAACGCATTTACACCTACCACAAATATACTGTGTTGACTATTTAATCGTTTTATTATCAGTGTATTATTTATCTATGAATAGCATTGATGAACTACAAAACAGGTACTATGTGTTTAATTCAATTGAGAAATGTAATTAATGATAATTTTTTCAACTGAAATTCCGCAAACTCACTATATTAATAATATATGAATGTTTTTGTTCGGAAAATTCACTTCAGGAATGGTTTGTATAGCTAAATATAATGTTAATATATCTATATGTGCACGTTTTTGATGATAGCATAGGTAAAAGCGATAAATAGAATATTATTCCTATACTTATTATCGACCTGCAGCTGTTCAATAAAAATTCTTCTCTATGCTCATTGTGTAATATCCCCAATGAGAAAAGTGAAAAAGAAAAATAGAACAAAAAACTTGAATCACATTGTAACAGTTAATGCTATCCACATAAAGTTATAATGTACAAACTTAACAAATACACTAAAAGATTCAATTATGATTGAATATGAAAAGTTACATATCCCGTCCTTTATGTACCAATAAGATAGAACCATTTATTGGCAAGGACTTAATAAAAGTGATAACCGATCAACGTAGAATTTGCAAAAGTTACATTCTTTTGCAAATATCGGATATCATAAAAGAAAAGACACCGGAAGCTAATATTATTTTTATAGACAAAGAATTATTGGCTTTTGCGGATATGAAGAACTATATGGACCTTTATCAATATGTTCTGAAAAAGGCGGCAGGTCATAACTATAATTACCTTTTTGTCGATGAAGTACAAGAGATAGAGGAATTCCAACTCTGTTTGCGGAGTCTATTAAATGAAAATATATGCGACATCTACTGTACGGAGAGCAATGCCAAAATGCTTTCCGGTGAACTTGCGACTCATCTGGCTGGAAGATATATTGAGTTTCCGGTTCATTCACTCAGTTACGAAGAATTTTTGAGATTCAACCAACTGCAAGATTCTCCAGAAAGTTTAAGATTATATCTTATGTTTGGAGGAATGCCTTATATCCATAATTTAGCGATGGATATAAATGTTATATTTGAATATTTGAGGAATGTTTACTCTACTATTCTATTGAAAGATGTGGTTGCTCGTGAATCGATTAGGAACGTATCGTTTTTAGAGAATCTGGTAGGCTACTTAGTTGATAATACCGGCTCTCTTTTTTCCGCTCAAAATATCAGTAAATATCTGAAGTCCCAGCAAGTAAACATACCTGCACAAACAATCCTGAACTACCTGAAGGCATTATGTAATAGTTTTTTTGTTTACAAGATACAACGGGCGGAAACTCAAGGCATGAAAATCTTTGAAATTGGAGAAAAATATTATTTTGAAGACTTGGGACTGCACAATGCTATACGTCATCACGATTTTCGGAGAGACATCAATAAATTGATAGAGAACGTGGTATGCATAGATTTATTAAGGTATGGCTATGAAGTATATGTCGGAAAGAATGGAGATAAGGAAATTGATTTTATAGCTTCCCAAAGAGATCATAAAATTTATATTCAAGTGGCATATATGCTCCTCGATGAAGCAGCCGTTCAGCGGGAGTTTGGTAATCTCTTGGAAATTCCGGACAATTATCCTAAATATGTAGTCACTATGGATGAAATGCAGAGCGGAGGAAATTATCAAGGAATCAAGCAAATTTCGCTGCGAAATTTCCTATTGGCGGAAGATAAGGAAAAATTATGATTTCTTGAAAAGGATATTCAGAAAATAAAAGAATATTCCTTGTTTCAGAAAAGAAGGTGAGCCGTTAAGTGCACCTTCTAAATAGGTCAATTAAAAAAATGAGAATAACAGCTAACAGCTGTTCGTCTTTCCACTTTATTTTATGAGACTTTAAAAGCACTTTCCATTTGACCCTTTGTTCTTTATTCAGATAATGTAGTACGCTACCTAATAAATGAATATTCACTTTTCCTTCTGTTTTCTGGTTATTTACTATACAGATGATACCTTCCTGAATGTTGTCAAATAAATACGCCCGCTTAGTATTTGGAATGTATTGAGTAGTAATCGGAAGCAAATATCCTATTACCGCCAAAAAAGAAATGAATGTTTTTTATCTGATTATTAATTTTTTATTACTTCTATCCGATAAGCCTTTTTAATTAAGTTATAAAATTAGGACTGATTCCATCTGCAGGATTCAGCCCTTTCTAATTATTTTGTTGTTATCACACAAGCTTCAATAACCATGGGTGAAAGTATATATTTTATCGGACAGCAGTAGTTTACAATATCGATCTTTACCAGATAATCTTCCGTAGTCACTACGATCCCAAAAATCCATGCATTGTTCGTAGCATTGTAGAAAGTCGGTTGACTAACTTCCGTAACAGAATAAGGAGCAGAAGAGTTATAAGCTTTTGCAGCATCAGAAGCCGCAGCAGCCCATTTACCCATCAGCAAATTGGTACGGGCACAACCATTTCCACTGATATTTCAGCTTTATTAGCACGTGCAAAAGCACCAGTCAACAAAGTAATAGCCTCGTCCAGGTCTTCCATAATACGAGTACACAACTATATACTTTATTGTACCAAGACTTGGATATAATAAAGTATATAGTTACAATCAGGGATTAGTGGCTTAATAGTATTTCAACGAATGATACAAATCACTAGCTTGTTGTTTATTAGATGCAAAGGTGAAAAAAGTAGAAATGAAAAATACAGAGAAACAGTTTCTAAGTTCGTGTTAATACAAGATTTTCAGACTTTCTCCTGCCTGCCTAATGATATACATACCTTTTTCTGGTAATCTGAATATACATTTTCCACTGACAGATTCTTGCCAAGCTATTTTCATCCCAGTTACCGAATATATTTCTATTGGCTTACCTTCAGTAGAGGTATGCACAATAACATCTTGTCCAAAGCGATAAACTTTCAAAGAACTTCCGATGTTTTGAATATCCTCAATGGCATCCGGCAAATCACATTTTATTTGGAAATCATCAATATAGGCTTCAGCAGAAGCAACACCGACAATACGGAAACGCAAACAGCCCTGCATCGTAATCCGGTTCGTATAAGTTTCCATAACATTACTTGAAAGAAGTATATTTTCGCCATATACTTTCCATGACGCACCCTTGTCTTCAGAAACTTCTATTCGAACATTCTTCATTCCAAAAGCTCCGGATTTACATGCGAGAATACTGACAGATTTTACGCTACCGGTTATGTCAGTTTCCATCTCTATCTTTCCATTTTTAACACTTGCGACTCTACTTCCATTCCCCACACCGACTTCGGAAGTTGCATAAGTACGCGCATTGCTAAAAATCCACTTCCCGATAGTGCCATCCATTGTCTCCGAGGTCCATGTTTCTTTTTGAATATTCTCAAAATCCTCTACATAAGAAACATTTAAGGGGGGCTGTATGGTAAAAGAAATGATTCCATTGTCTTCTTTTATCCCGGTGATCTCCTTTTCTGTCGGGATTCCTGTCCAAGAACGTAATGAAGGCATTGTTTCGTCTGTCAGCTCTTTGACATTAAGAGACCCCGGAAATGCATTTCCGGCAGTTGCCGGTGCATTATTGTCCGCACATAATAATTCATAATACATGTGATCCGGGTTATTATTAACGGTATTCATGTTCCAAACAGACTCATTTGTCAGATCCACTCTGTATACCAGCATTCCGTGTCCCGGAAGATAAGCATCCCACTTTGTCTGCTGCCTGTTTTCAAGATAAAAGTACTCACCGGAAGATTGCGCCGGAAAGAAATAGGATTTATTGGATATATTCAAAGCCGGTAATTCATAATTTCCGGGACCTTCAATCTTTTCAGAAGTACCCCATCCTACCATATACCGTTCATATGCAGAATAAGAAGGAGGCGTCTTCGAATTATTCAGATAACTGCCGCTTGCCATTAGCGACCAGTCACCCGGATGTGGAGCTACTCCCCCGCTTTTTTCATAATCAGTATCGTAAAAATCCGGAAGTCCCAATACATGACTGAATTCATGACAAACCGTACCGATTCCATCCATTTCCGAATTCATTTCCCCTCCGGTCAGTTCGGTAGAGCAGGCATAACGGTTACAATATACCCCATCCAGCCTTACTGCCATGCTATTCAGAGCGTAAGCATGCGGCCATAGATACTTTTCATTATTACCCGCATAACTGGAAGCTGCACCGGCAAATATCACATAAATCATATCCACTGAATTGTCTCCATCTAAATCATAATCAGCGAAGTTAACAAACTGGTCAGCCTTCAGACAGGCATCCTTGACAAGTGCCTGTCCATTATTCGCCCCATCCGCATCTGTTTGCTTGTAATCAAGCGTCACAGGACCAACAATATCAAACTGAGGCTCGAATCCTCCCATAGATGAATCGTAAAAATAATCACGCACGCTTCCAGTCGCCCCATTGCCGGTATACTCTGTGTCATTTATCATTTTCCTAATTTCTACCGGATAGTCTGTTATAGAGAAGCTTCTATCTGAGAATTGTGCCAGAATGATAATCCCCCTGAATCCGGAACTGCTAATCTTGGATAGTAAACCTTGACGTACATACTGTTTCGCATTTGTCCTCGTGACAACGCGTTCCTTGGGTGCTGTCATATACTTCTCTATTCCTTCCAGATATCTATTTTCAGCTTCCTGACGCATGGCTTTATTATTAGCAATTACTTTGCCCGGAACAAGGCGACCGTCTCTTCTTTCAGCATATACGTAGAAGTTATTCGGATTCTTCAGAATCGTATACCCATCTAAAGTTGTGTTGAAATGATAAAATTCATCTCCATGCAACCGGATTGTCAGTTGCGTACCATCAGGCTGTGTCACCGTTGCCGGGGTTGGGTCGGCTATATTGGCATATCCTGCCTGCAAAAAAATGAAAAGAAAAAGTAGCGTCACGCATACATTTTTTCTATATGAACAATATATGTTTCTCATTATTTCTGAATTTAGAGTAAAAATACAAAATGAGGCAGGCAAATACTGCCTGCCTCATTTCTTCATATCTTTGCTTTATGGGCGTTACGCAATAGGTTCAAATAGAGCTGTTGCATCCACGTAATGGATGAGCAAAGTATATCCCTCAGCGCTATATTTATGCCGGATGCCAATATAAACAACTTTTCCGGCATACTTATCGTCTAAATCGAAAGTTACTTTCTGGCAAGTGGTTGCTTCGGAAACAGCAACTTCGGCAATGACATCGGCCGCATTTGCCTCCTCCACTGTTGTGATAGGCTCTAAAGAAGCGATCACTTGGTAAGAATCCCAATATTCGGCGTTGTTAATAGGGGGGGCTCCAAATGAAGCAGCTTTCACTGCTACTTGCGGTTTCATTCCATCGGTAAAGTCAGCTACAAATTCCAACAAGTTATCGGCATCGGTTACATCACCGGTTTTATCAAAGATAGTATAACTCTCGGAACAAAATACATAAGCTGCATCTCCAAAAGGATTGGCATCCGTAGCCGGATCATAAAAGTTACCAGCTGTTTTGACCGGAGTCCATCCCCTATCCAGCATCGTGCCAAACTGAAAAGTTGCAAGAGTTTGAACACATGAAGTGGTCGTAAAGTCTTCCTTGAAAGTAAAACTGCGTTCCCAAGCCTTGCCGGTAGTGACTTGTTGTATCTCACCGTAACCTACCGCTTCCTTATTCATACTATAACTACGGAGATAGTAAGTGGTCTCCGCTTTCAATCCAGAAAAAGTAAGTTGCTGCAACTCTGCCTCATTGGACGCTGCAACCACGCGCGTAGCCTGCGTTATATTCAATTTACTTTGATCGTCGCTCAACAAAATGCCTTGTTGCAGAATGTCCAGTCCTTGAGCATTATCTGTTTTCATTGCAGCATATATTTCCGAACCATATTTAGTGGAAATATTGCTGAGAGATACTACCGGTGCTTTAGTTGAATCATATTCCCGGTGGGACAAAGAAGGAGTATTCTCGTCCTCGCAAGCAAAAAATAAAATTGCCGCCACCAATAAGAATAAATATTTAGACATATATTTCTTCATAACTGTTATATATTAAAATTATGTAATTATGGATTTTGGTCTTCTTCTGTTATCATATCGTTTTCTTGAAGCTCCGTTCTTGGTATCTGATAAATCAACAACCAGTCACCAGCCGAGACATTCTTTCTTCCGCCTACCCAGTGGTTACTTCCCTCATAATTACGGACAATGTCTTTCTTCAAGCGAAGATGATCAAAGAATGAGAAGCCTTCACCCCATAATTCCAAACGACGTTGAGTATAAACGTCATCTACTGTAACAGAAGATTTAGACCAACTAGGGTCACGGTTTACCATCAATTCTTTCAATACTGCAGCAGCTTCCCCATTCTTATTCTGATGAGCCAGTGCCTCCGCTTCAGTCAGGTAGGCTTCTGAAAGTCTCATGAATACATAGTCCGCTTCCCATCCTGTAACCTTCTTGAATTTGAAGTTGGTATATGCAGGGCATTTTATCGTAATATCAGTACTTTCAGGATTAACTACAGCATCCGGGCTCTTAAATTGCGCCAATCGTGCATCGGTAGGAGTAAAGCTTTCATATAATCTTGCATCTATTTTTCTGTACTGCCCTACGCTTCCACCATAACCGGCATCAAACGTACACATGAATGAGAAGAATGAAGCAAACATGGTTGTCGTTTCCGCTGTAATATCTGCCCCCCACATCCATTCTTTGTTATTTATATCGTTAAATCCGTCTCTGGCTACTTCAATGCTACTCATTAATTGTGCATTAGAGTTGATGCGTGCCTCATGAGCCATTGTTGCAGCATCGTTCCAGCGTTCCATAGCCAGATATACGCGTGAAAGGAGTAATTGAGCCACTTCCTTATTGATAGCCGTTTTAGAAGTTCGTTGGAATCCGTCCAGCAAGCCAATAGCATCTGTAAGGTCTTTTTCTGATTGTGCATATACCTCTGCCACCGGAACACGATTCAAGCGGGACTCACCCTCGGCAGTCGTATAAATCAGAGGTACACCAGGTGCTGTTGCAGGATCACTCAATTGCGAGTAAGGTTGCTGGAACATATTAATAAGGTAGTAATAAGAAATACCTCTCAAAGCCAAAGCCTGTCCCTTTGCTGCTTTTACTTCAGTATTATCTACCCCTTCTGGTATTTTACTGATGATGTCATTGCATTTATTGATGATGGAATAGAAAAAGTTCCAATACCAATATGGGCGGACGTACTGTTCCGAACGGTAATCGAACATGTAATCATAGGTGAACCAACCGGATCCCTGTACATGGAAAGCCAGATCATTTGTCATCACGTCACCTACGTGCATGACACTCATCCAACCGAAATCGTTGTGTACAGTACGGCTGGAACCCTGCGTATTATACTGATTCAGATAGTTATACACACCGGCAAGCAAAGGGTTTACTATAATCATCAGCTTGTCGGGGTTTTTCTGTGCCAAGTCATCAATCTGGTCACCGGTAGCTACTACCGTAGGTTCCACTGTGATAAAATCTTCACCGCAAGAGCTAAAAGTCAAGGATGCGGCAAGAAGTGATATTGTTGTCAGTTTTAATAATTTCATAGTTTCTCATTTAAAAGTTCAAATTAAGTCCGAAAGAAATGGTTCTGATGGCTGAATATGCAGCAGCATTCATAGTACCATCCATATATTGTCTCGGGTCAAGACCTTGTCTTTTAGAAGTAAAATACAAGTTATCGCCGCTTGCGTAGATACGTAAAGACTGAATGCCGACTTTATTAAGCAATGCTTTGGGCAATGTATATCCTAGAGTCACATTCTTTAGGCTGAAACAGTCATTTTTCGTCAGGAAACGATCCGATGACTGATTTGCATATTGATAACCTTGCTGTACGCGAGGCACGTTTGAATTTGCATTTTCAGGTGTCCAACGATTGAAGATATCCGGTGACCAGTTTGTACCGGCATCACCGCCACCCATCAACGCCATATATCCCGAGTCCATAATATAGCCGCCACCCTGGAATGCAGTTGCAATACTCAGGTCGAAGCCGTAAGCCTCTACCGTAGTTGCGATACCACCATACAATGTAGGTATTGCGGATTTGTTTATCTGGTAACGAGTAGCTTTATTGGGATCATTTGTCGTATCAATTGTTGTATTTCCGGCCTCATCCGTTACATCCACATAATACAAAGCGTCACCGTTAGCCGGGTCTACGCCTGCATATTTATATGTATACCAGTCATATAAGCTGCCACCCACTTTCCTCCAATAGCTGCCGGTATAATATCCATCCGGATCTTTGCCTTCCGCCAATTTAGTCACTTCATTCTTATATTTAGTGATATTAGCACTTACATTCCATTTAATATTATTGGTATTGATAATCTTAACTTCCACTTCTGCTTCAATACCAGAATTCTTCATAGACATGTCGTTCACAGCAATAATATTAGGCAAACCTGCAGAAGGAGGCATAGACTTGTAATACAACAGATCCTTAGTTTCCTTTATGAAGTACTCCACATTTCCGCTTACAATATCCCAGAAGCCGAATTCAATACCGGCATTGAAGTTATTGCTCTTTTCCCAAGTCAAATCTTTATTTCCGCGCCAGTCGTAAGTAATACCAATAGCACCATCTTGCGGAACTACGGTATATTGATCCAAGTAAGGAGTGTCGTTACCCAAAGCATCATTACCTTGTGTTCCGTAACTGGCTTTCAGCTTCAAGGTGTTTATAGCTTTGACATCCCGGAGGAAACTTTCTTCACTGATACGCCATGAAGCGCCTACTGACCAGAAATTACCCCAGCGGTTATCCGGATGGAAACGTGAAGATGCATCACGACGATAAGACCCTGTCAGATAATATCTGTCTTTATAGTCATACTGTATACGGCTAAAGAAACCCTCTAGACGATATTCGCTGGTATAAGAAGTCGCGTCTTTTAATGCGGCTCCATTGGAGAGTTCCGGATTGTCTGGAATCAGGAATTGCTCTTTCATAGCTTGCAGGTAAGTCTTTTTGTCTGCTTTGACTTCATGCCCCAACAGTACATCAAAACGATGGTCGCCAATCGTTTTTTCATAAGTAAGCAACTGGTTTGTGTTGAGTGCAAAGTAGCGTTGAGTGGTTCTGTAGCTACGTCCATTTACGTTTAGTGCATCTCCTCCGATCGGGGTTTGGAAGTCTACTCCTGTATATCCAAAATTATCAGCACTCAAGTTTAATGTGAACTTAAAATCTTTCAAGAACTTAACCTCGGCATAAGCCTTTGCGGATACGATATCATAAGTATATTCACGGATATCATTCATCAATTGTGCATAAGGATTAGCGTTAGCACCATAAGGACGTTCGTGTCCTTCTGTCACACCATAGTCATAAGCGGGAGCTCCTGTTGCATCCAAAATCGGTTGCCCTGTTCTGTCATATCTGTAAATAGGATAAATTGGGGCTATATTTTGTCCAAAGTAGAACAAAGACGAATAGTTGGAACCACCTACATTCGGAGAGTTTGTATTGGTTTGAGCATACGCCATATTAAAGCCTGTTTTCAGCCAGTCATTTACCTGATGGTCTAATTTCAGACGTCCTGTATATCTTTTAAAGTTTGAGTTACGAAGGTAAGAATTATCATCCAAGAAATTCAGCGATGCATAGAAAGATGTTTTCTCCGTACCGCCTTTGATAGATAAGTTATACTCTTGGCGCAGACCATTCTTGAATGGGTCTTCCTGCCAGTCTTCATTATACAGCAACTGCGCATTCGGGTTTAAATAGCCGCTTACCGGGTCAATTAACAAAGCATTGTCTACATTATAGGCATTGTATCCTCCTAATGTGGGAACCAAGTTTTGTGAGGCATTGATAGCAGCTTCAGCACTACTCATTCCTCCGATGTTCATATTTGCGTTTTTCAGCGCTTCCCAGAACATTTCATAATATTCGCCTGCATTACGTATTGTTTTGTAAGCTTTTACTCCCCTAGAGTTGGCCCCCCATTTTGCATCTAAGCTAACCGCGGTTTTACCATTAGTACCTTTCTTGGTAGTGATCATGACAACTCCATTTGCACCACGAGCACCATATAAAGAGTTTGCAGCAGCATCTTTCAACACCGTCATTGATTCAATATCCGCATTGTTGATAGAATTTAAAGAGCCTTCATAAGGCACACCATCTACGATAATCAACGGGCTGCGACTGGCACTAATAGATCCAATACCACGAACAGATATCGTAGCCGCACTACCAGGCTGTCCGGTAGAAGAAGTTATTTGCACACCGGCAACGGCACCTTCCAATGCCTTTGACACATTTGAGTTCTGTTGTTTTTCTAATCTATCAGCCTTTACTGTAGACGCAGAGCCTGTAAAAGAGGATTTCTTGGCTGTACCGTATGCCACTACAACAACTTCGTCAAGTATTTCACTATCAGCCTTTAAAACAACTTTCAGGTCAGGTTTAATTGCCACTTCCTGCGCTTGCATACCAATATACGAGATTTGTAGCGTTTTCGCAGAACTTATTTTTGCTTACAACGCTGATAAACAGGTGTATAAATATAAACAAAGAACTTGCACATGAATGAAATAGATTTGTAATACACTAATTTTCAGTCATATAAAATATAATATATTTATTTGTATCTACCATAATTCTTCCATTTTAAACAGATAATCCATTTATTATCAGCGCATTAACGCTTAATTAAGAATCTAAATGAACTACGGAATAGAGACTCTACAGCTTATCCAATAAACTTATGTAAACAAATACATACCAATTAACTATGATCTCATGAAACTGTCATATTAATAAAAACGCTTTGCATGATATATACAGTTTTCCCAAAAGTGTCGAGGCACAGCCTACATAAGATTTTATAGTGTAATTTTGCCTACACGCTTACACCAACCTCTGTATCTCCCAGTTGATCAGATCCACAATTGTGGTTGCATGAAACAAAGTAATATAGATGTAAGGTACATTGTATAAAACGAATAAGAAAAGGGGGTATTATGTTAACATAAGATGCTGCTACCCGGTAATAGCATTATGTAAATATAAAGAATACTAAGAAAGGAAACAGAGGAAATAAGAGAAATAGAACAAAAAAATAAGATGCTTGGCAAACAGATTTGCAAGGAAAGGTGTAAACCATTTATCCAATATTCCAGTAGCTACATGATAAGCGGTTACACCTTAAACTTTAATAGAATTTACTTTCCTTTTTTGCGATGAACCGACGAATGATTTTTCTCCAAGTCACTTATTATTGTCGCATCCATTACATTCGTGTATATTTGTGTGGTTTTCACGCTCTTATGTCCCAAAAGCTTCTGCACAGTTGTGATATTGACACCATTATAAATTAATAATGTAGCATTGGTATGTCGAGCGGTGTGAAATGACACCTTTTTAGCCAATCCTGCTAACCGGGCAATTATTATTAGTTCTTTGTTCACATTTGAGTTATCCCTTAAATGGAAAAAGTCTTGTAGGTTTGCCTGATATTTATTCAAAATTAGAATTCCTTTTCCACTAAAAAGTAAATATAATGGTAATCGAACTTCAGTACCGGTTTTAATAGATTTATATATCAACCATGTCTCCTGATGCATCTCTACAATGTTATCAGGCTTCATATTTACAAAATCAGAATATCGCATACCAGCATAGCAACAGAACAAAAATGCGTCTAAGGTTTTCTGGTATTTCGTATAGCGTCCTGTCAATTGCAAGGTCTCCAACTTTTCCAATTCTTCCGGAGACAAATGTGTATGGCCGTTTTCTACAGTTTTAATTTTATATTTTCTGAAGGCATATTTTTGTATATCCATATATTCTTTATTTATGGCTACATTAATATGACGCTTCAAGTGCTTCATGTGTTTGGCTATTGTATTGGTGTGATATCCTTTTGACTGCAGGAAGTATTCGAAAGAGGATACAAATTCAAAAGTAAGATCTGAAAATGTTACGTTTTTCTTAAATTTTTGTAAAAGAGCAAGCGTAGACAAATGATTGCGTTTAGTACTCTCTTTTAAGCCAGAAGTCATTACCTCTTGCTTAAAAAAAGGAATAAACGAAGATTTATCTTCCTGTTCTTGCTTTTCAGAAAGTATATCTTTTAGAACATCCAAATTAATAGCTTTACCCTGTTGCCAGAGTTCAAGTTCACGCTTTTCTATCGTTGCGACAAATTCATAAATTAATCGATTTAAAGCGTCTGCATTAGGGTGGTTTTTAACTAGTAGTTTCTTTGCATCCCATTGGTCGGGTCTCAAGTAGACTTTTGTCGAAAAATACTTCTTTTTCCTGTTTAGATAGGCCTCTACCTGTACCAGAGCCATACCTTTCTTGTTAAGGCTCTTTTTCCTGTTGTACACCAAACTGTAAATAATCTTGTTCATCATTAGTTGTTTTAGTTAATACTATGAACAAATAAGACGAGATAATGTGCTATAGAAGAACTAAATAAGGCTTAATATCTGCAAAACTATGCCTCAAAAGAGTTTTTGCTATTTTGTATTTCCTTTATAAAAAAGGTAAATCTACGTAAATTGGCTTTCAATTTTATTCCTTCAACATGCATTATTAACACTTTTTGTTTAAAAGAGAAGGGGTGTATTAAGGAATAACAGTAAAAAAGGGGCTTCATAGTGATAGCATTTAAATAGTCATTTAGACTTTTTTAGTGCAAAAAAGCTGCTGTTAAGCATAAAAACAAGCGTTCAGTTAACAAATTGATAGATTTACAAGGTTTTTTCAACAAAATAATTGTTCGTTTCAGTTTTATTAATATATTTGCATTTTGTTAGAGTAAAGAAACAATTAATGTAAAGTTAAACTTTAAGAGAGAATTTATGAAAAGAAAATTAATGCTGTTATTGGCCTGTCTTTTTGTTGGAATAGGCCTAGTAACTGCCCAAACCCAGACAGTCACGGGTGTTGTGATTTCTGAAGAAGATGGGCAGCCAGTTATTGGAGCCTCTGTATTGGTAAAAGGTACTCAATTAGGTACTATTACTGGTGTAGATGGTGATTTTACTTTATCGAACGTACCAAGTTCTGCGAAGACTTTGC
>NZ_MSHA01000098.1:0-1730 GCF_001940965.1 Bacteroides sp. Phil13 | reverse complement strand
TATGAATTTTCAATCCCATATTGTTACTTGCTTTTAGAGGACAAAGATATGCTTTATTTATCAATAGCTTACTTGCATTTAAGATTATCTTCGAAATCACTAAATTTATTATGTGTCATTTCGTTACCGAAATCGTTACCTATTTGTTACCTGAACGGTCATAGGTAACGAAACCTATCGGACGGCGTTCTTTTTGCTGTTGCGACTGGCTTAGAAGCTGGGTAAGGGCTTGGTACAGTTCGTTGAACTGCGCATCGGTGCTTACCTCCAATTCCTCGATGCGCTTTAACAGTTCCTCGTAACCGATTGCCATTTGGCGCATGAGGACAAAAGCCCGCATGATTGAGATGTTTACTTCTATGGCTACTTTGGAACGAAGAACCGAAGAAAGCATGGCTACGCCCTGCTCCGTAAAAGCCATAGGCATAGCAACGCCGAAGTTGTAAGCAGGGGGTATCACATTTTGTGATACCCCTATGGATAACAGCAAGTTAGCTTCCTCTTGGGTGAGAACAAACATAAAATCACCCGGAAAACGCTCGATATTGCGCTTGACCGCCTGCTTCAAGGCTCGTGTTTCCACTTGGTAGAGTTCTGCCAAATGATAATCGAGCATCACCCGGCAACCTCTGACTTCAAAAATCTTGTTTTGGATAATCTGCAAGTCCATAATC
Source organism: Bacteroides sp. Phil13 (assembly GCF_001940965.1). Classification (NCBI taxonomy): domain Bacteria; kingdom Pseudomonadati; phylum Bacteroidota; class Bacteroidia; order Bacteroidales; family Bacteroidaceae; genus Bacteroides; species Bacteroides sp. Phil13. Next base: position 1,056 of record NZ_MSHA01000098.1, on the reverse strand, counting down.
GTATATTTTAGGGGATTTAGTAATGTTGGAATAATAGTAAGGACTGGTCACAAATTGTGATCAGTCCCCAACAATCAAGATTACATAGCGACTTCCTTGTAAATCTTCTCGATGCCGACAAACTTCTTGTCAAGCCCCTGCATATCGCTACCTATCTTGCTGTTAGTGATGCGGGCATAGATTTGGGTTGTTTCGATATTGGTGTGTCCCAACATCTTGGAAACAGTTTCAATGGGTACGCCCTTTGACAGCGTGGTAGTCGTTGCGAACGTGTGGCGAGCAAGGTGAAATGTCAAGTTCTTTTTAATACCGCACACATCGGCAATCTCTTTCAGGTACGCATTTAATTTCTGATTGCTGATTATGGGAAGTATCTTGCCATTTGGTAACTTACCCTTGTACTTTTTCAAAATCATCTTGGGAATATCCAGTAGGGGAACATTAACGTCCGTATTCGTCTTTTGCCGCTTTGTCATTATCCAAAGGTTGCCGTCAAAGGATTTGCGTATATTATCTTGCGTAAGCCCTGCCACATCTATATAGGCAAGTCCGGTGAAGCAGGCAAAGATGAACAAGTCTCTGACGTGTTCCAGCCGCTCGGAAACCATTTTCTTTTTAAGGATGATTTTTATCTCGTCCTCTGTCAGATAACCCCTGTCCACTTTTTCCAGCCGGATTTTATAATTGGCAAACGGGTCGTTCACCAGTATGCCATTGTTGCGGGCAATGATGATGATACGCTTGAAGAACTGCATGAACTTGGCGGTGGTGTTGTAACCGCACTTGCAGGCTGTACGCAAATACAACTCAAAATCGGTAATGAACATCGGGCTTATCTCCTTTATGGATATGTCCGATACGTTGTATTTGCTGCGGATGAACTCGGCGAGGTGGCGGCGGGTCACTTCATACTTGCGGTAGGTCGCTATCGTCTTGGATATGCCCACAAGCTGCTTCACATCGTCATTGTGCTTTTGGAACAATGAAAGGATTGTTTCGTGGCTCTCGCTGTGTCCCAAGAACTCGTTCTTCACTTTCTCGGCGGTCACGTAGTTG
>NZ_MSHA01000097.1:0-2068 GCF_001940965.1 Bacteroides sp. Phil13 | reverse complement strand
CAATTAGCTTTCAAGAATCTGGTGATTACACAGATTTACCAGGTCTTGTTTGATTTGAGTCCTGCGATAGAAGTTTCGTTATGGAAAGGTATGAAATTAACGGCACAGTTGAAAATACCGGTTTATAATGATGGGTATGGAAGGTTTGAAGATAAAGTTCATCCAGGACATATTACAATTTCACAGCGTTTTAGATTACCGTATAATGTGTTTGGTAAAGTGACTGTGGGATGTTTTAGTGCTGACCAATATGGAGTGGACGCCGAATTTTATCGCCCTTTTAAGGATGAACGCTTTTCCTTAATGGCTCGGATTGGGTATACAGGAATGGGATATTGGAGCGGATTTCGCTATGTATATGATCCTTCGACAGCACTTGTTACTTGGTCTTTGGGCGGTAGCTTTTATTGGCCGCAATTTAACACTCAGTTTAATCTGAAAGCAGAACAGTATTTATTGAAGGAGAAAGGTGTTAAATTTGAAATGATTCGCCATTTTCGCTATTGTTCGATTGGTTTCTATGCAATGAAAGCAGAACATGCAAAGATGAATGGAGGCTTCCGATTTCAAGTGGCATTACCTCCTTATAAATATAAAAGGAAAGGATATATACCTCGTGTGAATACCTCTGCTAATATGGGCATTGTTTATAATGCAGGTAATGAAAGGTACTATTATAGACAGTATAAAGCGGAAGTTAGTGACAATATAATGGAAGAAAATAGTTTTAACCCATATTTTATTAAGTCAGAATTGTTAAATTTTTAATTAATTAATTGAGATGAAAAAGATTAAATTCTTAAACGGCATAAGTGCAGTATTTGCGTTAGCCGTAGTAGCTTTAGCTACAACTTTAACTTCTTGTGAGAAGGAAGAGTTCAACGTTAATGTAACTCCTACTAATGCACAAGCTGTTATTAGTCCGATTGTGCTTGCTATAGAGGATGGTGTTACTACAGATGTAACTGGCCAAGCCACTATCGCACCTGCAGAGTTGACATTTACTGGTAATCCTACTCTGGCTGCTAAGAGTGTTGATGTTACAGCTTCTTATAATGGTTTGAGTGCAACTGTTACAGTTAAGGTTCCTGCTTTGCAAGCTGGGCAATTTGCTACTCTGACTCCGACTATCATTCTTCAGGAAGAAGATGCTGAGACTAAGATTGTAGCAGAATCTACAAAACTTGAACCAGTAACGGATCCTAAAGTTAAGACTTGGGATAACTACGAGCTTTATTGGTTTGACATTCCATCATTCCCTTATGTAGTAAAAGAAGGTGCAAAAGTAGGTGCAAAGAAAATCAATACAACTGATCTTATTGAACGCGCAGCTATTGAATCTTTCTTTAACACGCTTGAGAATACATATGAGGAAACGACAGTAACAACACCGGAGAATAAGTATAAAGTTTATGCTAACTCTAGAACAACTGCATCTATTACTTATACTGTTGTAACAACTGAATATAAAGTAGTGAAGAAGGCTGTAACAAAAGCTGAAACAGAGCCTTTAGCTTCTATTGAAGTAGATGATTATACAACTTCTACACTGTTTGTTCTTGAAAATCAAGATATTCCTGGTCACGGTCATAGCCACGGTCATGGTCATGGTCATGGTGAAGGCAATGCCGGTGGTGGTGTTGGTGAACTTGATTAATAGAAGTTTTAGTTGTTATTTATCTTAAACTCAAGAGAAAATGAAAAGTAAATTAATGATAGCCTCCTTACTATTGGCAGGCGCTTGTGCAGCAAATCTGAATGCACAGGAAAAAACGAACTACTACACTCCGAAATGGAGCGATAATATTTTTGTCAGTGTAGGTGGTGGTATCCACGCCATCAACAATGACGGTTTCAATAAGATTGCTCCGCATTTCAGCGTGTCAGTTGGTAAGCTGATTACTCCGACTTGGGGGGTACGTGCTCAGGTAAACGGTATTACTCAGCATTTGTGTTTGGATGATGCATACTGGGAACACAACAAGACTTATGTAGGTGGTAACATTGATGCAATGATCAATCTTTCTACATTGTTTGCCGGTGCTAATCCTAACCGTTTCTTCGAAGT
>NZ_MSHA01000096.1:0-76432 GCF_001940965.1 Bacteroides sp. Phil13 | reverse complement strand
AAGCAAAATCCAAACAGGATTTTAATATCGTATAACTCTAAACAACAAACTTATGCATAAAATCAATTTAATTTTGTGTTTTATTTTAATGAGTGCCAACATTTTGGCTCAAAACTCCAAAAGGATAAACGGTGCCGGAAATAATATAAATGCCTATATCGGAACCTGGGTTTACCAATCGAATGATACGATTTTCAAAATCGTTTTTCAAAAAGGGGAAAAAATAACCTCATATGGTGAAACCCATGGTCTTTATGGTGGATACTACCTTTCCGTAAAAGGAGAAGTACTTGAAAACTACATGGGGCCTTTGCCTACATGCTGGAACTTAAAAATTTCAACTACTCGTCCGGATAATATATATATCTGGGCTCCTAATAGTGATTCTTATGACAAGTCAACTGTCCCTACCTTAGGGGTTTATTTTTACGACCAGCGAAAAAAGCATTTTAATGGTGAAGGGATCGCTGGTGGATACATAAAATTACTATCTCCGAAAAAGCTCCTTTGGCATCTAGATGAGAAAGAAGGTATCTGGTGGGAAGTAGAAGGCAGAGACGATATTGAAAAGGTGCTCCCCATTGGCTTTTCAGTACCGGAGCATGCAATACTAATAAAAGAAGAGTAGTGATGACATTATGGTAATTGATGAATAAAATTTTATTCATCAATTACTGTTTTAGGTTTCTAATTAAATAACAAACTTATGAAAAATTTAATTCTCATTTGGTCACTATTGGTGGCATCCATATCCGCTTTTGCACAAGACGGATATATATCCTTGCAAGAATGCAATAACGATACTATTGAATATGTGAAAGCGAATTTTACAGGGAAGAAAATAGAAAAGTACATTAACAAGCCATTCGGAATATTTGCAGATGATTTCGAACTAAAAATGCATTACGTAGGAATATCTTGCAAGGTTTTCCAAACTCCTAGGGAAATGCAAGGTATAAAAATATCATATTGGGGAGAAGACAAGTTCTATCTTATAAAGAAATTCCCAATATATTGTTGTTTTATCAAATTTTATGAACCATACCCAACACGTAGTGCCCTTACTGAATACGAAGTTAATAACAGAGTAAATAGAGATACAGCCATTAGGGAATATCTCCGTGATGTCATTATAGAAGACATGGAATTCATATTGTTTTTCGGCGATGGAGAAACCACTAGAGGAGACAAATTCCATTATTGGAAAGGATTACCGTTTAGTTAAATGAAACTTTATATATGAAATGAATAGCAAACGATAACATTTGTTCAACATATAAGCAAATATATCAACTTGACTAAAAGCATCCTATAGTTTTAGGGAGTACAAGACTAATTTGAGTTGTTTTTCTATTTTCAGTTATTACATAGTCAGCTATGTTACTATTGAAAACAAAAAAACAACTTCATCAAGTATGAATACCTATTTATGCATTACCTTTTCCATAACCTATTTCTCTTCCTGCAGTTCTTTCAGCCCTCCCTGAATCCCCCTATTCATCGGCTTTCCGGCTGAAACATCCAGTCTTCTAACCACCTCATACACATTGCCGTATTCGGTATGTCTCCTTTTCAGTCCTGCCCGAAGCAATACTTGCCCGAAGCGCATAGGGTTACTGCCTCGCATGGCGGCAGAGTTGGCCGTTTGCAATTCGCTGAAAATGTCGGCAGCGGTCAAGTCAAGGCTCTTTTCATGGGCAAGCGGGGTGCGGAACCGGGAAGCGAGCACCTCTTCAACAAGGCTGGTGCGGTAGAACTTTTCGTTATGTCTTTGCAATTCTCCCTCTTCTTTCTTGGTGAACCAGTTACGTCGTTCAGCAGACAGTTCAGCTTTCAGTTGGGCAAAAATCTGGTCATGCTCTATGTGGGTGCAGTCGATATCGCGCTTCACTTCCACGCATAGGAAACGGCGGCTGCCCGTCGGGTCGGTGAGCAGGTCGAAACGGTTGCTTGTGCCGATAAATGAGGCCACGCGGGGCAGTTGCCGGAAATTCTGCTGATAGGCCTTGCGGATGTTGAGGGTGGACATCTGCATCAGGTTCTTCAGCAACGGCATCTTGTTTTCGGCGTATTTGTCAAATTCATCCATGTTCAGCAGTCCCATTTCCGCAAGGAGCCGTTCGGCTTGTCCCTGCGAGGTGAGTTTCAGGTTGTCGGTGTAGTAACGCATCAGCACGTCAGGCATCAGTGAGCGGCAAAAGGTACTCTTCCGGCGCCCCTGCTCCCGGCTGACGAGAATGGGCGCCACGCTATTGGCATGCAGCCCGGACTGATCCATCCATTGCGAAGCAAGCCCCAACATCCATGTGTGGAAGCCTTGTACCCACAACGGACGGCAGGAAACGCGTAGGGCAAGTGCGGTCAGCCGGTCACGCCCGTCCCAGGCGGGCAGTTCGTCCATATAAAGGTGAAAGGGATGATAAGAGGGAATATAGGAAGAGTAGACGTAGCGGCTCAGGTCCTTGTCCCAGCAAGGGATGCCTTCGTCATGCGCTTCAATGCATAAAGCGTTCAGTTCACGCTTGCCTATGGGGGTGAAGGGCGTCAGGCGCTGTCCGGCGGGGCGGAATTCGGTCTCATCCGTCAGCAGGTTGTAGCGGAAGTCGTAACGGGATGTCAAGAATTCCTTTACATTGCGGGTCAGGAGCGAAGTCGCATTAGCGGCACGCTTCGATGTTTTAAGTTTTGTTTCCGGTTTTGCCGTTTTCAGCTTTTCGGCAACAGTCAGTAGTTGGCTTGCCTCGCGCAAAAGTCGGTGTTGTTGCAATAACGTTCGATTCTTCTTCATGATGTTTTTTGTTTTCTTTTAATGGTTAATAGTATCGGTTTGTCGAGCTCAATGCTACGAAGTTACTATGCGGAATAGGGGTTTTGCAAGCTTTTCCCTACTATTTTTGTCACAAAGACGCTTGCAGAAAAAGATAGGGCTTTTATACGTACAACCCGCTTATTTTAGTATCTTTGCATGCTTCTTTATAAATGACCGACCGAAGTCATTCGATCGAACGACTGGAGTTATCCAACCGAACGACTAGAGTTGTCCGGTCTTCCGACCGGAGTGGTTCATTTACAAGCGAACACCTTTGGCACAATAAAGTAAGGATATTAACCGCATAAAGAGATAAGACTTATGTCAATAGTATATGATTGGTACGAGAACCCCAATGCTGAGGGTGATCCGGAAGAAAGGGGATTGCATCCCCGCCCGTTGCTTAACGGAAAAGTGACAATGAAACAACTGTATGCCCGCGTGCATGCCCGCAGTTCGCTCACGACGGGCGATGTGATGAACGCGATAGATTGCCTGACGCAGATTTGCGGTGAGGAGTTGCGCGAAGGCCGTGAGGTACACATTGAAGGTCTGGGGTATTTCTCCCCAACACTGGAAGCTACGCAGAAAGTAACCCGTAGCACACCGAACAAGCATCTGAAGGTACGGCTGAAAAGCATCAGCTTCCGTCCCGACGTCAATCTGAAAAGTGCGCTGACAGGCATCACGGCCACCCGGAGCAAATATACCCGCCACTCCCAACGCCTCTCGGAAGTGGAGATAGACATGCGCCTGAAAGAATACTTCACCGAACATGACGTACTGATCCGCTACGATTTCCAGAATCTGTGCGCTATGGCACGTACCACCGCCAACGGACATTTGAAACGGCTACAGGAGGAAGGCAAACTGATAAACGTGGGGCGACGTACGCAACCCATCTACCGCCCCATGCCGGGATATTACGGCATGTCGCGGGATGCGGAGGTGAAGCGGTGAAAAGAAAAAAATAGTTTCAGCCGGAGCACCGATGAACAAGGAGCTCTGGCAGGAACTGAAAGAACAGAACCCTCTTATTTCCGCCTCAGATACTCAAACCCAAAGCGACAGCGCAAACAGTCTTTCTTATCGCAATACTCTTTCTGAAGCTGCAACAAAGCCTGCGAATCAGCGGCAGTAGACACAGGCAGTCCCGCCCCACTCCAGTGGCGGATGATATGATTATCTTCCGCTTTCAGACTTTCAAGAAACCCCGTAGCCCGTTCGCAAAGCAGCTCATCGGCTTTATGCAGGCCATAAGCGTACAGGAAAGGAATAACAGTATTGATAATAATCAAGTTCTGAGCATTCTTCCCCACTTGCTTTTCACGGGAGGACGAGACCTTCCGGAAATTGAAATGCTCTTCCCAATACGGAGAGGTAGTGACAGTCAAGAGTTTCCGGACAGCCTCCAGCGTATCCGCTTCCATAATACGTGAGAATAAAGACCGTTCTTTATAATATAGATTTGCCAACTGCGCCAAGCGGACATGGGGAAAATTGCCGGGACGCAAACGGAGAAAACGCCATTGAGTGGCGGTCATCGGAACTGATAGTTCAAACTTATGCTGCAAGTAGCGAAATTCCTTCTGCAACTTCAGATAATACCCGTCCGCATCCGGTAGTTCCTCATCCAGCAATCCGGCTTGTCCAAAAAAGAAGGCTTCTACCTGGAAAAGATCATCCCGGTGCTTATCTATCGCACGAAAAGGCAGACGGCTGGCCCATGCTTCAAAGGCATCCCCATTCAGCCCGAAACCAAAGTTACGAGCTAAAGTGATAAAGAACACATCTTCCCAATGATTGTTGTACCGCTCCAACCGAGCAGCAATAGCACGGGCCTTCTGTTCAAAGCGTTCCACCTGCAAAGCAGAAAGCCAGGAATGGACTGTCAGTTTCGGAAGAGAAGACAATATGGAATAACAAGGCGGATAGATTTCCGTATGGCTCAGTTCATCATAGTGTCGGCGGACGGATTCAGGACAGGATAGTTGCAGTTGTGGCACCGGTGCTCCATTTGCGCGAAACACCTCACAATCCACTGTTTCCGCTACGTGCAGAATGACATTGTCATAGGCCGCATCTTTATCGTGACCATGCCTCATCCAGTCGGATGCCAATGTATGCACTTCGATGTTTCCCACCCAAAGGGTACCGCCGATTTTTAGTTTGGCATTGAAGAAGTCGGGGCCTGCATTTGTGTTTGGTAGTCCGGCATCTATCACTTCAACCGATTCGCCGGTAGCGGTCTGGAGCATCTTTAACGGAAAGATTTTATGCTTCCACACATAGTTCAATAGTAGTTCCATTGTTAACAAGAAGTTAATGTACGCAACAAATGTAAGAAAAAGATTATCTTTGCGACCTATAGAACGTTGATAAAGTGAATTTAATCAGAAGAAAAAATGAAAATAGCATTAATCGGTTACGGTAAAATGGGTAAGGAAATCGAAAAGATCGCCCTCAGTCGCGGACACGAGATTGTCAGCATCATCGATGTAGATAACCAGGAGGATTTCAACTCGGACGCTTTCAAGAGTGCTGATGTTGCCATAGAATTCACAAATCCGATGGCAGCCTACTCCAATTATATAAAAACCTTCGAAGCCGGAGTGAAATTGGTTTCCGGTAGTACGGGTTGGATGGACGAACATGGCGATGAAATCAAAGAGCTTTGTACCAAAGGAGGTAAAACGCTGTTCTGGGCGTCTAATTTCAGTCTGGGCGTCAGCATCTTCTCTGCCGTGAATAAGTATCTGGCAAAGATTATGAACCGGTTTCCCGCCTACGACGTGACGATGAGTGAGACACACCATATTCATAAACTGGACGCACCAAGCGGTACGGCTATCACGCTTGCCGAAGAAATTCTGGAAAACCTCGACCGTAAAGAACGCTGGGTGAAAGGAACCATGCAGGCACCGGATGGAAGTGTTTCCGGCTCTGCCGAATGTGCCGCCAATGAACTACCCGTCAGCTCTATCCGCGAAGGTGAAGTACCGGGTATCCACGTAATCCGTTATGAGTCGGAAGCAGACAGCATCATACTTACGCACGATGCCAAGAACCGCAAAGGTTTTGCGCTGGGGGCCGTACTTGCCGCCGAATTTACTGCCAATAAGGAAGGTTATCTGGGAATGAGCGACTTGTTCCCGTTCCTGAAATAAATTGTGTGAATCTGTATAATCTGTGGTGAACAACAAAAATAATATAATAATGAGAAAAGCAACTCGCGCCCAATGGGTTAAATTCGCAATCGTCACCGTGCTTTACCTCGCTTTCCTGATATGGGTAAAAAGCTGGTTGGGACTGATTGTCGTACCTTTCATCTTCGACATCTACATCAGCAAGAAAATTCCCTGGGGCTTCTGGAAGAAATCAGAGAATCCGGCTGTACGCAGTGTTATGAGTTGGGTAGATGCTATCGTGTTTGCACTGGTAGCCGTTTATTTCGTCAACATCTATGTATTTCAGAACTACCAGATACCCTCTTCTTCCCTGGAGAAGTCTTTGCTGGTAGGCGATTATCTTTATGTCAGCAAGTTGAGTTATGGTCCGCGTGTGCCAAACACACCACTGTCTATGCCATTAGCACAACACACTTTGCCGTTAGTGAATACAAAATCATACATCGAGTGGCCCCAGTGGGACTATAAACGTGTTCCGGGTCTGGGTAAAGTGAAACGGAATGATATCGTAGTTTTCAACTTCCCTGCCGGAGACACCGTAGCCACCAACTTCCAGCAAACGGATTTCTACACCCTTGCCTACAACGAAGGACAACGTCTCTATCCGAATCCTGTAAATATGGACAGCTTGACGCGCAAGCAGCAACGCACTGTCTACGATCTGTATTATAATGCCGGAAGAAATCTGATACGTTCCAATCCCAAGATGTACGGTGATATCGTTGTCCGCCCCGTAGACCGTCGGGAAAATTATGTAAAGCGCTGCGTTGGCTTACCCGGAGACACACTGGAAATCAAAGACGCACAGGTATATATCGATGGAAAACCTCTCGAAAACCCTGAAGATATGCAGCTCAACTACTTCGTACAGACCACAGGACCATACATCACTGAAGATATGTTCCGCGAACTGGGTATCAGCAAGGACGACCAAACATTAATCAGCAACGAAGGTTTATTAATGGAAATGGGCTTGACTCACCGTGATGCACAAGGCCGCCTGGCTCCGGCCTATGACTTACCACTGACTAAGAAAATGTATGAAACCCTGTCTGCCAATAAGAAACTCGTCAGCAGCATCGTTATGGAGCCGGAAATATTCTCCGGTCAAATGTACCCGTTGAATCTTTACACCAAATGGGACCGCAACAACTACGGCCCGATCTGGATACCGAAAAAGGGTGCCACCATCAAGCTGACTGAGGACAATCTGCCCATCTACGAACGCCCTATCAGAGCTTATGAAGGTAATACACTGGAAGTAAAAGAGGACGGCATCTATATTAATGGCAAGAAGACGGACGAATATACCTTCAAAATGGATTACTACTGGATGATGGGCGATAACCGCCACAACTCAGCCGATGCCCGTTCGTGGGGTTTCGTGCCGGAGGACCATGTTGTAGGTAAGCCAATTGTTGTCTGGTTATCCCTCGATAAGGATCGTGGCTGGTTTGATGGAAAAATCCGTTGGAACCGGATATTCAAGTGGGTAAAATGATATCAAATGAATAAGGCTTGGAAAATAACGGGAGCAATCATCGGAATAATACTCGTTGTGGTGTTACTTCGGGGTTGCGTTATGACTTCCTATCTTATTCCTTCTTCGGGTATGGAGAATTCTTTGTTTCAGGGAGAGCGTATTCTCGTAAATAAATGGAGTTACGGTCTGCGCCTTCCCCTTATGGCATTGTGGAATTATCACCGTTGGGGGGACAGCCCTGTACAAAAAGAGGATATCATTGTCTTCAATAATCCGGCTAATCTATCAGAGCCTGTCATTTCCCGGCGTGAAACATTCATCAGTCGATGTATCGGCGTACCGGGAGATACCTTATTGATAGACTCCCTGTTCTCCGTAATTCCATCAGAAAAAAACGCTCCCGACCAGAAGTTTTTATATACTTATCCACGAGAAAAAGAAAAACAGCTGGATTCATTACTTACACTATTGTCTATATGTAACAACCACCTGATGGGACAAGATAGCGTAAGAAATGTACGTAGTTTCAGCCGTTATGAATATTATCTGCTGGAACAAGCGATGAATGGCAATTGCTGGATAAAGTTACTGAATGAAGGAGACTCCATAGAAGCCCTGCGCCCGTTGATCGTTCCCGGCAAAGGTAAACCGGTGCGTGTATATCCGTGGAACCGTACTTTACTACGCAACACGCTTGTGCTGCATGAGAATAAACAAGCTGAAATAAAGAACGATACTTTGTACATTGACGGAAAGCCTGTACAGCATTGCTATTTCACCAAGGATTATTACTGGGTAGGTGCTAATAACTCCATCAATCTCTCCGATTCCCGCTTATTTGGCTTTGTACCCAAAGATCACATCATCGGCAAAGCTTCGCTCATCTGGTTTTCCAAAAAGACAGGAACCGGATTGTTCAACGGTTATCGTTGGAAAAGGATGTGGAAAACGGTAAGATAAATAGGGTTAATCACAAAGTATTAAGTATAAAACAATTAAGTATCAGGCATAAATTGCGAACCTCATGAAAACCATATATCTCTCTTCCGCCTATCTGGCACCTGTAGAATATTACGCCAAGTTGGTGGCATACGATAAAGTCTTTATCGAACAGCACGATCATTACGTGAAACAAACCTACCGCAACCGTTGCACCATTGCAGCGCCCGATGGCGAGTTGGCTCTCTCCATCCCTACCGTCAAACCCGGCACTCCGAAATGTCCCTTAAAAGATATCCGCATTTCCGATCACGGTAATTGGCGTCATCTACACTGGAATGCTTTATCATCGGCTTATAACCATACTCCTTTTTTTGAATATTACAGGGATGATTTCCAACCTTTCTACGAGAAGAAATATGAGTTTTTAGTCGATTTCAACGAGGAACTGTGTCATCTGGTCTGCTCACTGATAGACATACAGCCGGACATGGAACGTACTACTTCATTCCAAAGCAGTTTTGCACCCGATGAGGATGATTTCCGCGAGCGTATCCATCCCAAAAAGGATTACAAAGAGGAAGATCCGGACTTCATAGTCCGGCCTTATTATCAGGTTTTTCAGGAACGTCTCGGCTTCCTGCCGAATCTGAGTATCGTCGATCTTCTTTTCAACATGGGACCTGAGAGCTTACTTGTATTGCAGAAGTCATTTTGAAAATTTCTGCAAAAATTCCGCAAGATTCGCTCCTTCTTCCAGTCCCAGCTTCTTACGCAAGCGATAACGGCTTATTTCTACCCCGCGCAAAGAAATATTCAACAACGGAGCAATCTCTTTAGAAAGCAAATTCATCTTGATATAAGCACAAAGTAACTTTTCCTTGTTGTTCAGTTCCGGATATGCTTCTTCCAATTTTTTGAAGAAATCATGATGTACCGAATCAAAGGTGCTTTGGAATGCCTGTAAATCGTCATCATGCTCGATGTTCGTATCAATCTGTCCCAACAGACGAAGTGTTTTTCGACGAAGAGAAACCAGATTCTCTTCGCTGATGGAATGGGAAATGCCCAGTACTTCCTTTTTTATATCCAATAAGATTTCATTCTTACGTACGATGTTCAAAGTAGTACGAATCAGTTCCTCCGATTTATGACGCAATTCCGACTGTAAGTTTTCTTCCTGCAACGAATCTATCTTCTGATCCTTCAGATCACTTTCTTTTTGGAATTTTTGTTCCTGTCGATAGAGTTCCAGTTCTTTTTGCATTAACAAGCGCTTACGCCCTACTGAGATACGATAATACACATAATAAAACAGCAACACTACCACTACCGAATAAACCAGATAACTCCACCATGTGCGATACCACGGCGGCAATATTTCAAAAGCAAACGAGGTTTCCACCGGTTCCTGACTACCGTCAGTAAGCAATTTCACACTGAATACATACTTTCCTTCATGCAGTCCTGTAAACTCTTTCATATTATTCTCACTGTATTCACTCCAGGTTCCTTTCTCACCACCTACACTTAACTGATAAGAATATAGCACTGTGTGCGCCTTATTGAAGTTGTTTACACTATATTCTATTCGCATTGAATTTTGAGAATAAGGAATCACCATCGGCGCTGTATCATACAAATAACTGCGGCCATAAATAAGCGAATCACGCAACCCCGTCAAGTAGACTTTCCTGATTTGCAATGTCAACGGCATTTGTTGCACCGGCAGGCTGTCCAGTGTGATCAGTGAAAAGCCTTCCTCTGTTCCTGCCACTACCTTGTTGGCCTTATAAAGACTTACATCTTCAAAGTTTTCTATCAATGCCCCTTTCAAGAACTGCTCATTAGTTATCCGGCGATACTCCTGCTTATCAGCATCATAATGCAATACTTTCAATACGCCATCTGTTACATACCAGATATTTTGCAATGAGTCTATCTTCATATAGGTATACGCAGCCTTTCCTTCTAATAACTGTTCCAGCCAAATACACGCTTCCAGCGTATCACGACTCTGATTATACTGCCACAGACCATAATGTGAAGCTATAGTAACTTCATCTTTCACCCGCAACAAACAAGCATCATATCCACGTGGAAAGATGATGTTATTATAGTCTTTCATCTTTTCCACCTTTCGTAAATCATCTGCCAAAGTCAAACGACAAACCCCATTTTCTTTATTTCCAACCCACAATATATGAGTCGAATCTTCCATCAACATATCTTTGCACGAACGGGTAAACCCCTCTATATAGCTTTCTACCCTCCAACTCGTCCCTCTCTTCATGAGCAAATACAGTCCACTGTAAGTGCCTGCAATCAACACATCCTTACGGTCATCCACCGATACAATCCCCCATACTCCTTTGGGATTGTTGAGATGTTCCATATGATCTCCATCCATAATAAAGATACCATTATCCGAACAGCAGAACAACTTATCGTCATATTGGTGAAGTGACCACATCTGACCTCCTGTACCTGGTACGAGATCTATGGGATCTCTCTGGTTTAACTGCCCCGGAAGAGTAGAGCGATACAACCCCTGATTCGTTGCGAAATAATATTTACCCTGATAACTGCAAGACGCATATCCCGAACCGATCACAGGTTTACCTCCATAGAGTGAAGCAAGCCTTGCTTTCAGGTGAATGCAGTCAATCCCATTATCCAGCCCCAGCCATAGGTTGCCCGTCTTATCAAACAGCATACTCAACACAGTTTTGTTCTGCAAACCATTTTCCGTAGATATGATTTCCATTTCATTCGTCTTCAGATTTAAAAGACAAACTCCACCCTGAATAGTACCCAACGCTAACAACGAATCTTGCAATGCAGCACAGAAAACTCTATTTTTACGGCAAAAATCCTCTGCTACGGTATTATATTTCTTAAAAACAGTGCCATCGTAAATAAACAATCCGTTATCCCGGGTTACCATTAACAAACTGTCCTGATGAGGCAACAATCCACCGACTTTGACAGTCGCTCCTATCTCCAAAGATCCAAGAACAGATATAAATTCTGTTCCATTCAACATCAACAATCCTTCAGTAGAAGTGATATACAGTTTATTACGCAAGATGAACGAAGTATAAATCTCTGAAGAATAATCTATTTTCTTCACACTCCCCTCTTCCCAATAAAAGAAACGACGGTCCGATTGAAAATACACCCGGTCTCCGTCTAATAAAATATTCCAGATGACTCCGACATTCACATTGGGAGATAAACTATCAGAAAGGCAAGTATACTCCAACCCACCAAGACGATTTGGAGTAAAATAGCCAAATTGCTCCATTCCACCGATATAAATTCGCCCGTCATGTCCCACTTTCACTGCACGTGTTTTGGCATTATGAATGGGATATGTATTCCACTCCACACCGTCAAATTCCAACAAGCCTTTGTTGTTAGCTACATATATCCAACCATTATCATGCTGCTGAATACTCCAATTCTGATTGCCAGCTTTATAAGTATGCCGGGTATAGTTCGTCACCGGACGTTGCCATCCGGCACTTACAGGAATAGATCTAAAAAGAAGAAGAATATAAAAGAGAAGGTATTTTCGTTTCATAGCGGTTAACATTTTATTCTTATGAAAACAAAGATAGAGTATTTTACCTACAAATAAAAGAATTATTTTCAGATGTAGCGATATTATTATAATAAACATTTAATTATCAACAAAATAATTAACCCGAGAGAAAGTCATGATGTAGTTAAAACCAATGAATGAGAAAGTTTTGAAGTAGCGTATTTTTAGGAAACGCCCTCATCACACGCATATATTTGCAGCGGATAAAACCATTTTGTAAAACCTATAAGTCATACTAACATGAGAAAAGCATCTTATTTATTCATTTATGTGTTCCTATTCAGCCTGTTGGTTAATGGTAGTGCATGCGGATCGGACAACGATGAAACAAATCCCCCCAAAACACCTGATGGAGAAAATCCGGAGACCCCTGTCGGTCTGCAAGCCTACATGCTTACCACCACCGACACCCGCACCTATAATCTTATGGAAGCTATGCCTTTGTCATCATCAACAAAAGCAGTTCGGCCAAGAGTATCGTGCTCACCGCCCCCGACGCCGCAGGCAAGAAGCACTCGGCAAACTGCAACTTGCAGCCACGCTCGGTAAACTCTTTCAAATGGAAATAACAGAGACTTAAATATAATACATCACTTTTTTTAATTTTAAATTTATAGATTATGAGAAATCGATTTTTGCTCGGCATGATGGCACTCAGCCTTATCGGCATGACATCGTGCAAAGATGAGATTGACCAGTTCGATGATCACGGCAGCTCGACTATCGTATCCTTTGTAGGCAGTGAAAAAGCTTACATGGGCGATAGCATCACCTTCGACTTCGAGGTGAAAAGCGGAGGCGTGAAAATCAACCAGGCCAAGGTTCAACTCTACTATGGAGAAGAAATGGTATCCGAAGCCTTCTACAGCCTGAAAGCTGATGGAAAGTACAGCGGAAAAGTACTGGCCCCCTACCAGAGAAACACACCCGACGGAGATGCAAAGGTTATCTTGCGCATCCAGAACGAGCGTTTCAGCAACGACAGCAAAGAAATGACCGTTGCCATCGAACGACCCAAGTACCAAACATTAAAGTTGGTGGCTGCCAATGGCAAAGAATACACCATGACTCCTGTTCCCGGCAAAGAGTATGAATACAAAGCACGTGAAGCTTTCCCGGCCGACATGGAAGCATCTATCATAGCACCGGCCTATTCTGACGGAACAAACAACCCCTACCTGCAAGGCAATGACTTGTTCTTCGGTATGGACAATGGCAAGATAGCCCTCAATGCCCCCAAAGGTATCGGCTTCGAAACCACAGGCTATGATGAAGACGGCAAGTATGAAATCACATTCAACACCCTGACTTTTGAAGGTGCCCCATTCCCGAAATTCGGTATACGCTTCGACACGCAGAACAAGTTTATGGAATTCGACGGATCGGGCAACGTATTCTACGTTGAAACCGAATTCAAGAAGGACGACATCATCAAAATCAGTGGCATCAAAGAAGAGTATGCCGAACTCTGGAAGAACCCTACCTGGTTTGACCTCGTAAATGGAGACGAAACTCTGCTCCACTTCCGCGGAAGAGACGGTAAGTACAAACTCACGCTGGATAAAGGTATGAAAGCAATCATGATGGAACAGTTGGAAAACGCTTCTTCATCAAGCACACAGAATGCCACTGCCATGTGGGTGATTGGTAACGATAAGATAGGATTCCCATCATACGCTCAGAACAACATTAACTGGAACACGGGCAAAGCATTCAACCTGGTTCCGCTCACCGACACCAAGTATGAACTGATAATGCTTGTAGGACAAAACGTAAATGGCGTCAACTTCAAGTTCTTCGGACAAAAAGGATGGGGATTGGAATGGAAAGGCCCCGGAGCATATAGTGCAAAAGAAGGTGGCAACTATATCAAATACGCCAGTGACGGTAACTTCAACGCCAACGATACTTGGCCATCCGGCAAATACATGGTAATGACTGTAGAAACCAGCACCAATCCGAACGGACTCTGGATAAAAGCCTTAGACGAACTCCCCTTATACGAAATGGGCGAATGACCAACTTTCTTAAAGTATAGATAAACAATTAAGTATAGATATATGAAAAAAAGATATTATATAGCAGCTATGTTTGCCCTTGGTTTGGTAGCACAACCTGCCACTCTACGTGCCAGCGCTGCTGACGAAGCCAACGGTATTGAAGCTGTACAGCAACAAAAACAACGCATCAGCGGTTTGTTGACCGATTCCAATGGTGACCCCATTATTGGTGCCACCGTCAGGGTGCAAGGTACCACCAACCGCGGTGTCATCAGTGACGTCGAGGGACGATACTCCATCGAAGCAGCTCCCGGCGAAGTACTGGAATTCAGCTATATCGGATTCGTTAGTGTAGATCACAGAGTGAAAGCCGACGAAACCACTTTTAACCTCCGAATGGAGATGGATGCCATCGCTACGGAAGAAGTAGTGGTTGTGGGTTACGGTAAGCAAAAGAAAGAGAGTGTAGTAAGCTCCATGTCAACCGTAGGACCGGCTCAATTGAGCGTAAAGAGCGCCAACCTTACCAACAACATCGCCGGTAAGCTATCCGGTCTGATTGCCGTACAGCGTTCGGGTGAACCGGGTTGGGACGATGCTCAGTTCTTTATCCGCGGTATCAGCTCGTATGCCGGTGGAACAGACCCGCTGGTACTGGTAGACGGTGTGCCCCGTAAAATGAATGACATTGACGTAGATGAAATCGAGACATTCTCTATTCTGAAGGATGCCGCCGCAACAGCCGTATATGGTGCCGAAGGTGCTAACGGTGTAGTATTGATTACTTCCAAACGTGGTAAATCACAGAAGACTGTTGTCAGCATGTCGGCCGAATACGGCTACTCCACACCGCTCCGCTTGCCCAACCTCATGAGTTCTTACGACTATTTGAGCTTATACAACGAAGCAGACTGGAACAGCAACGGCAACCCGCGCGCCAACTACACAGCACCGGTGAGCGACGCTGACCTGGAAAAATACCGCAACGGCGTAGACCCCGACCTCTATCCGGATGCAGACTGGATGAGCATGTTGCGCGACCACACCAGCAGCCAACGCTATACCATCAACTTCCGTGGTGGTGGCGACCGCGTACGCTTCTTCGTATCGGGTGCCTACTATACGCAAGACGGTGTGTACAAGGAGAAGAAGAACGCCGACTACGATTCAAACATCAGCTTCGACCGCTACAACCTGCGTTCCAATATCGACTTCGAACTGAGTAAAACCACCCGTATGTCTGTGGATATGTCCGGACAGTACATCAACCGTACGGCTCCCTCCAAAACGGCCGGTGACATCTTCGGTGGTATGACATTGCAACCTGTGCACCTCTATCCGCAGATCTACTCGGACGGTTCAGCCGCACAGCACCCCAACTATGACAATTCAGGCCTCCGTCAGAATCCTTACAACTTCCTCTACTTCAGTGGATACAGTAAGAGTTGGGATGCCACATTCCAAAGCAAGGTATTGTTGGAACAAGACCTGGACTTCATCACGAAGGGACTCTCTATAAGAGGTAGCGTCAGCTTCGATGCCAACTCCAACCAGTATGTCAACCGAACAATGTCCCCCGCTACCTTTACAGCTACCGGACGCGATGCCGATGGCAACCTGATATTCAAGTCATTGGAAGCAGGTTCTGCATTGAGTAACCCCTCAAGTGGTTCATCCGGCGGTAACAAAAAGATCTACATTGAGGCATCCCTCAACTACAAGCGTAACTTTAACGACAAGCACGATGTTACAGGCTTACTGCTATACAACCAAAAGGAAACCCAGAACCAGAACGCTGGTGGCCTCAACCTGCTTCCTTATCGTAAACAGAGCATCGTAGGTCGTGGTTCTTATACTTACGACAACCGTTACACCATCGAAGGTAGCTTCGGTATGACAGGTAGTGAGAACTTCGCCCCGGGTCACCGTTGGGGTATCTTCCCCGCTGTGGGTGGAGCCTGGTATGTAAGCCACGAAAAGTTCTTTGAACCTGTACAGAAAGTAATCAGTACCTTGAAACTGCGTGCATCCTATGGACGTACCGGTAACGACCAGTTGGGCAATACCCGTTTCCCCTACCAGGAAGCAATGAACACCGATGCCGGCGGCCTCAACCTGGGTATATCAGGCATATCAAACGGTAATGCACAGAACTGGTTCGGCGGATTGAGCGAAAACCGCGCCTACTACGCCAACCTGCGTTGGGAGATTGAGGACAAAACCAACTTCGGTTTCGACCTCGGTCTGTTGAACGGACAGTTAGACCTCTCTATGGACTACTTCTCCAACCGTCGTAAGGACATCCTGATTACCCGTAACACGGTTCCCTCAATGAGCGGTCTGCAATCCAACCCTACCCAGAACTATGGTATCGTGAGCAACAAGGGTGTTGACGGAAGTTTGACTTTCAAGCAACATGTAGGCAATCTGAATCTGACGTTCCGTGCCAACTACACGTATGCGAAGAACAAGATTGTGGAAACGGATGAAATCAGACATAAATACAGCTACCAGGATCTCACGGGTATGTCATTGTGGACTCCTTTCCTCTACATCGCCGACGGACTCTATACACCCGATGATTTCAATATCACTATAGATCCTGTGAGCGGTGCCGAAAGTTACCAACTGAAATCCGGTGTAGCCGATCCGGGAGCTGCCGTAGCACCCGGTGACATCAAATACCGCGACTTGAACAATGACGGTGTTATCAATGACGACGACAAGACCTACCGTAACGGTCATCTGGACAAGACCCCGCGCAGCGTATATGGTCTTTCGCTGAACGCTGAATGGAAAGGATTCTTCGCCGGTATCTTCTTCCAAGGTGTAACGGGTTGTTCCATCAACCTGATGAGCAAGGCATCCAACTTCATGCCGTTCAATCAAGGCAAGGACGCTTCTTCGGCACGTATGGAGGCTATGAGCCGCTGGAAGGCATCCGACCCCTACAACGACAACGTGCTTTACCCACGCCTGCGCAACAATACCTTTGCACACAACCTGCAACCGAGCACCTGGTGGTATCGTGACGCAAGTTTCCTCCGCCTAAAGAACGTAGAATTCGGTTACCAGTTCAACAAGAAGCAACTGAAATCACTGCGTCTCACCAACCTTCGTCTCTACGTACAAGGCACCAACCTGAAAACCTGGGACGACGTGAAATATTGGGATCCGGAACTGGGTGATGCAAACTCAGGTGCCAAATATCCTATCTCCAGCACTTGGACCTTTGGAGCAGAAGTTACATTCTAAACATCTAATTAATAAACGATATGAAACTGAAAAATTTACTATACGCAACCGTCGGCTCTGCCGTCCTTGCATTCAGCACAGCATCTTGTTCAGACTATCTCGACATATCAGGCGAATTCAACGCCAGCCTGGGAGTCGATCAAGTTTGGGACAATGCAACCTATACCCGAAACTGGTACGGAGTCATCTACCGCAATCTGATGGAATATTCAGAAACCGGTTCAGAAGTCAACGCTTTCAAAAACCCATGGTCAAACCTCTGCGGTGAAATCGCATCGGAAAAAGCCAGTTCACGCGACGTCATGATGGCAGGCTTTACGGCAGCCAGCGGAAGTTATCACCGTTGGGCCACTTTCTACAAAGACATACGCCAAGCCATGATTTTCATTGAACGCGCCCACGACGGAGGTGTAGGTGACCCCAGCAGTACCAACAAGCTGACAGCCGAGGAAATAGCCCGCATGAAGGATGAATGTCGGTTCATGATTGCCTATTATTACTTCTCTATGTTCGAACTTTACGGCCCTGCCTGTATCGTGACGGAGATAGATGACGCTGCCGAACCGCACGTGACGGACTATGACCGTGCCACGGTGGACGAAATGGTGAACTACATCGACGGCATATTGACCCCTCTCTGCGACCCCGCACAGTCCAAACTGCCCGAATCAGTCATCACGTCATACGCAGACGGTGCATATAATTTCAACACCAATGAAGTGGTACGCCCCACCATCGTAGTGGCCAAAGCACTGCGTGCCAAGTTGTGGATGTATGCCGCCTCCAAACTGTTCAACGGTGGCGACGGTTCCGAATACTACCAGGGATTGCAGAAACTGCAAAACTCCAAAGGCGAGTACATCTTCCCGCAGAGCAAGGACCCGCAGAAATGGGTGACTGCCAGAGACCGTGTTAAGGACTTGATAGATTATGCCGAAGCACAACACCACGCCCTCTACCGCGTGATGGCAAACGGAGTGGAGCAACCCGACCGTTCGGTATACAACCTCTTCCAGGTGTATAATGAAGAAATCCTGTGGTGCAGTACCAACAACAGTTACTCCGATCAGTACAAGATGGAAAAACGTACCAACCCGCGTGATGTAAACTCATGCTATGGCACTATCGGCCCGTCTCAAGACGCTGTAGATATGTTCTTCATGGCCAATGGACTCGACATCGACGATCCGAACAGCGGTTACGATGAAACCGGATTCAGCGCTGTAGAAAACCGTTGCTATGATCCTGACTATAAGGACAAAAAGACAGATCAGAACATCTCCAACATGTATGCCAACCGTGAACCTCGTTTCTACGCAAGCGTGGTATACCAAGGAAGAAGCTGGTTCAAGAAATGGATGAACAGCAATCCTAACTACGTCGTAGACTTCTCGGCAGGTGGCGGAAACGACCTCTCCAACGGTGACAATGTGAAAGGCGGATACATGCTGGGCAAATTCAAGAACCGTACTGTGAACCATGCCAGCGGTGATACACAGAGTTGGAAACGTGTTTCCATCATCTACCGTTTGGCCGAGTTCTACCTGTTCTATGCCGAAGCACTCAATGAAATAGATCCGGGCAATGCGGACATCATCAAGTATATCGACATAGTACGCGAACGCGCAGGTATCCCAGGCTACCAGACCATGAACGATAACGGCATAAAGACCGGTATAATCGGCAATTATGACAAACAGTTCGATGCCATCCAGCACGAACGCTACGTAGAACTCTATTGTGAAGGACAACGCTACTTCGATATCCGCCGCTGGATGGTCTGCGGTGACGAGGGCAGAATAGGTTGCGACCAGACACGCTTCTACGGAATGAATATGAAGGGCTCGAAAGATAAAGCTCCGGGCGAACCTACCTCCTACTATACGCGTACGAAGCTGGAAAACCGCCAATGGACAGACAAACTTTATCTCTATCCTATCCATCAGAATGTGATAGAATTGTCCGAAGGGCGTATTCCGCAGAACTACGGATGGTAAAAAGACAGCTTTTTTGATTCGTTTTCAAAGGATATAAGTAGAAAGATTGAATGAAGGTTTGGAGGCAGCAACTGGCATAACCGGCCTGGTTACTGCCTCCTTTCTTTCTCAGCTAACAAATCAACAATAAATATACCATGAGTAAAGAGAAAACATTTCCAGCCCGGAAACTCCGGATACTGATACCCATGATTCTGTTCCTGTCCCAGACAGTTTGCGCACAACAAGAAAGTAAGACAATCAACGACGGTTGGAAATTCCATAAAGGTGAGTGCGAGACCGCAGCCTCTCCGGCTTACGACGACAGTGCGTGGAACAGCATACATCTCCCGCACACATGGAATACGGATGCATATACCGAAAAAAAGTATTACCAGGGAACAGGCTGGTATCGCCGTACACTGATGTTGCCGCAACATTGGCAAGGCAAACAGGTATTCCTGAAACTGGATGCAGCCAGCAAGGCCGCTACCATCTACATCAACGGTAAAGAAGTAGGCGAACATAACGGCGGATATACCGCCTGCACATTCGATATCACTTCGCTCTGTTCGTTCAACTCTCCCAACTCTCTCGCTATCCGTGTAGACAACGCCCGACAGGATATCCCCCCTATCTCCGCCGACTTTACATTCTTTGGCGGCATCTACCGGGATGTATGGCTCACAGCAGTCTCCAAACAGCATTTCCATCTGACCAACCACAGCTCGGACGGGATATTTATCAGTACCCCGCAAGTGTCCGAAGAAAAAGGCACGATACTTATTCGCGGAGAGATCAAGAACGATGCAGTACAGAAAGCATCTCTTGAACTGGAGCATATCGTATACAATCCCGACGGAAGTATTGCCCAAACCCAGAAACAGTCTATCCAGATAAAAGGTGGAGAATTATACTCTTTTCATACCGAAACCACCCCTATCCTGTCCCCCCGATTATGGACACCCGAGACACCTCATCTCTACAGGGTAGAAAGCATTCTGCGCGATAAAAAAACAAAAGTCATCCTCGACCGCAGTAATCATCATACAGGTTTCCGCTGGTTTGGCTTCGATGGCAAGACAGGCTTCTCCCTCAACGGAAAGCCTTATAAATTACGCGGCATTTGCCGCCACCAGGACCAAAAGCCCATCGGAGTCGCACTGACGGACGAGATGCACCGCCGCGACATGATGCTGATGAAAGAAATGGGCGCCAACTTTATCCGCATCTCCCATTATCCGCAAGATGATGCCCTGTTGGAAATGTGCGACAAACTCGGTATGCTGGCCTGGGAAGAAATACCCATCATCGACATTGTGCCCGACACTCCGGGTTACGCAGAAAACTGCGAAAGCAATCTGCGAGAAATGATACGCCAACACTATAACCACCCCTCCATCATCACCTGGGGACACATGAATGAAATATTGCTCGTCACCCAGCGCCGCTATAAAAAAGAAGAAGAACTGAAGCCCGTGCTGGAACGGACACTGGCACTCGCCAATCGTCTGGAGAAAGTTTTGAAAGAAGAAGACTCCACTCGTGTCAGCACTATGGCCTTTCATGGCAGCAACAGTTACAACGAGGTAGGATTGGGCAGTATTACCGATATTGTCGGCTGGAACCTGTATCAAGGCTGGTATGGAGGCAACCTTACAGGCTTCGAACGCTTCCTGGCAGAACAACACAAAAAGTTTCCTTCGCACCCCATGATTGTCAGCGAATACGGTGCAGGTTCTGACAAGCGCATACATTCGCTACAACCGAACGCCTTTGATTTCAGCATCGAGTATCAGCAGAAGTACCTGGAGCATTACCTGCCCGTACTGGAAGAAACGCCCTACGTCTGTGGCGGAACGCACTGGAACTTCATCGATTTCTCTTCCGCATTGCGTGATGAGTCTATGCCACGGATCAACAATAAAGGATTGGTATACTCAAACCGTACTCCTAAGGATATATACTATTATTATAAAGCTGCCTGGCGTCAAGACATTCCAGTATTACATATCGCCAGCCGCGACTGGACACATCGTTCCGGTATACAGCATGGGAAAGAGCCGGTCATATTACCGGTTAAAATATATACTAACCTTCCTGAAGTAGAGCTTTTTATTGATGGGAAGTCTTTGGGCAAACAGAAAACCAAGAATTTTGCAGTAACATTTGAGGTGCCATTCTGCCAAAAAGAACACTTTATCGCTGCTAAAGCAGAAAATAGAAAAGCCGTCCAAGATATCTCTTTTGTAGAAGACGGAATCCGCTTAAACTTTACCCCTATCCCTGCAAATTTAAATGGAACAAATCTACGGGACTTAGAACTTGCCATCAATGTAGGAAGTTATTGTTTCTATACTTCAGACGAAAGTAATCTCACCTGGCTACCCGATCAGCCTTATACTGAAAATGGCTGGGGATATATTGGCGGAGAAAGTAAAAGTAGCCAGATACAAATAAAGAATACCAATGACGGACCTCTATTTCAGACTCTTCGCAACGGAATTGAAGGCTACCGTTTCGATGTTCCCAACGGAGTTTATGAAATAGAATTTCTTTTTACAGATATATTCCGCGAGAATGCAACAACAGTCTACCAATTAGGTCGTAATTCTGATGTGGAAAACCGTGAAAACAGATTCGACATAATAATCAATGATCAAACTATCGAAGAAAGCTTTTCCCCTTGTCGCGAAAGTGATTATTTTCATGCTCTGCGGAAAAGATACAATATTACAAACTTTCGGAATAAAATTGAAATACGCTTCTCTGTTCGGAATGGAAAAAGCTTTCTGAACGGTATAAAACTCAGGAAACTTTATTAACTTCAAAACAAAAACACCATGAGAGTCAGAATTAACTTATTCATTATCTGTTTATTACTTGCAGTAGGCCATATTCATGCACAATCTATTTGGGATGGAGCACATCTGCAAAAAGTAAAACAATCATTACATCAACCTTACTTTGCTACCACATATCAAGAGTTGGTAACAGAAGCAGAAAAATTACTGGATGTACAACCTCTATCTGTCGTGATGAAAGAGAAGACGCCCGGCAGCGGAGATAAACACGATTACATGAGTCAGGCACGCTATTATTGGCCCGATCCCTCCAAACCTGACGGTCTACCCTACATCAGCCGTGACGGTGAGTCGAACCCGGAACTGAATAAGCTGGATCGAAACCGTCTTGGAGCAACTGCCCAGCGCGTCACCACTCTTGCACTTGCGTGGTATTTCAGCAATGACGAGAAGTATGCTCAAAAGGCAACTGAACTGATTCGTGTATGGTTCTTTAATAAAGATACGCGCATGAACCCGAATTTAGAATATGCCCAGATGATACCGGGACATCATAACAACAAAGGCCGCTGTTATGGTGTCATCGATACTTATTCGTTCGTTGAGATGCTGGATGCCGTACAACTATTGGAGAAGTCGAAGGCTTTCACACCCAAAGACAGTAAACAACTGAAAGCATGGTTTGGCAAACTGCTGACATGGATACTGAATAGTCCGCAAGGACAGGAAGAAGCTAACCAGGCTAATAACCACAGTACAGCACATGATGCACAAGTTATTGCTTTCGCCCTATATGCAGGAAATGTGAAAGTGGCACAGGAAGTCATCAATGCTATCCCCCAAAGACGTATCTTCACTCAGATCGAGCCGGATGGTAGACAACCACATGAGTTGCGCCGTACCCTTGCATTCGGTTATTCACAGTTCAATCTGTCCCATTTCATCGATATTTTTCTTATGGCTCAGAAGATTGGTATTTCAATTGATAACGCCACATCAACGGACGGCCGTAATTTCTACAAGGCAATGGACTTCTTAGCCCCATATGTTGGCAAAGATGTAAAAGACTGGCCCTACCAGCAAATCAGCGAATGGGATTACAAACAACAAGAATTCTGCAAAGACCTGTATCGTGTTTTCCTGTTAAATCCGGAACGTACGGACTATCTGAAACTTTATAGAGCACATCGCACCATTGATTGGAAGGATCGTTTCAATCTATTGTGGGTAAAACCTGATGATGTAGACAATGCATATGCTTTTGCTTGTGGCCAACTGCAATTTGCCATGAAATGTGCAAATAAGGCCAGAAAAGAAGCTGAGAATCAATGCAAACACCGCGTAATTCCCCGGAGTATCAACAAAGACGGTTCACTGCGAATGATACATCCGCACGACTGGTGTTCGGGCTTCTTCCCCGGTTCATTATGGCAAGTATATGCTTATACAAACGATGATTTCTGGCGTCAGGAAGCTATCAGCAATACCTGGATGATAGAAGAGGCTAAGTGGCACAAAGGTACTCACGACCTGGGTTTCATGATGAACAATAGCTTTGGAAAAGCTTATCAACTAACAGGTGAACGTTCTTATAAAGATGTAGTATTACAAAGTGCCAAGACTTTGATTACCCGCTACAATGACAAAGTAAAGAGCATTCGTTCATGGGATCATAACCGTGATAAATGGAAGTATCCCGTCATCATCGACAACCTGATGAACCTGGAAATGCTATTCTGGGCTACCCAGGAAACCGGCGATTCCATCTACTGGAAAATTGCTGTAAACCATGCCAATACTACCATGAAGAATCATTTCCGTCCGGATTACTCTTCATATCATGTAGTAGATTACGACCCCGAAACAGGAGAAGTGCGTGCCAAACAGACAGCACAAGGCTATGCCGATGATTCTTTCTGGAGCCGTGGACAAGCATGGGGATTATACGGATATACCATGTGCTATCGTTTCACAAAGAATCCAGCCTATCTACAACAGGCACGCCATATTGCAGACTTCTTTTTTGGCTTACCGAACCTGCCGGAAGACTTTATTCCTTACTGGGATATGAAAGCACCTGGTATTCCCAACGTCCCCCGCGATGCCTCTACTGCTGCCATCATGGCTTCAGCCCTGTATGAACTCCGAACCTATGTTTCAGCAGAAGATAGCAACCGTTATCAAAGCATTGCCGACAAGATCGTAGATAGCCTCAACAAACACTACCAAGCTGAACCGGAAACAAACTATGGCTTCCTGTTGCTACACTCCACCGGACACCATCCGGGAGGTGATGAAATCGATGTTCCTCTCAACTATGCAGACTATTATTACCTGGAAGCATTGGCCAGAAAAGACGCTTTTAAGCAATAATTAATACTTTTTAATATAGGAGTTCACCTTTTTGAGACGTTTGTTATAGTAAACGAACTACTTTTCCACTACTTTTGTAGCACAGAGATTTAGAATAAACTTATAAATGAAAAGACATGAAAAACTTATTCGACATTAAAGACAAAGTGATTATCGTTACCGGCGGTTGCGGTATCTTGGGTAAAAGTATTGCTAACTACCTTGCAGAACAAGGTGCCAAAATCGTAATTCTCGACCGTGTAGAAGAAATTGGTAAGGAACTGGAAGCAGAACTGAATCAGAAGACAGAAGCCATGTTCCTTGTAACAGACGTTCTGAATAAAGAAATATTAGAAGAAAACAAAAAAGCCATCCTGGAACGTTTCGGTACCATTGATGTCTTGCTGAATGCTGCAGGTGGAAATATGGCAGGTGCTACTATTGCTCCGGATAAAACCATTCTTGACCTGGAAGTAGATGCTTTCAGAAAAGTAGTAGACCTGAACCTTTTCGGTACGGTATTGCCTACAATGGCATTCGTAGACGTGATGGCAAAGAATAAAAAAGGAGTTATCGTTAACTTCTGCTCTGAATCAGCTCTGCGCCCTCTTACACGTGTGGTAGGATATGGTTCTGCCAAAGCTGCCATAGCTAACTACACCCGTTATATGGCTACGGAACTGGCCACTAAATTCAGCCCTGAGCTTCGTGTAAATGCTATCGTTCCGGGCTTCCTGCTGACCAACCAGAACCGTGCCCTGTTGACTAACCCGGACGGGTCTTATACTGATCGCGCAAAGACTATCATCGCCCACACCCCATGCGGACGTTTTGCCGAACCGGAAGAACTGTTCGGAACCATCCACTACCTTATCAGCGATGCTTCCAGCTTCGTAACGGGTGCCTTGTCTGTAGTAGACGGTGGTTTTGACGCTTTCTCTATCTGACACTTACAAAGTGAATATGGAACACTTACGTAGTACAAATCAATAAATCAAGCCCATTCATTATGATATTATGTGAACAAACCTGGCGCTGGTACGGTCCTAACGATCCGGTCAGCCTGTGGGACATCAAACAAGCCGGTGCAACCGGTATCGTGAACGCCCTGCACCACATCCCCAATGGCGAAGTATGGACAGTAGAAGAAATCATGAAACGCAAAGAAATGATCGAAGCTGTCGGTCTGCGCTGGTCTGTAGTAGAAAGCGTACCTGTACATGAACATATCAAAACCCAGACGGGAGAATTCCAGAAATACATTGATAACTATAAAGAAAGCCTGCGCAACCTCGGCAAGTGTGGCGTGAACATCGTAACTTACAACTTCATGCCCGTACTGGACTGGACGCGTACCGATCTCGCTTATGAACTGCCTGATGGTAGCCGCGCCCTGCGCTTCGAACGTGCCGCTTTCATTGCTTTCGACCTTTTCTTGTTAAAGCGTCCCGGTGCTGAAAATGACTACACCGACGAAGAAAAAGCAAAGGCAAAAGCCCGCTTCGAACAAATGACGGATGCCGACAAGCAACTACTCGTTCGCAACATGATTGCCGGACTGCCCGGTTCGGAAGAGAGCTTCACACTGGAACAATTCCAGCAAGAGCTTGATCGCTATAAAGACATCACTCCGGAAAAGTTGCGTGCCAACCTGATTTATTTTCTGCAAGAAATCACTCCTGTTGCCGATGAAGCCGGTGTAGAGTTGGTTATCCATCCGGACGATCCTCCTTGTTCTATCCTTGGATTGCCGCGTATCATGAGCAGTGCTGCCGATTTCCAGGCATTGATTGACGCTGTTCCTAATAAGAGCAATGGTCTTTGTCTCTGTACCGGTTCTCTCGGAGTCAGCAGTTCCAACGATCTGGAAGGTATGATGAAACAATTCGGTGACCGCATTAACTTCGTACACTTCCGCAGCACACAGCGCGATGCAGAAGGTAATTTCTACGAAGCCAACCACCTGGAAGGTGATGTAGACATGTACCACGTTATGAAAGCTTTCCTCGAATTACAGCAAAAAAGACAAGTATCCATTCCTATGCGTCCCGACCACGGCCACCAGATGGTAGACGACCTGAAGAAGAAAACCAATCCGGGATACTCCTGCATCGGTCGCCTGCGCGGATTAGCAGAATTAAGAGGTTTGGAAATGGGTATAGCAAAATCTATCCTCAAAAAATAGATTCTCAAACCATATAGTTCAGAATGAAATAATAAGGGTATGCCTAAGGAGAAAAGCACATCTCCGGCATACCCTTCGCTCATTTCATAGAGAACTTAAATCAAAATAGAGAGCTTATATTAAATCACTACAACTTCTTCTGGCAAGGAGACTTACATATCTCTCATCAAGCACCTTCAATCTTGTTGGCAGGGTATAGGTAAAATCAACCTTTCCGCCTGCGTGAATCATCATTACCGGGGAATATTCTCCCGGCTCCAATGTGGGCAGGATCACCAACACCTCTGTGTCAGTATACTTAAACACTCTTTTAACATGTATCAATGTGCCCTTATCGGAGACGGGAGAAAGCCCCAGGTAAATGGTTCCAAGTGAAGACAGGCACAGGTTCTCACCTGTAATGACTACCGGAGCATTAGGAGTAATAGTACCGTCACGCAAACCTGTCAACGGATCATATATCTCCTTAATAACAGGAACATTCTTTCCGAGAATTACCGGATATTCATTTCTTTCCTGTTTATTATGATGCAACTCAGCCACTATTTTTTTTCTATCTTTCCTCACCATTCTATTCCTTTTTAGTTAGTCATTACAGTTTCCTAAACTGCACTACAAAATTACACCACAACCCGTATACTTTTGTGGCAAGAAAAAGAAAGGTCAAGCAATCCGGCTTTCTATATATGACTAAACAAGCTTCACCAAACATATTTTTCGGAAATACACCCTATCTCGAAAAGAAATGTTACGAATTTCGAAACAAGTAAGCTGCCAAAAGTGTTAAATAGACAACAGACAAACCTCTAACTCAAACAGAAGATTATGATAACAAACGAGTTAAATACAGGATTAGTTAATGCTGTCAGAGAGAAACTTCCATCCAAAGAAAATCTTGCCAATACTTTAATGGACATTCTTTATATAGGCAAAGAAGCTATCTACCGCCGGCTTCGGGGTGAAGTACCCTTCACCCTAGCCGAAGCAGCCGTTATATCCCGTAAACTGGGTATATCGCTGGATAAGATGATAGGCGTGAGCTTCCAGAACAATGCCGTTTTCGACATGAACATAGTGGATAGCAGCCAGCCGCTCGAAACCTACTACTCCATCTTGGAAAAGCAGGTGGAGCTGTTCCGGAAAGTGAAAGAAGAAGAGAACTCGGAAATCGGGACTTCATCCAACATTATTCCGCTAACTCTCTCATTGAACTATAATATGCTTTCCAAATTCCGGCTATTCAAATGGATGTATCAGAATGAAAACATAAAATGCAGGCATTTTGAAGAAATGGAAATTCCGCAGAAGATAGTAGATAAACAAAAAGAATATGCCAGTGCGGTAGCCCATATCCGTTCTGTAGATTATATCTGGGATAATATGATCTTCAGTCATCTGGTGAATGACATCCAGTACTTCTGTGATGTACACCTCATATCCGATGAAGACAAGAACCTCCTGAAGGAGGAACTGCTCTCGGTAGTAGACGACCTGGAAGAGTTGGCTGCCCGGGGAAAGAGCAAAACGGGCAACGACATCAAGATCTATATTTCGAATATCAACTTCGAGGCTACCTACAGTTATCTGGAGACTGACACAATACAGCTCAGTCTGATCCGGATATATTCCATCAACTCCATCACCACGCAAGATAGCGAAATGTTCCGGGGCCTGAAGGAGTGGATTCAGTCATTGAAGAAGTTCTCCACGCTGATATCGGAAAGTGGCGAAATGCAGCGCATCCAGTTCTTCAAGCAACAGCGAGAAATTATCGATGCACTATAGCTCCTTTTTTCCGAAAACTGAAATTTTTCAAATAATAAGTGCCTGATTTCGAAAACAGATAGAACTACTATCTGTTTTTTTTCATCTTTCAACTATTTACCTTCGCATTCTTTTCAATCAGAAAAGACTATCGTTTTCACCACATGATTTCAATCACAAAAGTTCCGTTAACAAGCTCTATATTTGTATATGTCACAAATTCGTCCTATGACATTTGATTATTAACAAAAAAGAAAAGGCTATGACCAAAAATTACATTGTAAAAGAGTTGATTAACGAAATGAAAGAGAGAATTCCCCCAGGGCAGAACTTAGCCAATTATCTGACAGATACATTATATATGGGGAAAGAGGCCGTCTACCGCAGATTGCGGGGGGAAGTCGCATTCACCTTTGATGAAATAGCCGTAATTTCCCATAATCTGGGTATTTCCATCGACCAGATTATCGGAAACCATCTATCCAACCGGGTCACTTTCGATGTGAATCTTCTGCATTCACCCAATTTATATGAAAGTTATCATGAAATAGTAGAGCGTTACCTGCGAATCTTCAATTCCATGAAAGGAGACAGTGCCACTGAAGTGTATTCTGCAACCAATACAATTCCTTTTACCTTTTACTCGGCCTATGAGTATTTGTCCAAGTTCCGCCTGTGCCGGTGGATTTACCAGAATGGGAAAGTGAAGACTCCCAATTCTCTGAGCGACATGCATGTGCCCGACAAAATAGTCGCTTCTCACAAGAAATTGAGCGAAGGATTAAAGAGAGCCGGAAAAACCTACTTTATATGGGACAGCAACGTATTCAGTTCTTTTGTAAAAGAGATTAAGTATTTTGCCGGATTGAATCTGATATCTACGCCAGACGTCATGTATCTGAAGAACGAACTGCAACAGTTACTCATCGACCTGGAACATTTATCAGTGAAAGGAGAGTATAGCAATGGACATGAATTGTACATTTACCTGTCGAACATTGATTTTGAAGCGACTTATACCTATGTTGCCAATAAGGATTACCAAATCAGCCTTTTTAGGGTATATTCCATCAATTCCATGGATTCGCAAAGCCCGCAAATCTGTGAGATACAGAAGAACTGGATACAGTCGTTGAGAAGACATTCTACTCTGATTTCAGGTAGTGGAGAGGCACAGAGGATTGCGTTTATCGAGAAACAAAGAAGTATTATTGAGACGTTATAGAAAAAAGGAACACCGAAGTAGTATAAAAATGAGTTGTATCAAGATGCTTTTGAAAAGTATCTGATACAACTCATTCAGGTTTTAATCTACAACAGACCGCACACAGCGATAGCTGGGCCAGGTCGATGTTCCTGCACCTGTCCATGCACTAAATTCATTACGACTACGGGCTGACTCCCAATTATATCCTACTAACCAATAAGTATTATCCCGTGCGGTCAATGCCCAATGCATGGTGGCAATTTTTTGAAAATTAGTTCCCCAGTCTGCCGAAGCACCAAATCCTTGATTATCGAGACTAAGTTCAGTTCCCCCCAGACTAACGATCATATACATTTCGCGCTGGGTAGGCAGACGCCATCCGGTCCCTATACTCTCACACGCTTCCTTTGCTTCTGACCAACTCTTACCGCTGAGACTGGTGTTTCCCACCAGAAGTTTCGGAGCAATCTTATTCATTTCATTACTTGTATCAGGAGTATCACCCGAAGCAAACAATAACGTAGGATCTACTCCTCCATCCGCATCGCGGGAGACGATAGTAACTCCTGAAGAAGCTACCGAGAGATAGGGATACTTTTTCCCGCTATTTTTATTATCTCTCACACAACGAAAAAAATTAGTGGCAGACCCTGATTTCGGGTATCCTGCTCCAAAGTCGAGTTCAAAATATGCACCTGTACTTCCTTCGGAATAATACGAGGACGACCAATAATTACCTGTCCAATTCTGATACCATCCATATATATTCTGCCCATATGCTTCACTGCTTCCCAACGCATTACCACCCAACGCATCTGCATAGGCAAATGACAGCAACAATTCACTTGCAGTAGGCAAACGCCAGCCATCACCTATATTATTACATATAGTTTCCGCATCAGAAATACTCGCCACACGTCCCTTGTTTTGACCACTCGTAACCAGGAGCCGATTGTCATGCCTGATAGGGTAAAGGTAAAAAAGAGGGTTTCCGGCAGTTGTATAAGATTTTGTTTCAGATACCATCTGAAGGTCAATCGTGCGATAAAATGGGAAATATTCATTCGCTACAGTATGCATCACATTCTTAAATGTTATTCTTATCGTTCCGCTTTTTCCTTCCTTCCATTTTCCGGGATGGAGCTTCAGTCTGAAGTCATATCCACGGTTTACCACATCATTAGCCTTACCATCATCATCATTATCTACTACAGAGCCCTGATACATCTTCGACTCCGCATTCGTTCTGCCCACAACTATATCGCTATCTGCGTCAGGTCTGAGCAATCCGGTTCCGTCATCACCAACAATGTTCAATTCCTCAACGTTCTCAATTGTCCAGTTATTATTGACAAACAACTGCAAATATTGCTCCGCCCCTAAATGAACTTTATAGGTGCGACTATTGTCAACAGTGGGGTAATACCGGAATGAGAACTGCAGTTCGCCCTGATTGATTGGCAAAGTAATAGAACCAGTATAACTGCCATCCTTATCATAGAGATAGAAATTGAATATATCCCAACGCCACCACCAGCCAGAGGTACTTGCACTGGTGCCATCCCCCGCAAGCCTCGGATTGGGATGCACTGTAAACGCTTGCACCTTTTCAGTGAATGACTTCCTGCTGTCTCTGTACAATTGTGGAATAAGACCATCTGTAGGATACTGAATCGTGGACAGATCCTCAGATCCAAAAAGCTGGACATTGATTTTATCCACAGAAAACATCACATACACCGTCTGTGGCTCGATAGGCAATTCATCTCCATCAGGATTTCTGATAGGGAAGAAAAGGCCATTTTCCAGTTCATTCCCGTATGCATCGACAAATTTGATAATCCCCGGGTCTATCACTCCCTGCGTCACTTTAATATCGTAAGTTAACCGACCCGCTGTCAGCGTAACCGTTGCCATACGGGTCATTCCGGTAATTCCGTTATTAAAATAAGGAATCCTCAATAGAAGTTGCGTGTCTGCATTCGCAGCCCCTGAGGCCTCGGCCATTCCACCTGTGAAACCAAGCCAATCATTACCTTCCGTAACAGTAGCCTTCCAGCCGCCGGGATTGTCAGTAAAAACATTGATAGCGTAACCATTATTCTGATGTTGCGTCACACTGACCTCCGATTCACCCACACCAAGCATATACTGCCCATTGTAAACCACATCCTTGACCATATCCCGGTCATAATGTATCAACCGGAACTTAAGATTGGACATGACTGTATAAGATGCCAATGCCTCCCTGAAACTTTCATAGCCAATGCCCGAAGCTTCCGTTACGGTGATGATGTATTTATAGTTTCGCTTCAAAGACAGATATTCAACTTCCTCTCCTATCTTTCCGGTTTTTGTGAAATCCACGCGGTAAAAAGTGGATTTACCATTACCAATCTTTCCCTTCACAATCAAGCAAACAGCATCCTTGCGGCTCGAAGCTCCGTCTTGCCCCACACCGCCGGCATCCACTGCAGCAGGTGCTTCGAATGTATAAATCTCCCCGTTGTAGGGTGTGCTTCCATCCACGGAATAAAGAATTGCCTCCCCTTCCCCCATCTTCTTGCCACCGTCAGCCGGAAGGTTCGTAGCATCCGGAGCCGGATCGATAACCTTTCCGGCTGCATCCCATGCCGGAGCAATATATCCTATGGTATTGTAATTGGCCAGATAAACTTCCTCTACTGTGAAGTTAGATGCAGAATTACGAATATCAATACGCGCCAGCATGCGTTTCATATTGATGCCGGTTATCGGGTTCATCGAAGGAGCTATTTTCGCTATTTCCTTTTCACCGTACATAGGAATCCGTGTGTAACCACCAGTCGTCGAACCGTCTGCCGTCCATTTGCCGGTGTGGGTATGGAGCAGTGCTTCCATCGCCTCAACTTTAGTGGTTTCCCCCTTCTTGAATTCCGACGCAATACCGTCAAGTTCCCTATTTGCCACAACCACGATGCATGTCGATTCGGTAGTGGGATAAAGTACGGCAGAGAAATTCACAGTAGAGTTATTATTTGCCAAATCCTGTGTAACTCCCGTGCCACGAACCCATTCCAAAAATACCACAGGTGTTTTTGACGCATCAAATACAAGGACATCTACAGTCTTTATTTCGTCTTCTTTCTTGGCTGTCCCCGCTCCGGCCATTGTGCGCGAAGTCACCGACGGAATATCCACATCAGGAACCGTCAAGGTGAATTGTACTCCATTCCCTGTTTGGGGAGGCATTGGTTCAAAGTCTTCTTGTACGCATCCGATAAACCCCATCAATGCCAACAAAGCCGACAAAAGAAAAATCGTTCTGAATATTGAAGTCCTATATTGCATATTTTTATTTCCTTTCTTAA
The DNA here is from genome assembly GCF_001940965.1 of Bacteroides sp. Phil13. Classification (NCBI taxonomy): domain Bacteria; kingdom Pseudomonadati; phylum Bacteroidota; class Bacteroidia; order Bacteroidales; family Bacteroidaceae; genus Bacteroides; species Bacteroides sp. Phil13. The sequence goes on along the minus strand of NZ_MSHA01000096.1, from coordinate 43,513 downwards.
TCTATTTCTATATCCTCCATTAGGGTACAGTCAATGTTACTGTCATAGGGGGATTATCACCATTCGTATTGTTTAATGTCAGCGTGGCCGTCTTATCGGATATTGCGTTAGCCTTGAAGTAGAAAAAAACCGTACCACCGCTCGAACCGTGTGCTTCTATCATGGTCTCACGGTTAAGCAAGATATCATCCGGATCATTCACATCGGTTATTTCCCACTCCCACCAGCCAGGGCTACCTGAAGTAAAAACGATCTTGCGGCGTTGCATGATTCCGGTTCCTGTATCACTGCTATCCAGTTGTACATCATAATTCATCCATATTCCGTCTCCGCCCCATTGCTGAAGAGCCACCTGATGATGCAGATTACCTGCTTTAATGTAGCACCTTGTCCACCGCTCGGTTCCTACTCCCGAATCAAACTCAGGCATCACAACACTAACATTATAAGTATACACTCCATCCGAAAAGGACGTCTGAGTCATGTTGACCGTTACCCACAATTCCATACCATTCTTATCCAGCAATGCACCCGCCGGATAGCCTGTATCCGGATTTGCATCATAATTTGTTTTCACCTCTATATCAACAGTAGCAGCATTACGGGCTGTCTGCACCTTGGTCTGCGACAACTTAAGATAGTACTGTTTGTCGAAAATCACATTTACCGGACTCTCGTCCCACTCAAGGGGAGTGGCTGACAGTTGATAGGTCTCGTTTGATATCGTAAGGTTATAGTTGATATACTCTCCTGACTCCCACGAGTGTGGATTAGCATCGAGAATATCCTTGAGCAGGAATTCCCGTTCACCAAAATTGGTAGTAATAACAATCTTGGCCGTAGCAGGAAAGTCGTCGGCATCAGTGGGTAACATAAGAAACGTGTCCCCCATCAGAACGGCTTCTTCGGTCACCGTGTTGTTGTCGGCGAGAGTAGAAGAAATGTTCCCTGTCGTGATATCGTTCCACACGAAATCAGGCTTGTTATGTTCGGTAGTGGTAGCCGGTATATTGGGAATAGTAAGTTTCCCGCTTTTCCCCACATTTTGGAACTCTATCTTTTCGATGGTTACCACATCGGGCACCGGGTCTACCTTTTTAAACGTGAAGGTAACCTTGGTCAGCGTGTGGTAGAAATGTATGCTCACCCCTTCGCTCCATGCAGGTTCCGATATAGCAGCCAGCACATCAACATGGTTGGCGGCATCGGTGTTTGCCGTATAATTCAGCACCATTTGCCCAAGATTGGAGAAGTTCGCAGTGGGTGCACCGGTTCCACTGTAGGGATACCACGAGAAAAACTTCATACTGGCACCCAGCAGTGCCGGCCAGTATTGTTCGGGCGATATGGTTGCCGTGAGGTCGGGATTCACCACGGCACTTGCATTGAAGTATTGTTCCGGAGTGGATGAGGCAGGCGTCAAAGAGGCAAAAAAGCCGAATGTCTCCCCTTTCAGATCGGTATTTGAAGAAATAACCGTACCACGGGTTCCGGCATTTCCACCTTCTCCGATACGTTGCACGACAATCAACTTCCCACATGGCATCATCTCTTCGCCGATACACGAAAAGAGAATGAACGGAAGGATAGCCGCCATTACAGTCATCTTGATAGTATTTCTAAACTTTATCATCGTAATTTCTTTTCCGACATAAACAAAACATCCAGTGAAATGTATTATAAATCCATATTCAAATCGATGTTTTTTACTTCACCCCAGTCTTCCACCGTTATCGTCAATATCTGAATACCGATTTTCCCTACCCGGGCCGTTATCTGATACACATTATTCCTCCGTATTTCCGTAAAAGGTTGTGCTACCGGGGTCCCTTTATCATCAACTTTTGTTATTGTCTCTATCACCTTCCCAGTTACTCCGGTAACATCCGGAGGTCCCTTCAGGATGTTGGTCATGCTGACGGCCAACCGGTCGGAATAGTCCGGTCTGAACGTGCGCTCGGCAACATAGAACGAACTGAGCAGTTTCCGGTTCTTAGCTCCGGTAGCAGACGAATATGCCCACATTTCCGAGGTTGCCGCTGTCCAGGTTCCCGTTAATAAATCGCTTTGTGATACGTTACCCTTCACTTTTCCATAATTTTTCGAAGGCTCAGTATTATCGCGCGTACCATTTGCCTCGTTTCCCATCACAAAATAACTGTCATGCGAGAGGTTATGCAAAGTGACACTGGTGCTACCGGCAGTATATCCGGTCATCGCTCCACCATCTATGGCTTCGAGAAATATATCTACTCGGGCCACGGCACGTTCGATAACCATTTCTACTTTTTGGGTTTCATCAGGTGCTATAGATATATCCCGAATCACTCCTGTCATGGGCATACCAGTCGTAGAAATTATCTGCCCGTCATTGTTCAGTATATCAGCAATATCATAGACCATATCTTGTAACGCCCAAAGACTGGCAATACCATTGAGTTTGCTCGTGAGACTCTGTGGTTCGTTGGCAATAACTACGACCAGAATATCATTGCTGGAAGTCACTTCGAGAAGCTGCGCATCTATATCGGTAGCTGTTCCCGGAGTACTCAACAGGATGTGCTTATTCACATCCAACCTCACACCACTGGGCGTGCTGCCGAATACGATAAACCGCATGGAGTTTATCTCCTCCTGTTGATCCACCTCACCGTTGTTCACCAAGTTGATGCTAAGTTGTGCCCGGGTAAGGGCAGGCAACTCGTCAGTCGCATCTCTGCTGCATGAGAACAAAAGGATTGTGGATACCAGACAAATAATATGTAATAGTCTTTTTCTCATTCTTAAATTTCAATCCCATGAAGCCAGTAAATCCAAGTGCCTACCACAAGTCCGATCTGGATAAATTCTCCTCCTCCGGACTTCTCGGTGACAGTGAATATCAGATTCCATTCGCTCTGGCGGTCAAGGTATTCCTGGAAAGGAAGTTCTGTTCCGTCATGACGGGAAGTCGGTCGGGCAATACTCAGTAACTTCATCAGGTCGTAGCTCCATATTTTGGTTCCGGTATCCGCATTTTTTATAATGAACTGGTAATCCCATCCATCCCTGTTGAACAGGCGCATGGTGTTGAGACGTGCGGATACAAACACGTCGGAAGTTTCTCCCTGACCTGTATAATGAGGCACGTAATGAACCGGTCCTTGGTGTGTAGGTTCGTTCTCCCAAGAATAGGTTGCACTTTCCGGTGCCTGAATTTCAAATGTATATTGTGTTCCGTTCTTTTGGCCTTCTCCATACTTCATCAATGCGATATTGAACCGATTGGTGTTGCGTATCAGATTCACCCGGTAAACCTTGTGGTCGGTATTGGATGGCAAATGGTCCACCTCCACCACACCGCTAAAATAGAGATGCTGGAACTCGAAGTCTACAATATCCGATGCACGCTTCAGGGCTACAGTTAGTTGTCGGAGGGTTGTTGTTCCCGGAACCAATTCACGCCCGGCATTGTCCAAAGCATGGAAGTTGTCGGACAAACTACCAACGGTCAACACTTTGTAGTTTCCGAAATCGAGTTCATTGGTCAACGACATACGGTTGCCGCCAATCAGTGCGGTAGCCTCGGCTCTTTTGGAAAAGAGCAGTTTGTCATCGCTACCGAACACGAATACGTCCACCGATTTCACCTGTGGGTTGAATGCGTCCGCATATTCCATATTATAGTCGAATGCAAATTCCAGCCAAAGTTCACACCGGGGCAAGTCTTCGCGTATAGTGTCACACGAGGCCATACACAGCATCGAGGCGATGATAAGGAACAGCTTAGTTTTTCCGAACATATCTTTTCTCTTTTTAGGGGGCAGCGTTGTTCAACTGCCGTTTATATTGTCAGAGGAGATGTTTAATGACCTCCGGTTACTTTCACTTTTAGGGGCGCTTCTCTATTCATACTATTTAGAGTGCGCAAGGGGGTTCAGTGCTGTTTTTGGGAAGCCTGTCACCGGCTCGTTTTTCACTCTTATCGGCGGCCAGTACCACACAAAATGTTCTATAAAGAAAAAGACAGGGCAGGCAGTCCGCACTACCCTGTTCTTTTTATAAAAAAAGTATATTAAATTTCAAAATTGGTTTGCCAGTATACCCACGGAGCAACTTTAATCTCGAAGTGGAGGTAAGCCCCCAGCTTGTCGATGTCTTCTTCCTCCTCCGGATCTTCAGGACCATCACCAGGATACCACGGTGTACCGTTTCCATTTACTTTCGTCAATGTCAACGTGTAGTAGTTATTACGCACTACACCATATTTTCCATACTCCATATGATCGTTAGCTGCGTTATCATGACGAATCTCATAGTAGTAATAGTTGAGACTATTCTGGTACCAGTAGATACAGCCATCTTCTTTAGTCAATTCACCACCGTTTGCACTAATATTGTCAAGAATATCTTGAGTAAGAGCTGCAAAGCTACCCGGATCATTACTGCCAAGTGCTGTTTTTACCTGTGTATAGAACTTATCGCATGCATTCACCAGGAGTTTCTCCAAAGCGGTTCTAGCATCTTCATTTTTGGCAGCAGCAGGTGTGTAAGCATCCTTCAATTTAGTAAAGTTCTTAAAGTTTATAGAGTTAGTACCATTGGAAAGGCGATACCAGTCATCACCTAAAGTAAAATCGGCATCATCCTTCCAAGGTGCATACTTGCCTTTAATCACCAAACGCGTGGCGGCACCAAATTTCTGATAGTCTTTAGCCATTGTATTTTCGATACAATATCTGTAATTCTCACCTGCAATCGAACTTTCACTAACCCAATCTACTTTAGGTTCACGACTTGCATCAAGTACATTCTTTATAATGCCTGTCAGGTATTCGGTGCCGCTGTTTTTTGTAAAGTTCGGGTCAACCGTGTAGAAGTTACTCTTGTAGAACCCGGTAGTATGGGATGATCTTGTCTTTGTCTTCTGTGCAAAAGGAAATAACAAAGAGTTGTAATAATCAATAGTCCAGTTTCCGAACTCAAACTGACCAAGAGAATTACCAGTACCTTCTTCAAAAGGTCCGATTTCCAACACATTGAGCATAACTTCCAGTTTAGATGCAAGACGCTCTATATCCAGTTGAGCCGGTTTACTTTTTGCCGCATTTAAGGCTTCCTGTTCGGTTTTATAGTCACTGGCTTTAAAGATGTTGCCCGATACATCGAGTAAGCAGTCTGCCTTCCATGCATGGTTATTAGGATCTAAATCGCTATCATCATAGAAACCGGCATTAATCATTGCGCAACCATTGGCGTGCACCACCTCATCTACAAGATAAGAATTATTAGCTTCACCGCTCTTTGTAGTTACTGTTATCAGAGCGTTGATATCATTAAAAGTTGCACCATTCGCAATGTTATCCAGACGTGCCTGCAGCACAGTTCCCGGATTGGCAACCACAAGTAAATACTGGGTATCCGTACTTACCTTAACCGGAGTGTTCGGAGTAGTAATTCCAGCATTTGTTCCAAATTCAGTTGTTCCCAGCACAGTAGCATACTTAAGTGCATCTGCGTCTTTGACTACTACTTTACTTGCGTTAAACGTAATCACATACAGTTCTTTAATTGCACTTTCTTCCGGCAAAGACGGTTGCTCGCCAGAGGCACGTGTTCCCGATGTTTTAGGATTAGTCAGACTGATTGACACATAAGCTACATCATAACCTTTTGTCACCCCGCCATCAGAATCATCATCGAGATCATTTGAACAACTTGCCAATGCCGCAATGGCCAGCAACGACACTAAAATTGATTTAATCTTTAGCATAATACAAACATTTTATTAGAAATTAATAGATATATTTATTCTCTTTGTTACAGCATCAGTTAGTGCTGTTTTATTTATTACTGATTTTATTTATTCTTCTTCTCTATTTCGGCCGCATTAGCCTTCTTTTTAGCTAATTCTTCCAGATTTTCCTTGGCTACACCCAGCCCTGACTGCGCTGCAACCTTCAAATACTTCTCCGACGATTCATAATCTCCTTTCATTAATGATAATACTCCCATTGTATTGTTATATTCAGATAGGCAGTCATCCGGCTTCACTCTTTCCAGATAGCGTTCCGCAGAAATCAGGTCATTGCGTGAAAGGGCTGCGGTAGCCGCATTCATAGCAGCAACCTCACTTTCCGGATAAAGGCGGACTGCTGTCTCAAAAACATCGATAAACTCCTGTGAACCCTTCGGATAGGTATTAGCCACCATAAACATCTCGTTCAAACTCAGATTTTGCGGACGTTTCTTTATCACTTCCTTCGCCTCTTCCAAATTGAAGTTTCTGACATCATAGCTCACCTTACAGATAGCTACGCGCAGACTTGGAAATAATTCCTTCAACATAAGCCGATAGGGCACACCACCACGAAGCTGCATCAACTTCGTTTCCCTTCCTTTTTCAATAGGAACATTCGTGATGATATCCAAAACCTCTTCTTTATAATCCATCTCAAACGTATCCAGTGCCTTCACCAATCCATCCCAGTTTTCACCACCGAACATGATATAGTATTGATTACGCGGGAAATCATACCGGGCAGCCAGATAGTTGCGCAATGCCATAGCACGCCCTTCGGATAAACGTTTGTTTGCAGCCAACGTTCCTTCGGGAGAAGCATAACCTATGATATCCAGACGCTTCACATTTATATTGGCATCAGACTTCAAGTCATCAATCATCGCACGGATTTTTGCCAATTCCTGAGGATTGTTCATGTATTCAGGACGAATATCCACCTTGTTCACCTCAAAGTCCAGAAAACATTCCGCCTGTATATCACGACTCTTTATCTCCTCTACTTTAGGCTCCACGTACGAAAGATGAGGAGTCACCACATACGGCACCAGCATACGTTCGAGCGTAACCTTATCAAAAGTATGCTCCACATTCATCAGCGCGCTTTCGCCACAACCACACTCATCGCGCTGCACATTCAATCCGGCATCTGCCATCCAAGGCTCATACGGCAATGTATATCTGCAACGGATAACCCCACTTTTCTTCTTCTGATTTTTCTCTATCAGATAAGGTGCCTTATAATTTTTCTTCGCTTTAGCACTCATCACTGCCAGTCTGCGTTCATAAACCAGATACTCGTTCTTTCCTTTGATGGAAACCCGTGGAAGCTCGTAAGTAGTGGTAGGAGAAACTAACTGCGGGATAAGGTCTATCCCATGCGCCGGTTTCACCTTCACATCTTTCATCAGGATATCGAAATCTATATGGACAGTTTCTCCCAATTGCTCCAATCGCACAGGTACTATGGTGATAGTTCCTTCATAAGAACGATCCTGAGCTATAGCTCTATTTACATTCAGGCACAAGACAGCCATCACCAATGTGAAGAATGTCATATTTCTTTTCATCATTCTCATTTTATTTTATTACATAGATAAGTGATACACTTGCTTTTGTAGGTCCCACATAATTCTTACTGGTATCTTTCAATTTAGTGCCACACGTTGCACAAGGATACTTCTCATATATAATACGTGCATACCCCAACCCAAGGGAGGCCTCAATACTCCAGCGCTTCTTCAATATCCATGAGTGCCCTATCGAAACACCACCTCCATACAATTGACCCTGATAGCGCATATTCTGCATATTCTCACTGATAAGCGGCCAGTCGGGTAACCCACCTACATTAAAGTCAACATAGTGAGCATGCAAACCAATAAACGTACGATTGAAACTTTCGCAAAACCAGTAACGAAGTTCGGGTTGTATACCCCAGTGTTTCATGCGAGTATCATCAAACTTCCATGGATTATAATTAACCGGAATATCTAATGTCCACTTACGCGCCAAAGCTACTTCCAAGCCAAGATTCATAGTAGTAGTGGCATCATAAAGAAGATTACTTTTTACAGCAATCTTCTGGGCCTTACTTTCGGCTGGCAATAATCCCAATATGAATAGTATGCATACTAGTATTTTCTTCATGTAATTCTCATTTTTATTTTAAAATCATTCATCGGCCAAATCTGTGTTCCAGCCCGGAACGAACCGAAAATAGCCTAAAATCTCAGTATGCAAATATCGGAGTAATAAGGGAGACAGTAAATTGTATCTATTTCTGTTATAAGCACTAAAAAAGCTAAGAGACTACTATTTAAGTGGTTCTTCAATAGAATAGTTACTAAAACAAAAAAAAGGGAGTCTTCAAAAATTTTATTTTCAATATATGAATATTAAAATCAAAACTGTTTCAATATATGAAACTTATGAGAGAAATAATATCAAATTATTTAATATATGAAAGGACAACAAACCACCACTATATACAAGTTTTACATACATCAATATACAAGTTTAGGGATTAAACATGCCTTACACACATTTCTAAAGGCTATTACAAGATATCAATACAATTTTTTATAAGAAATAATTTTGTATTAATTACGACATTATACACTTTATATTCTCACCTCCATTATAAAAATAAAATAGGGCGTTAACCTCATGGTCTCGCCCTATCGTTCTACTCTATCCTTGATAATAACTAATGAAAAGAAGAATCTTCTTTCAGCACGTCTATTTTAATTCAAAAGGTACTACACCTTTTATATCCGCTGCCGAAGCAGCAATAATCGCCTCAAACTTACCCGGTTCAGCTACCCAAGTATGCTGAATATCATCAAAGTAACTCAAAGCTTCTTTATCTATAGTAAATGTGACATCTTTCTCTTCGCCCGGAGCCAGTTTCACTTTTTTGAAACCTTTCAGTTCCTTTACCGGACGAGGCAAAGAAGATTTCTTATCGCTGATATATAACTGTACGACTTCGTGACCTTCACGTTCACCTGTATTCTTCACAGTTACAGTAAAGTTGATCTCATCATTAACAGATATTATCTTCTTGTCAGCAATAGGCCTGCTATAAACAAATGTCGTATAAGACAATCCATACCCGAAAGGGAACAATGGTTTCACCTTCTTCTGTTTGTCCGTCCAACGATAACCTACAAAGATGCCTTCATTATACTTCATATCCACTACTTTCTTACTACGGTCAGCGAAATACTCACCTACACTATGAGCCGGAACATCTTCCAAACGTGCAGGGAAAGTGAAAGGTAGTCTACCGGAAGGATTGACATCACCCATCAATATAGCTGCAATGGAACTCCCTGCTTCCGAACCCAAAAACCAGGCTTGCAACACAGAAGGAACTTCCGCAATCCAAGGCATAGCTACGGCATTACCGGAGATATTAATAACTACAAGATTCTTATTAGCATTTGCCAAAGCCGAAATAACATGATCCTGTCCATAGGGTAAATCCAGACCGGCACGGTCAGTATCCTCACAATCCTGATTATTACTCTTATTCAGTCCACCGATGAAAATTACATAATCAGCATCTTCTGCAACCTTTACAGCTTCGGCAATCAGTTCCTCCGGTGTACGGTCGTCTTTCAAATTCTGACCTGTTACCACACCATTATATTCACCACGGGCATCACCTACGTAACCACGAGCATAAACGACTTCTACTTTATCCCCTACACGCTTCTTTATACCATCTAATGGAGACAACTCACGCTGAACTTTCAAAGAAGAACTACCACCGCCTACAGTCATCATCTTCACAGCATTCTCGCCGATAACGGCAATTTTCTTTGCTTTATTCAAGTCAATAGGCAACAAAGCACCCTTATTTTGTAACAACACAATCCCCTCCTCACCAATACGGCGGGCAGCCTCATAATGTTCTGGAGAAAGCATGGAACCCAGAGGACGGTTCATATCCATTGTTGTACGGAAACTCAGGCGCAAAATGCGGCGCACCTTATCATCCAATTCATTCGTACCCACTTTCCCGGATTTAATGCGCTCCAGATAAGGCATAGCCAGATAATAATTATCATAAGCATTACTGCTGCCATTTGCAAGACCATCCGTCCAACTACCGAATTCCATATCGAGACCATTCTTAATGGCCTGATCCGTATCATGCACACCACCCCAGTCGGAAACCACAACACCATCAAATCCCCACTCACCTTTCAAAATATCATTCAACAAATACTGATTATGACAAGCATGCTGTCCTTTATAGAGATTATAAGCCCCCATTATGGCCCAAGTTTTACCTTCCTGAACAGCAGCTTTAAAAGCCGGCAGATAGATTTCATAAAGAGCACGGTCGTCCACTATAACATTGGTGGTATGACGGTTGATTTCCTGGTTATTCAGCGCATAATGCTTTACACAGGCAGCTACACCATTTTGCTGTACGCCTTGCACGTAAGGAACCACCATACGAGAAGCCAGATAGGGATCTTCACCCATATACTCAAAGTTACGTCCATTCAGCGGAGTACGGTAAATGTTGACACCAGGTCCCAAAAGAACATTCTTGTTGCGATAACGCGCCTCTTCACCGATACTTTTTCCGTAAAGCAGGGACATATCGGGATTCCATGTAGCAGCCAGACAAGTCAATGCCGGATAAGCTACACAAGAGTCATTGGTCCACCCTGCCTGATCCCACTCATCCCAAAGTACTTCGGGACGGATACCATGAGGACCATCTGTCATCCAATTTTCCGGAATACCCAAGCGGGGCACTCCTGCACTACTGAATTTACTTTGTGCATGTACCATAGCTACCTTTTCTTCCAAAGTCAGCCTTTTCAACGCATCTTCTACTCTTTCTTCGATAGGTTTGGTAACATCCAGATATACGGGTTTCTGCTGCGCCAAGAGTGGAAGAGCAACAGTGAATGCCAAACCGAATAATACTTTTTTCATATGGATAAATAATTAGTTTATTAGTGATTATTTCATACCTAACGACTGAATATACCCTTCCTGCACCACACAGTTCTTCAGTTTGCAAGCCTCAATGAAATCCATCATTGCCTTGCGTACCATCATCTGGTCGGGACGGGCATCCCGGATTTCTTTATAAGATGTGCGTGGAGATTCGGAGAAATAAAGGATATTCGCCCAATTTTCCGGCGGAGTAATACCTACAAAGCTGGAACCATCCATCTTCTTATACGGCCAGAAGGTATAACCGATATTATTCTCACGCATCGTCTGGCAAAAAGCAGCTTGCCATTCGTCCGTGTTATGTCCTATCTCACCCATATACATTGGTAAGTTCACACTGTCGCGGAAGTCTATTATAGTTTGAATAGCATCTTTAGTAGGATCACCTCCATAACGATGGCAAGTATACATTATTTTATCATCAAACTTAGAATCCTTGAACGGCTTGAAGTTACCGTTCCACTGAGCGCCACCCAACAGAATAATATGGTTATTGTCCACTTCGCGGATAGCAGCTACCCCTTTCTTATAAATATCTTCCAGTTTACCGTTCAATTCTTCCATATTCGGAAAATACGGAGCGATAGGTTCATTGAAAAGCTCATAACCGAGAATCACCGGTTCATTCTTATACCGGTCTGCAATCTTGCGCCAGATATCGCAATACAATTGCTGGCTGGCCTCACTTTCAAACAACCAAGGATATCCGTAGCTATCATCTATATTATCACCCGTTTGCCCACCCGGAGCATCATGCATATCAAGAATCAGATAAAGATCGGCTTCACGGCACCATTCCACAACACTGTCTACACGGGCAAAACCATCCTGACCGGCAGTCAACCCCATAAAGTCCTCATCCGTGAAAAGCTTATAATGGAATGGAAGACGAATGGTATTCGCACCTGTATTCTTAATAAACTGAATATCTTCACGAGTGATATAATTGTCTTTGAAAGCTTTCCAAAACTCAGCAGTAAAGTCGGGTCCTACCAATTGGCAGAACATTTCATTGATAAACCGGGGAGAGTTCGTTTTGCTAAACTTAAACATATACCCTTCTGGATTCAGCCAATTGCCCAGATTGGTACCCATGATAAAGAGTTTCGTACCATCAGGTTTTATCAGGTCTTGCTCCTGAATGGTTATAAACGCAGCAGAATCCTGTATTTTTTCTGCCTTTTCACCACAACTCCCCAACATCAGAGAAGCTGCTAAAAGGGATGTACCCACTAAAATCGATTTCAACATGATATTCTAATACTATAAGATTATTTCTTCCAGCGATAAGAAGCTACTGCTTTGGCAGGCACCACACAATCTACATAATTCTTTCCATCCGTTACAGTCAGGCGAGTTTCCTCATTTCCCTCATTCAAGAGTACAAAAGCAACGGTTCCATCGGGATTTTCAAATGCAGAGTACATTAATCCTTTCTCGTCAACACCTTTACTTTCCACACGAACTGCACCCGGTTTTACTACGGACGACAGATGCCCGATAATATAATAATGAGAATTGTAAGTCATCGTCTTATAGTCCCCACGATTAATATCAACAGCTCCGTAGCAGGTTTTACAACCACCTTCACGCCAGGGGCCACGTTCATCGTCCAGCATCAGATTCCAGACAATGACGCCTTTACACCAATTGTTTACCGTACCAAGAGCCACCTCGCGCATATCCTCCATCAAACGCCTTTCCAGATTGCGTCCGTCATTCCACATGCCGATAGAAGTTTCCGTAAAGATAAGTTCTTTATCGGGACGTTTCTGCTGAATGTTATTCAATTCCTCACGTCTGCCTCCATAGTTGTGATAAGCAGCTCCGGTAAGGAAAGCAGCAGCCACTTCATCATCATACATTCTAACAGGATACTCCTGCTGATCGGCCATATTATCATAGTTGTAATTATGGTCGAAAGCATAAATCTTCGTATCCAGTCCGGCAGCCTTGAAAGCAGGACCGAGAGCATCGCGGATAAAAGCTTGTTCTTCTTTCCAACCCATGAACAAAGAAGCAGAATTGCCCCTATTTAACGGTTCATTCTGTGGAGTGACGGAGTAGATTTCAATACCTTCATCACGGAATGCCTGTATCCACTTCACAAAGTAAGTAGCATAATCAGAATAATAATCCGGATTCAGTTGTCCGCTTGTCCAGGAATCAAATGGTTTCCTTTCTTCCAGGTTATTCACCTTCATCCACTTGGGGCATGTCCACGGAGAACCTAATATTTTGATAGTGGGATTAAGAGCAAGAATATCTTTTAAAATAGGTATTACATATTCTTTCTCTTCAGTTTGCAGAGCGAAATTCTCAATTCCTTTTGTATCGCAACAGGTATACTCGCTCAGTGAAAAGTCGGAACAACCAATAGAAATGCGGATATAACTAAATCCCAGCCCATTTTTATCAGAAAACGTTTCAATCAGGAATTTCGTACGGTCGGTCGGTGTCATCTGCATCAGATTATAGCAGGTAGAACCTGTAACAGCAGCTCCGAAACCATCCATCTCCTGATACCGCACCGTAGGATTTATAGTGATTACAGACTCAGATGCAGAGACTTTGGAAAGCTCTTGAGTTATGTGGTTAAAGCTTTGCTGCCGATCGGCAGTCGTAATGTAAACTTCCGCTTTGTTTTTTCCCGGAGCATCCTCACCCAATGAACCGGAAGTCCCGGCACAGGTTGTAGTAGCAACCAACAAACAGCATCCTAATAAAAGAGGTAATTTCAAATTCATGGTATGTTTTTCAAGGGTTAATTAATCTCCCCCAAAGGTAGGCAAGATAAAGGCATTACGTACCTCCGCATTATGAATATGTGGATAAGATGAAATATACAGCGAAGATAACCCTCTAAAGAACAGGCAGATAAAAATCAATAGAGAAAGTAAAAAAGTGGATAGGAAATAAGGTAATGACGTATGCTTAGCGTATCTTCATAACGCATGTTTCAAAGTCATCGCGCGAAACACAAGCTTTGTTTTTCACTTTGGCGCGGTAATTATAGATTGTATTGACGGAGTAACGGAGAAATTCGGCAATCTGCGAACTATCGTCAATGCCCAATCGGATTAAAGCAAAAATACGTAATTCAGTATTCAGAAGTTCGCCTTTGCGGAGTATGATCCGCTCTTCCGGTTGAAGCAGTTCATTGAATTTTCCTACAAAATCAGGGAAAAGGTGCAGGAAAGCCGTATCAAAGTTCCCATATAATTCTTTCAGATCCGTGTCGAGCACATCTCGTGAACGTACCATTTTCAGAAGTTCTTCCATCTGCCCGCCGGTAAGCTTCTTGTTCACCATGCGCCGGTAAGCATCCAGTCGGTCGATGTAGGTAGAACAGAGTTTCAGGAAGCGCCCGATATATTCTTCTTTGATATGATTAGACATTTGCAACTGTTCATTCGCCTGCTCCAAATGAGCCCGGGCAACAGAGAGATGCTTCATCTGCCTGTAAATCCAGACAACAGCTACGACCAACAGCAGAGATAGAATACTAATCATCCAGAGATAAAAACGAAGACGTTCATTCTGTTTCTCCTGCATAGCCTGATAGGTAAGATCTATAAGCGATAGAATGCCGGCTGTCTGCAAACTGCGGCTACGGGCATTGTAATGATTGGTTTCATTCCACGAAAAACGGATATAGCGATAAGCACGTTCGATGTCTCCTTCCTCATAGAGCAATTGTGCCAAAGTCCACAGGGAGGCATGGTCTGTAATCGCAAGGCGGATATCCGTCAAAGCGGACAAAGCCAGATAATATTTTGCTTTCTCTAGGTCCCCCAGGCGATGATACAGCAAAGAACGGTGATACGTTACCAACGCATACTCCGGAGTATCGGGGCGCACACTTGCCAGGCGGTCATCGTTTATCTTCAAAGCTTCCTCCAACCTACCGGCAGCAGCTGCCTGCATCTCTCTGCGTTCCGGATAAAGGGCGGAGGCAGGGGAAAGCACCTGCATCAGTGAGTCCTCATAAGCGGCAGACAAACCATAATAGCGGTTACGACGGAAAGTATCTTGCGTATATGCCCCCAATTCACCGTATAAATGACGGTAATTTTCGTAATAATCGGGCAACAGACGGGAAGAGAGTCCGGAAGGATTTATCTGTTCCAAATCCTCAGAAGCTTCCTTATACATACCTGCCGAAGACATCAGGTGCGCCCGTCGGATGCGGGTTTCATCCACTGCTTCCTGTTCACCGTGGCGCTGCGCCCAGCGCAAATTGCGGCCCAGATAAAGAAGGGCTGAATCGCATATATATGCCTTGTATTCCTGAAACATTTCTCCATTCAGACGGAAATACTCCGACGCCTCCATATCTGTCTGCAACAATTGCTGCCTCAAAGCTTCAATACGAGCTTCCCGCACTGCCACATATTCCTGATGCGCCCCGATAGCCTCATCCAAGGCATCAGTCCAGCCACCCATTGCAGGAACATCGGCCGGAGCCGACATTCCATGAATGCCTACTAAAACCAGTCCGAGAAATATCAGCAGTTTTACCTTCATGGGGACAAATATAAAAAATTAGTTTCCTATATTTGCAGCATTAACCCCCAAATGTATTCTATAATGAAAAACTTAGCACCTCAACGAGTGGCCGCGGTTGATGTATTCCGCGCACTCACCATGTTTCTCATGCTCTTCGTGAATGACATCCCCGGTCTGAAGAACATCCCCCACTGGCTCGAACATGCCGAAATGAACGAAGATATGCTGGGTTTTTCCGACACAATCTTTCCCGCATTCCTCTTCTGTATGGGTATGTCCGTTTCCTTTGCTATCCAGAACCGCTATCGAAAGGGAGACACTACCTTGCAAGTGATTGCTCATATTTTCTGGCGCACGGTGGCTCTGATTGCCATGGGACTGTTCTCACTCAACTCCGGTGGCATAGAGGGCGGCATCTCCCATCAATGGTTTTGCATACTGATGGTTATAGGTTTCTTTCTGGTCTGGGCGGTCTATCCCAAGGCCGAAGGTTCAAAAAAGTACCTATTCATCGCAATGAAGGTGCTTGGTGTGGCCCTGCTGGCATTCCTCGTACTATATAAAGACTTAAACGGAAAACCTTTCCATCAGGGTTGGTGGGGCATTCTGGGACTTATCGGTTGGACTTATGTCGTATGTGCCGGTATCTATCTGTTTACCCGCGAAAGTCTGCGCAAGAATGTAATAGCATGGCTGGTAGTTGTGCTGCTTGCCGTAATCAGCCATTTCAGCCTGATACCGCAGGAGTACGGATTGCGTGTCATCCTGCTGCCTTTCATCCCCAGTGACTGGACACTGCATGCATTCGGCATGTCGGGCGTGCTCACTTCGTTGTTAATGCAGAAATATGCCGACCGCGAACATCCGCGTAAGTTCATCACTATGCTTTGTGTATTGGGTGCTGTCATGCTCATTGCCGCACTTTGCTCGCATCCTTACTGGATTATCTCGAAGATACAGGCCACTCCGAGCTGGTTGTTCTATTGCCTTGCCGCATTCTTCCCGCTGTTCGGATTGTTCTATTGGCTGACGGATGTGAAAGGCAAAACGCCGTGGTTCGATATCATCAAACCCGCCGGAACTGCAACACTGACATGCTATATCATTCCTTATCTATGGTATTCCGTACAGCAGTTATTAGGGTTGTACTATCCCGAAGTGCTGAATGCCGGTACACCAGGTTTACTGCGTTCGCTCATATTCTCCCTCATCATCGTCCAACTGACCGGGTTGCTGGTGAAGGCTAAAATAAAACTGAAAGTATAACTTATAAGATTTATGTTAAAGTTACAAACTCCCAACAACGAAAACAAGGTGCTGCTTCATTCCTGTTGCGCACCTTGTTCTTCCGCCATTATCGAATGTCTGCTTGCCAACGACATCCGTCCTACCGTATTTTATTATAATCCCAATATCTACCCTCAGGAAGAGTACGAAATCCGGAAAGCCGAAGCCATCCGCTACGTCCAGGGTCTTGGACTCGACTTCATTGATGGTGACTACGATTACCAGTTGTGGCGTTCGTCCATGCAGGGTATGGAAAACGAACCCGAACGTGGCAGCCGTTGCCTGAAATGTTTCACCCACCGACTGACGGAAACCGCCCGGTATGCTTCAGAACATGGCTTCACCCTGTTCACCACCACCCTCGCCTCCTCCCGCTGGAAAAGCCTCGACCAGATAAATGAGGCGGGACACCGTGCCTCCTCCCTCTATCCGGGCACCACCTTCTGGGAACAGAACTGGCGAAAAGGAGGATTACAGGACCGGAGGAACCAACTTCTTAAAGAACATGAATTCTATAATCAGCAGTATTGCGGTTGTGAGTTCAGTATGCGGAGGCTTGAAGAAAAAGAATAAAAACATTCGATCACAACTTATATTTTTCTATCAGTGACTTCACTGCATCTTTTTTAAAGTGATACAGAAAAAGCACGGGATTATCATCCTCAGATAAAGAATCAGCCAATTCTGATAAAGCCTTACTTCCCGCTGAATCCTCTTTTTTTTCACAAAAGAATTCTGCAGAGAAATAACCTACGTGCTCATCAGAACTCCCTCCCGTTAAAAGTGACGAATAGAGGTTTAGGTCCGAATTATAGGTAGTGGAAATCAATATCCCCTTTTCTCCATCCCAGACCAACGCTTTTCTATTATCAATCAATGCAAACAAATAATCGGAAGAAGCCTCTAGAGCAGTTATGCCCGTACTTATATTCTTCTGGCTCATTATCTTTAACAGTTCAAAAAAGTCCATCCCTTTGTGCTCATCCAGAAAAGCCTCATTAGGAATGGCAGCGAAGGCATCGATACAATAAACAGGGAAAACCTTGCCATTCTTATATTGATAAAGTTCATTAGAAAACACAGACGCCAAGAAATGCTTATCGCTGAAGGTCACCATGGGAAAATACAAGAAAGGGTAAAAAGCATCTTTAGTTGTCAACGACTTTGCACTCATTATTTTTTCCGATACTAATGTATCTCCTTTCTCTCTGAAAACTCGATACTCGCTATCTATATGAAAAAGATCATTAGGCAAAGGATAAAATGCTAAAAGTTCTCCTCCATCACACACCATTACCGACTCTATATTGGCATCTTTAGGCTCAAGGTAGCTCATAGATACGTAAGTGCCATCATACGCATATCGTAATATTCGCTTTTGCACATTGTTGATAATGCAGACTTGCTTATCCTTACGGTCCAAATAAAAATTGTCCATATAAAGATATTCCCCGGGGGCATTTCCTTTGTGACCGATTTCATTCAGAAAACGTCCGCCTTTACCAAAGACAAATAACCCTTTAGCATCTTCGACAAAATAAAAATCACCATCCCTCTTGATTCTTTGAAGCTCGCCCAACAAGCACTTCTCCGAAGTTTCTAAAGGAATATAACTAATGCTGTCCACTATATCGTATATATCCAATTCAATAGGGCGGTCTGTATTTACTATATTGATTGCCTCTAAACCATTTAACAACGGTTGCCGGCGGCAGGATGACATAAGAATTATGACTGCCACTATTAGACTATATGATATTCTATTTATGTTCATTTCCAATTATGTTATGAATCAGTTTTAAATTATTTTATTCCTATGTACAAAGAAAGACCTTCTCTATCGATTTCAGGTAATAAACTCAAGCCAAATAGAGGGTACAAATGATTCACTTCATTATAAATGTCCATTATGTATGCATGCTTCTTTCCAATATTACAAACTATAACCGTGAAAATTAAATAAGAGGTAGCTACATTATATTTGCTGTATATACAGGTCCAGGCTATCCGTAGCAGATAAGGACAATTTATTCTTTATGCGCTGCTTGGTTTTCAATACCGACTGGGAAGTGATATTGAAAAGAGCTGCAACAGCCTTGTTACAGAGTCGGGCACGCACCAGATAACACAGCTTTAATTCCTGAGGTCCTAAACAGTAATCAACCAATTCTTCTGACAGGCAGTTCCCATAAAACCAATCGATAACGGTAAACAGGTTTTGCCATTCGGTATCATCCCTGACAATGCCATAAGACGGATGCTGATGAAGTCGTAACAATTGGCTCATGGCCAATAATAAAGAGGATGAGCAATCTGCCAATACTGATGCTTCCTGATAGTTTTTCAGTTGTTTTGTCAGTTGCTTATTTCTGAACAGTAAGCAAGCATTCCAACCATCACTGTAAGTTTCCATATACATCTCTTGTTTTTATAATATTTTCCTAATTACTTTTCCAGCCCCTTTGCTATTTTCTCTACCTCCCTGCGCATCTCCTCAATAGCCGTAGAATGAACTTTAGGCGCTTTCATCAGCACTATTCGTTTCATCTCCTCAAACTTCTCCCTATTCAGAAATTCCGGTTCGGCATATAGCTTCGCCAGCAAATAGTAAGGATAAATCCGCCCGGGCAAACGATGGACCGAAGCCAGAAGAAGTTCCTCAGCCCAATTGTAGCAACGCAGTGCCTGATAATTCTTGCCAATGACATTCAGTATCATCGGATCAGCGCAATATACCAGGGCCTTATCCAGATATTTATTAGACTCATTATAAAACCCTGCCTTATGAAGGCTATGCCCATATTCAAACAAGAATGTCCCTTTCTCCCTCAGTTGCGGATAGAGCTTATCATAAGCCGTATTTGCCGCTGTATAGGCTCCCGCATGATAAAGTATACGGGCATTCACCCAGTCCCGACAAGCATCCTTTTCCCGTTGCCACTTGTCATGAAAACCGCCTACCCATATAATAAGACAAGCAGATAAAACAACCGGTTTAGCTATTATATCTCCTATCCCACAAGCCAGCAACAAGCACACATAGGCTACAATGCA
This sequence comes from Bacteroides sp. Phil13, assembly GCF_001940965.1. Taxonomy (NCBI): domain Bacteria; kingdom Pseudomonadati; phylum Bacteroidota; class Bacteroidia; order Bacteroidales; family Bacteroidaceae; genus Bacteroides; species Bacteroides sp. Phil13. The sequence continues at coordinate 23,895 of NZ_MSHA01000096.1, read as the reverse complement.
AGCAGGAAGATGCATAGGATAAGAAGAAAAAGAAAAAATAAGCAAAGCGATAATTGCACCGCATACACCGTAGCGTCTGAACTGTATCCCCGCCCATAAACAGGCAAAAGTAATCACTATCAGCATTATACAGATAACAGGTCCCTGTGTCAGAATCAATTCCAGATATTCATTGAATGCATATTCCGGACTTCCGGCCACCCTTTCCTCCCACCCGGCATAATCTCCCTGGGAAAAATAAGCTTCCTGCGCTTCACCGTATGCAAAAGCGAATCCCTTATCACACCCCATAGGATACTTAGCTATGGCCTGGCAGGTTATTTTCCACAAAAACAAGCGTCCCAAAGCAGAGTCCGGCTTCAGGAAGAAAGCTCCGGCACCTCCCACTATCAACACAAAAAGTATCCCTATCCCATAAGAGATATATCGCTTTTTGTACCTTCTCCATAGTATATTCCATTTATGCCTATCCCGATGCATGTATATCACCCATACACAACCTATCACGGCAGCCACCCAGGCCGAACGGCTCATTGTAGCCGGTAATACACAAAGAATCAGTACTCCCACTACTCCCGCCGCCACTTTTTCCAACTTCAAAAAAGCGTTCACCCACTTCCATGCCCCGAATTGCATATAATAATGCAGACAGACAGGTAGTACCATTGCCAGATATCCGGCATACGGACCGGGATTAAAAAAAGAACCGGTGAGTGCATAACGAAAATGACCGGAAGCAGAAAAGCCATACAACTGACGTAGTCCCCAAACGGCTTCAATTCCTCCAAGAAATATCAGACTCCATGATACACAAGCGGAAAAACACGAAAAAGATAACATCTTCTTCCGAGAAGAACCGTCGAAAAGCTGAAGCAGACAGGCTGCAACGATACAACCGGCTGAAAACAATACAGCCTTTCCAAACCAAACCCATTGCCCGATAGTTTCTCCGGCAGGAAGTTCAGGTGTTGTTACGCAGACCAAACTCAATGGAGAGCAAACTGCAAGAAAATGTAACAACACAACGGCTGTATCTTTTATTTTATGTATCCATATCTTTATTCTATTCTCTTCCATATTCTATCCCATCTTATCCTATCCTTCTCCCTATCTACCGACTTCCATATCCTGACAGCCTTGCCCACGATAAAAGGTTCCGGCAACAGTCCCCAATAGCGGGAATCCTGAGAGTTCATCACTTTATCTCCCATAACAAAGTAATAATTCTCTTTAAAGCGATAAGCACATATCACACTGTCATTCAGCAGAACGGTATCTCCACGCAAGAAGAGTTTCTTTTTTTGTTCCCACTCTATTACATTTTTATAGAAAGCGGCATGTTCAGGATTCATTTCCACTTCATCTCCTCTAGCGGGAAGATACAAAGGGCCGAAATTCATAATATCCCAGTTTACCAATTCATTATAAGGATAACCACTCATGACAATCCCCAAATCCCTTTCTCTCCCATTCTCTATGATACGCATCAATCCATCCTGAGCATCTACATTTCCTAACGGCACATTACAACCGCACACTTTATAATGCGCCTGACTTATTTCAAATGTATCGCCCGGCAATGCCACACAACGCTTCACATAATAAGTCATCAAATTCAGGCCGATACTGTCCCACTGGGCCGGATAAGGAAAATTGAAAACCAATACATCGTTTCTCTTAATCTTGCCTAATCCCGGCAGGCGGGAAATCCTAACTTCTTTTCCTTCTGCGGCATCCCAGATGTTGAAGATACGGGCACCCATCACCCACTTATTCACCAGAATGTTATCCCCCGGAAGCAAAGCAGGCTCCATGGAGTCCGAAGGAATCTTGAAAGTGGCAATACAGGTTACTTGAAGTAATACCCATAGAGCCACTAATCCACAGCCTATCAAAAACAAGTTTAACAACTTGTCGACAAACCAAGAGAGTTTTCTTTTCAAAGCCATCACATCTCCTTCAAGGATAAAGCTATTTTTTCCATTTCTGGCAACTCTTTAGCCCAAATCTGCTCCTCCATTGTAACAAATGAAATTAAATAAGTATTCTTTTTTCCCTGAGCATACCATGTCTTTATCTTCAATATCTGACTCTCTCCTGTTTCTGAATGCTTATTAGCTTTATATGTCAGCACCACTGATTGCTTCACTTTCTCCGAACTCTGTACATCCCAAACAGTAGAGCTTATAGAAGTATCTTTTAAGTAATTCAAGCTATCCTGCTTCTGTATAAGTTTGTAAAATCTACATCCTTTAAATCCCATTATAGAAATAGATGCTCCCATATCCTTAATTGAATTCTTGGGACGTATCCGCATTATTTGAGTCGTTTCATATCCTCTTACGGTTCTCCTTGCCGGTTTCTTATATAGTTTTTCTCCAGTAGAAAGTTCCCATCCCTTGATCATATTCATGACATAAGTATCACCCCGCAATGTTACATAAGAAACATTCTGTGCACTAACACAGGTGCAGAATATAATTCCTAAAAGAAATAAGTAATTTCTCATAGCCAAATTGATTAACCGTTAACATTTCAAGCATTCATCACTACAAACTATCCAGATTGAAAGTATATATAGAACTTTCATCTTCTGCAAACACTCCATAAACTGTCCGACTGGCCTCATCGATCGTAAAAGCACTTATATAGCAATTCAATTTATATTGTTTCAAAGGTTTACCCTCCCACGAAAAGACTTGCAGAGAAGGATTATACTTTCTAGCATATATGTCCTGAGGAGTCATATCTAAATTTAAAGTATAAATATAGTTTTCAGTAGCATAAGCCCCAATAGCATATATATACCTCTTCTCTACTTCCAATGGAACCTCTTGTTCTCCCGGTAAAATATTCAACTCTATATCATGTAGCATATTCCCGGATATATCATATATCCGCAATTTTCGAGAATTTGTATAAAATGCCGCAAAATACTTACCGGATGGATGAGCTACCTTGATTTTGGTATAAGCTTGATTTCGTGATAGCAAATTACCAAAGCGTTCTATCCCTTTAGGATAAACTCCCCATTTTTTCAGTTCTCCATTCGGATAAATAAATGCATATTCATTCTCTTCTTCTAAACCGGCATCACAGATATATAAGGAATCGGTTAACTTAATCAAACCATTATAAAACGGTTGAGTACCAGAAAACTCTAAGTTGGAAATAGTTGGTTGATCATTTACAAAAGATATCTTCTTAAGCCGATTCATATCTAACACAATCGTTTCATTATGATTATTAGCAACCAATTGACTTACCGGCAATATTAAATCATCAGGTCCTTCTCCTTTAATGCCAAAAGCATACTTATATCCAAAACCAATTTTATCAAATACCTGAAAACAGGTATCTATCTTTTCATTGAAGACCACCAAAAAAGAATCTTTTAGAAAGATATTCTTAGGGTATAGCATTATTGGGGGAATATCATGTTTTTCCCCTAATAAGGAACCTGTTGCATCAAATGAATCATATATTTCAGTTGTTGACCTTACAGTACAGGCAGACAGGCCTATCAGTAATATCATAAAAGTAAATATCTTCTTTATACCTTTTCCCATATTAAAATCAAATTATTGCCACTTCACCAAAGACTTGTCCTTTAGGTATGTATATTTATCTTTCAACCCCGTTCATTTAGCCTCTCCTGTAAGCTTCAACAAAATAGGCGAAGATTCTGCATTACAATACACTTGTATGGTTTTATCAAAATGTTCCGGTTGTTCCGCTTTATACGTTACCAGTAAAGAAACAGAGCCCTTTGGACGAACCGGCTCCCCAGAATAACCGACCGTAACACAACCACAAGAAGTAACCACATTATCTATCACCAAAAGCTTATCACCTGTATTTTCAAGAATGAACTCAACCTTTTGTTCTTGATTCCAATCAAAAGTACCTAAAAACAAATTAATATTTTTTACATTGACCTTCGTTTTTATCTTCTCATTCTCATAAGTCATCTGCTTTCCCTGAATTATATCTATATATAAATCCCTAACTTTATGATTATGAATGGGATTTCCCATAGCAACAACTCTATTTTCCTCATTCAACAAAAAAGTCTGAAAGTCTATCTTATCAGGAAACTTATTCAATTTATTGAAAGTGTCATTTTCATCAATACATATCGGATGATCAAAATAGTTACTTGCCAATAAATTTATCAGTTCATCCCTATTTGTAGGGCATAGGAAGAACAAGACTGGGATTTCCTCTCCATTGGCAGGACTTAACATGGATATGTATTTTTTCCACATATGAGGTTGTAACTTACAACTTGTACATCCGACAGAATTCATATAACTAACTATTGAATAGCGGGAATGTTTCATCGGATATTTTACGGTATCTTTTCCATATATCGTAAAATATATTTCTTTCGGAAAAAGAATTTCCCTTCCGTTCCATTCGGATATTAAACGAGTTATCTCATCCTCTTTTTTTATGTACGTGCAAGAAAAGAAAAGTATTGCCGTAATGGTAAACGATATAGTTACTAATAATCTCTTCATGACAAATTGCTTTATAGTCTCAAACCATAATAAACTAAAAAGTAAACTTCAAGAAACCATCTTCAAAAAATTCACTATTATAACCATAGATAATTCTATTCTCTTCGTCCACATCAAAAGGATTTGGCATAATATCCAAAGTATATTTAGCTATGGAATGACCTGAGTAATCAAAAACTTCTATAATACATTCTTTTTTCTTTCCTTCACCTCTTGCATAGAAATAACGCTTACCCGCAATCAGTTCATTATAATAAACCACACTATTTTCTAAATCACCAATTACTATGCGTGGAGTTATATCATCCCCTACAAGCCTTTTACAGAGTTTCATGCTATCCACACTATAAAAATCAATCTGCTTCTTATACTTATATGCATAAATAATCAGAGAGTCGTTTGCAATCATAATTCCACTATTCTTATAATAGTATTTTTCAGAATGATCATCTGGCTCAAACAAAATCTGTCCCATTTCATGCAGGGTATTCAAATTGATTTTCTTTATGGCGAGTTTGTCTGTCTCATTATATATATAGAGAGAGTCTCTCACTATATGCCTATCATTAGGAATATCGCTAGAGATGGGCAACTCATGTTTTTTTTCAAAGGAAAGATGGCATGTGCTATCCATCCTAAAACTCTTAAGAGAGAATTCTGTGTATCCTCCTATATAAACCTTATCAGTCAATGTTCTCCAAATTCTGGGATAAACTTGAAACTCTTCTTCTGCCTGCCCTTTTGCACCACCTTCATAAATACACTTAAATTCAGGCAAAGAGTATTGATACAGCATGGCATCATAATTTCTACTGTCCGTAACCAATATACTTTGCTTTTTCAGTACTATCTGCTCTGGACTTATAATCTCATCTACTCTTATTCTATCTGCATAGAGCAACATTTCCACAGGAAATGATTCCATTTTTTGTTGTAACTTTCGTTCAGCACATGCCATAAACAGAACACTGAACAGTAAATACAAAACATACTTCATAAATAAATATTTATCTCCTTCTAAAGAGGATTATTAAAATAAATAGCTGCCAAAACAACTAAGGTCTTAGGACTGAATATTGCAGTCCTAAGACCCATTTTAGAGTTAATGACTACTCCTGAATACCTCAGGTATGTATAAATCTCTTAAAATACATAAGCTTAAAAATGCTGTACCCACCACATTTTTACAGGAATACATCAATAGCCCCAACAATGAGATCCCTGTGAAACACTCCTAGCGGGTACCATAGTGCAATTTCCACAATACCGTTTATCTTCTAAACGTCCGTTCCCATTTGTTGATATAGTCTGCCAGCACTCTCTGCTACCCGCTGATTCTCCCTGTGCTATTGCTTCCACATTAGCCAACATCAATTTAGATATTGGTTCTATTTCCTGTGACTGATAAATATTGTAGCCTGCAAATGTCACAACTACAGCGACTATCAGAACCGCGAATAATCTTCTTTTCATTGTTTTTGTTTTACGGAGTTAATATATTTAAAGCTAAAATCCATCTTATAATTATCGCTATCAAACACATATATTGTGCAGTCAAAAATTAAGATACAGAATATCTTATAAGAGCATTGTTCACACTGTACTATCGTCACAGTTGAAACCTGTTTCCGTTTTCGCTTAAAATTTATATTTTTGCCAGGCTTCTAAATTTTAGTAGTCACGGAGCATTCGATATTCTATTGCACCTACAAGTAGTTCATCGTCTACTCCTTTAATAATTTAACTATCACTCTCCATACAGTTGATGCTGTATTCCATTATCATTTACGTAGAAATTAATTGTAGCAATTTTAATTTTGTTTTTCATGTTCTACCCATATCATGTTCTAATATAGGTTCATCCCTATTTACATCTGTAATCATAATAGTTCCCTTCTGCTCATCCACAAACATACCATAAATAGCATAATCCAATTCATATTTCCTCAACAGTTCCCCCGTCAGGTTAAACACATATATATACCTTCCCCCATCCGCCATATCACCTTTCTGTGCCGCTTCTGCAATCTCTTTGAATGTACGTCCCTGAAACACCGCATAAATGGCATCATTCGTAACCTGCACATCGCAAAACCCCATAATCCCCGTAGGAATACCATAGCCTTCCGAAACCTTGAACTTCGGTTCGCCATTTGGACCAATGCGTACTACATGCGTACTATCTTTCAAGTTATAGATTTCAAGAATTTCTCCCAATTGAGTTACAGCAGCCAAAACCCCATTCCGAGGATTATAGTCAATGAAACTACGCCATGCTTGCGCAAGCGCAGGACGAGCCTGCATCAAAGCTTCTTCATTTGTAGAAGGAATCTCCCCCATCTTACGTAGCAACTTGCCTTTCCGGTCTACCCAGCAGAAACGACTTTCTCCTGAATAATCAGGAATGATAAAAGTGGAGTCATCATATACCACAAAGTCTAATGCCCGGAGAATTTCTTTATCCAGACTCACCACTTCCTCACGAAGGAGTGAGTCGCCAGATAAAGACAAACCATACCTGGTTAATTGCGATTTATTTGCATCTAACGTCCACAATGAATTTCCATCCCAACGGAGATTCTCGGCAGAAAGCATATCTTCCGGTGAATCTCCGCGCCTGCCCAAAGAAGCTATATATGAGAAATCAGGATAATGAAAAAGCTGAATGAAGTGCTCCGAAGCATGCAAATCCAGTATAGCTACGGTATCACCCTGTACCCGAATCCGATAAGGGAAACGAAATATGGCAGTATCTAATGGTACAGTTTGTCCCGATAACTGTTCCATAACCGGAAAGTCATTATAAGGAATTCCTTTCTCAGGCGCAGAGGCACATGCCGAGACAAGAAGCACTATTAGCAATATGTCAGTACAAGTCTTCAAAGCTATAGCCCTCCATTACATACTTTACTTTCCTAAATGTATGAGGACAATCTACCGTACCGGAACCCAAGCAATTCACAGGACCCTCTATTTCTCCATACGCCAACGCCTCTACATTTTCCAACAATAGCATATTTGTACTATATCGATCTTCACGAGCACAAAAAGTTACTATAACGATTGTTACAACAATCAAACTAAAAATAAGAATACTTTTTCTCATAGTATTATTCATTTATATATTTACATATCCCAAAGAAGTATGTCGGCAAAATTAACGAACATCTATTTATAAGCCTAATTTTTCATCGGACATCATCGGACAAAAGGATATTTCAGCGATTTGTCCGACATTATCCGTACATCTATTTATTATCACCGCCAGGGATATCTTCGATGAAATGGGGTATTTTAAGCTGATATGCATGGCTAACATTCTCAATAGTTATATTTGATATTCCAGAAAGAGATAGACGCAAACGTCCCACTATTTTATGAAGTCTACCATTCGTACCCATACCATTCCAAAGTATTTTATCTATTTCGGATAACGTAAGTCTATGTTCCTCTGCGTCCAAAAAAGCTTTCATCAAGATAGAATGAAGCTTTGTCAGTACGACTTCCCCGCTTCCATTTCTGAAAATATGCGTATTAGCGTCATAAAAGCAATTACTCCCTAACTGATAAATGCATTCTTTTTCTTTCTCCACCGAAATTACAGGTATCGGAACAAGAATCTCTTTTTCTACAATTTTCTTTCTAATGAAATAATCATCTAAAACGGCTTTAATCTTTTTGCAAAAAACATACACTAAGATTACAATAAACAAAAATAAGATAAAGATGCTACACCAGAATGTCCCTAATATATGCCACCAGCAACATTGCACAAATCCTGTTACTTCAGCCTCACATCTATAACCTATATAATAAGACATCAGACTATCCGACGGAGTAAAAAAAGAATAATTGTGTGAACTGGTAACAGAAACATTTTCTTCATAATCAGCAATAGAAATACGTACTGCTGTGTTTTCTAAATTGCCAGACTTCTTCATTAATTCACTCCAACGCATATTTAAAGAGTCCGCAATCAAAGGAGATTCTTCTATAATAAAACTACATAACATCCGTTTAGTAGTCTCCTTCACTATACTATGGTTGTATTTATATAGAGGAATAAGATATTCTCTTCTTCCTTTATCTATAGTCACTGCCACTCTTTCCGGGACTTTATCTTCAGAAGAAGGAATTTCCGTGGTTCCATAAAATTCGACTTCAATCCCTCCCCTTTCATGCAGTTCTTCTTCAATAACATCACTGAATGCCTTTCGTACCTGATCATTCCAATTACGAAACCGATACTGATACACAGCCCAGAAGGCCCAACAGGTTAAGATCAATACAACAACCAATATCAAGCGTTTTATCACATTTTTATTACCCATAATCCACTCTATTTTACATTTCCATAAGACTACTACCAAAACACCTGTTCCCCGTCCACACACTCAAAGATCCGTTCGTCCACCCCGCCCGAATGGTTCTTCAAATAAAGCAACGCCCCTTTAGGAACATTATACACCAGCGAGTCCGAATCCGCCACCGTCACTCCCGCAGAAATCCAGCCTCCCTTTCCGGCATAAAAAAGCTCATACTTATCGCCTTTGCGAATAAAATTAACGCGATTCCGCGGAGTAAAGACTATCTTACCAACAGATACAGGCTTTCCAAAGTCAATCCCCGCCCAACCGCCATCCGGCTGTTTATAATCGAAGGAAGTATAAGGGTCACCATCAAAGGCACTCATATACCAATGTCCCTTATCGCCATCAAAGCTGCCCGGTGTACCTATCACCTGCCCCTTCAACGGAATAGTATCACCCGTTTCTCTATAAAAGCCTACTTCCGATATATTACAATAACTTCCCGCAGGACCATAATAACGAAAATAGCGATACCCCTTCGATTTATCCACATAAGCCACATTACAGAGTCGAACCGGCTTCTCCTCTATCAAATACAGCGTATCCTTTTTCCGGAATCCCGCATCATTGCTACCCTCGAATGCCCCACCCACCATACGGTCGATAAAAGGTTCTATAAACAGATTGAACTTATGAAGTATAATCACCTGCTCCATCTCTTCTCCGTTTCCGAAATACCGGAAATATTTCAGTTCCTTATGCACCCAAAAAGGAACGCTTATCGGCAGCAACTTCTTATCACGATAGACGGACAAACAAAAAACAGCGTTTCCATCGACATTTTCAAAACTTACCTGCCCATCCTTGCACTTGCTGACTGCCACCGGAACCCACTCCATACGAGAAGGAAGACACAAGTAAATAACCTCATCCTGCTCCGGCCGGATAAGAAAGCGTGACTCAGGAATGTGGATCGTCTGTTCGCAATCAGAATAAATGTCTGTCACGTCCAGCATCAACGGATAGCGGAAAGTAGGATGTATTTTCTCCGGCGGTTGGTTCATCATTTTCATCATATCCCGGTTGACACTGAACATCCGGCGATAAACCTTTCCCTGCGGTGCGTCGTAAGTGTGCGATTGGATAAGAGGACCGGGATAGAGAAGCGAGCAGAAGAAAGCGTCGCAATGATCATCCAGTACAAAGTTCCAGTAATGGGGCACATTGTTATCACCACGCATCAGCATCTCATCACAACCACTCGGAATGCCCAGAGAGCGACAGATGTAAGTAAACGCATCCGCCAAATCTTCACAGTTACCGGACAGCCAGTCCGCAATTTCCGGTCCTGCGCTATGCTTGGCATAAGAATAAGAAACAAAACGGGGAGAACGTTTCTTCAAAGAATCCAGCAATACATCCGCCACAATCCAGGGATAGACGCTCTCAGGTTTAAGACGAATGCTGTCCAACAGAGAATTATATTTATTGTAAAGCCGTTCGCGCCATTCCACCGGACATTCATCCCCTACGCGATAAGGAAGCACGTACTCACAAAAGTTCTCAAAAGAAACCTTCTTGCCCCAAGGCTGCTCACGCCAGACTTTGAATGCCCAGTCTATATTGTGAACCAAATAGGCGGAATCCACCTCCCGAATATCATACTTCAACTCTGTCCTGCCGAACTGTTCGTTCATTCTCCCACGGTTCAGAGAATCTGCAATCGCCTCCGGCGACAAGGTCGCTTCATGAAGCATCTTGAAAAATTGTTTTTCATAGTCCACCTCTTCGCCCGTATAGTAGTAATGATAGGGCATATTCTCGATCAGGAAACAAGCTGCCTTATGCTTCAGCGAATCCACAGCATAATGATTTAACACCTTTTCCAACTCCGCGCGATTATCACCTGCCTGTATCAGTGCCGTCTCTAAATTCGTCTTGCCGCCACAAGCCATTACTGCGATGGAAAGGAAGGTTTGTGTTTTTATTCTCATTACCGTATAAGAGAAAGGAAGGAATTCGTAATCGAATTGCTCTCCAAACTCCCGGAACTCACTCTCACGCGGATAAATGCGTTTCGGCTCCTCCGCCGTATTCTCATCCATGCCGGTAGCGGCCGCCAATGTAAGCACGCGTCCTTTTGCCTCAACCCGTGTACCTCCCGCAAGATGGAACCTTACTTTATAAGGCGTATCTGCCGCATTAACCACCTTCACCACTGTCTCTCCCGTCTTTTCATCGTATCCGGCTGCATAAAACTGCCGGGGCATGACCGGCTTATAGCCAATTACCAATCTTTTATTCACATAAAACTCTACACCTTCGGACGTACTCACCAGTTTCACGTCATACCAACGGTTGTTCTTCAGATGCCAAGGCAATATTTTGGTCACTACCTCGCCCTCCGTATCTTCAATATTGATAAAGCGGTTACCCCATCGTCCCACATTGACGCAGTATCCCTTTTTCCCGTTTGCCGATAGGCCGTAATAGAGAAAAAAGCCCTCATTGCCCTTTGTACGCCGTGTCTTGAACGTAAGCACATATTCGTTCCCGATAAAATCAGGCAAAATGGCTCTAGTACGCAGTTGTCTGGAAGTTTGCATCAATATGCCATCCTGTACTTTCCACTCCCCGCTATCGGCTCGGCAACAGGACACATCATAAAGAATGTTTTTTCCATCCGCCTCTATCCGAATATCTTTAAACTCTACCTCCGTATCCCATGAACCAAATCCTATCATACCCTTTTCCATTCTGACAGGCGATGGAGCACTTTGCGTTTTACTGATTTCTACGATGTAGGTCGGGGTATTCTCCATAGACATGGCTCGTGCATAGTCGGCGCTGAGCCTACTCTCATTATCATCCTTTACAATTAATGAGTCGAAGTCTATGCGAATCAAATCACCGTTCCGCTCCATCCCCATGTGCCAGGCTGCTTCGGCCAGCGTAGCCAGCATATTACCGCTATCGACTTCACACACATATCCATGCGCATGGAGCAAAAATTTCCCGCGTGGTTCTTTGTCAAACATCGCAGAATTAGCAAAGAAGAACTCCGGACTTCTACGATAACAAGTGTCAATCACATTCTCAACAGGAATCGTTTCTATAGACATATTCTGATAAATATTTATATAAACTTCATCATCAACAGGAGGCGGACAACAAGAACTGAGCAGGATAGCTGAAAAAATAAAAGTATTCCATACATGACTGTGTATTTTTCTTAATAGTATCATAATATAAGTTTTAAAGGTTTTGTCATTTCCAGCCACAAAGTAAGCTATTTTTATTCGTCTCTTAGGTATACAATCAAACCAATAAGGGGATAAAAACAAGTCTTACCTACACAAATCATGCTCCTTCTTCTCTCTTTAATACCAATAAACCTCCCCATTCTCATATACAAAAGGGCGCACATGTTTCCGCTCCTTTTGAGAAGAAGGTCTGATCAACCATAATGCATTTTTAGGAACATCTGTAAAATGCAGAGGCTTCCCTCCTTTACCACTCGTAACAACCTGCCAGCCATTCTGCCATATACAAAGTTCATAAACTTCATCTTCCTTATACTCCACATCTAGATAAGGGCAAAAACTCACCTCAGACAACAGACAGCATTCCCCTAAATCCAAATCTACATAATCTGCATCAAGCGGCCTTCTGTAACCTGTGGAAGACCATGCATCAAATATATTATCAGCAGGTTCCCCTTTGAAAGACAAAGGCAATGATGTCATCCAACGAACACTCTTCACAAGCTCCTTGCCTGAAAAAGTTTCTTTATAGAATTTCAAATCGCCTAGCGCCATTCCTTTAGTAGGCAACATCATCCGTACATAACGTACCGAATCTTTGGATTGCACTTGCAGTCGCTGACTGTTCAGCTCTATCCGCTCCGGGAATACACACAACGTATCTCTCCATCTACCATACACCTTCCCTCCTTTAAGTACTGTTCCGGTTATGATCCCGTTATTATACCTGTTCAATGGATAAGCCAGTACACCTGTATACTGTGTAGTCACCATTTCTTCCCGTGTATCCTCCGGATGAAGTATTCGTACCTTTCCATCTTTCTGTACCAATACGGGATCAGCCGCTACTACCATCTCCCCGTCCATACAGTACATGGGCAAATAAACAATATCTTTCCCCATTCCCGAAAACAATGCCACATCCTCGGTTATCTTTCCCCAATGAACAGGCTTCCAGTTATTATAATTCCACACGCACAGATACGCATACTTCGTGCCGGAAGGCACCTTACGCAGCTTTATCCTCACATTCACCGTATCAAAATACTCATGCGAAACATCTTTCTTCCTTAAACTTCTGAAGGCTTCCGGTATATCTTTAGCGGGCACTCCATCTGCCAGCGGCCCTTCCATATAATATCGGTATGTCTTCCTGAAAACCTTAGGCAGACGGAAGCGTCCCCAGTATTTATGATAATCCATATTGTTGTAAAGGCGCTTATACTGCCACAAGTTCTGTTCCCAAAAGGGATTAAAAGGATGAATATCTCCCTCTTCAATCAATACACTCCACGAATGGGAACTTCCCCTATTGGCCCATGCCGGAACGATATCAGTGGCAACCGCTATACCTAAAGAAGAAAACAACAATGTGTTATGCCAACATTTGTGCGTGCAAAGTCCGTGACGTAACTTCTCTAAGGTAGCAACATCCCATATAGGAATACCGGTGGCATGAAATCCCGAATGCCCTATGTAACTATACAATCGTAACAGGGAATCCGCTTCTTCTATCATATTTTTTCCGGGATTGACAAAAAACTGTCCGTGATGCCTACTGTAAAATACCTGGCGTGCACTATTTACCAACAAACCATTTTCCTGGCGATAAGGCAGAATGTAATCACAAAAAGTTTCAAAAGAATAGTTTCGGGTATAGACATTCTCTTTCCATACCCGAAATGCCTGCTCAATTTCCGTTATTAACCGGGAAGCTTTAATGACCTTAATATCAATACACATATCCTTTTTCAGCTTTTCATTATTAGAGCTGGAATATGCATTCCACAAGCTGTCTATCTGCCTACCCCAGTCTTTACCCCTAGGATACTGGTCGTATATAGACAGAGAATCATAATCGTAGGTATGCGACAATGAATCATACATTTGGTAGAAAGGCCGGCAAGCTGCCACAATTTCTTCGTCCACGGCAAAAGCTCCCGACATATTCTCTATAAGAAAACAAGCCGCCTTATACTTCAAACTATCTCCCCTGAAGTAATCCAAAACCAATTCTAACTCTTTCCGGTTCTCTCCGGAAGCGGCTAATGCGCGTTCTAACGAACTTTCTTGCCGACATGCGACGAGAAAAATCAATACCAGATATAAGGTAAACCTCAAGTTGCTCATTACTTTTTTAATATCTATGTTTTATTAAAGAGTTCTATTGAGACCTTTCACGAAAGGCATAGTGCTTTATTTCATAAACACAAACTATAACAATCACAAATATAATAAATAATATTACTATATATCCAATAAATTATAAATATATAATTGAATACCCAGATTATACATTAAATGAATTCATATTACAAGCAATAGATTTTAAATACAGCATCAATATTTTACGAATTCACAGTTGAAAATCAATTAACCGGAATTATCTTATAACAAGAGTGTTTCATTGCAATACAAAACCTATCCTCGTTATATCCGGGATACACCTGCTCCGTACCTTCTCCATTCACAGGTACCTCTGACCGAAGAAAATACGGCCTTGATACGGAGCAAGTGTATCCCAGATATAACGAGGACAGGTCATAATACAATAAAGAAGATCAAAGCGTTATCTACGCAAAATGACGCAAATGAACGCAAAAATCACAGGAAGCGGGTTGAAGAGATCTATTTTCCATAGATTTGCACAGTAACAGAAACAAATAATTAAAAACACAATATCATGGGAATTATCAACCAGGGCATTCTCGGAGGCTTCTCCGGTAAAGTGGGACCGATAGTAGGGTTCCGCTGGAAATCAAACTACTATATACGTGCACGAGCCGCCAAAGTCAGCAATCCGCGCACACCGAAGCAACAGGAGCAACGCGGTAAATTCGCTACGGCATTCAGCTTCCTGAAGACTATAAAACCTTTCATACGTATTGGCTACAAGGAATTTACACAGGATAAATCCGCATTCAACTCCGCTATGTCCTACACTCTGAAAAGAGCCGTGACTGGCAGTGGAAAAGAAATCAAAATAGACTTTGACCGGGCACTGGTTTCTATGGGAACCCTGATACCGGTATTCGAAGGTGCAGCCACACAAGACGGAAATAAGATGCACTTTAACTGGCAGGACAATAGTGGCATGGGAAATGCAGAAGATACGGACATAGCCATGTTATTAGTATATAACAAAGACAAAGAAACAGCTGTTTACGATACGGAAGCCACCCTACGTTCCACACGACATGCAGAATTTCAACTTCCTTCCGACTGGCAGGACGATGAATTGATAGCCTACCTCAGTTTTCGCAGCGCCGACGGGAGTTGCGTGGCCAATAGCATTCGCCTGACGGTAACAGTAGACAAAACAGCCCTACCTGCACCGGACCAGGAGGCTTCCGCCTTATGTACTTCATCAGATCGGATTCCGCTTTATCCAAAACCTAAACAGCCGATCATTAATAACGTACCCGTCAAGGGTCTTACCTACCATACCCTTACCGGAAAGCCCTTTCAGGGCAGACTGTACGGAACTGGGTGATTTCAGATGATATCTTCGCACAAACTCACCGGAAGTCACATTGGCAGCAACATTTTCGGCAGCTATCGCACGGAGTATCTCACGCTGGCGCTCCGTTAAATCCGCAAAGATGGACTGATAGATGAAATTTTGTTTTCTGATAAGGGAAGCCAGAGCCATTTCGAAATAAGCCGATGTAGCCGTCCCTCCCTTTTCCGTCAGCAGGAACACCTCATTCATCAGCATTTGCAGGTAAAGAGTGATGCCTTCAAAACTCAGATATATCACTTCCACCAAACCGGCATCTAAAACTTTTCCATACTCACGAAAATGCATTTGGGCAAATTCTATATATTTATCCAAAGGTATACTCTCAAGATGCAAAGTAAAGGTGCTCTGATAGAAAGGACGGTTGGCACTGTTAAACATATCCAACAGCAAGCTGGGCTCGCTACCGGCAAAGATGAAACGTGCGTTCGGGCAATGTTGTATCTGTGTACGCAGCAGGGCCTCCATATTCTTTTCCGCATAATGGTTTATTTGCTGAAACTCGTCAAACGCAACAATACAGGGTTTATCGGCAGTATTCAGATACGCAAAGATTTCATCTAAAGTAGTATCGACAGAAGTCACACTGCCCAAACCTATTTCCAGCGTAGGTTCACCGGTCAGAGCATCTATTTTCACAGCAGGGCGCAAAGAAGTTATGGTTTGCAAAAAACGATCCAGAAACTTCCTGCCACGCGGCTTCAACTGGTCAATAATGGCATTGCCGAAAGCATATACAAATTCACGGATAGAGGCCGTCGCAAAGATATCTATAAAGAAAACATTATAATGTTTACTGATTTTCTCCTGATGGAAAGTATGTAGTATCAATCCGGTCTTTCCCATACGTCTTTGGGCAATCAATACTACATTACGCCCATTCGTCAAATCTTGGATCAGTTCATCGGTTTCCCGCTCACGGTCGCAAAAGTAATGACTGCCGGCATAGGCACCTATGATAAAGGGATTCACTTGTATACTCTTCATGATTATTCTGCTTTAGATTATTGCAAATATAATAATTATATTCGTAATAATCATTCTAACTTGCTACGAAACTTTTGGAAATGCGGAAAGTTACTACATGGACAATAGAGCCACCTTTCCCGTATAAAACCGGCAGGTGCACCGTAATAAATTCCGTAACTTTGCCATCAGTTAACGTAAAAAACGGAAAAACATGAAGAAATTTACCATTACATTGGCGCTCTCCATTATGACAGCGCTATTGATTACCACTCCTTGCAATGCCAAGGGAAAAGCAAAACATGTCGTATTAATCGGTTTGGATGGTTGGGGTGCCTACAGCGTTCCCAAAGCTGATATACCTACTATTAAACAATTGATGGCAGACGGAGCCTATACGCTTGAAAAACGTTCGGCACTCCCCTCTTCCAGCGCCATCAACTGGGCTTCCATGTTCATGGGTGCCGGACCCGAATTGCACGGATACACACAATGGGGATCCAAAACGCCTGAGCTTCCTTCACGGATACTCAATCAGCATGGTATTTTCCCTACTATTTTTCAGCTATTGCGTGATGCACAACCCAAAGCAGAAATCGGTTGCCTATACGAATGGGATGGTATTAAATATCTGGTAGACACCCTCACATTAAGTCACTACAAGCAGGCGCCCGATTATAACAAATATCCCGAAGCTCTGTGCACAATGGCAGAAACATACATCAAGGAGAAAAGACCAACCCTGCTTGCCGTCTGTTTTGATAATCCCGATCATGTAGGACACCAGGCCGGACATGATACTCCCGAATATTATGCCAAACTAAAAGAACTGGATGCTTACGTTACCCGCATCATTCAAGCCGTAAAAGATGCCGGTATCTTGAAAGAAACCATTTTCATTGTCACTTCCGACCACGGAGGCATTGAGAAAGGACATGGCGGCAAAACCATGAATGAAATGCAGACACCTTTCATCATTTCCGGTAAAAATGTGAAGACAAGCGGTGAATTTCAAGAAAGCATGATGCAATATGATGTTGCTTCCACCATTGCCTATATCTTCGGACTGGAACAACCGCAAGTTTGGATAGGCAGGCCCATGAAGCAAGTATTCAAATAAAAAATCAGCGATAAATTAACGTCGACAGATAATCTTCTGCAAACATCTCATTCGCCACTTCCAGCAAAATCTCCGGAGTAATTTGTTCAATACGTTGATAAACTGCTTCGGAGCTTTCATACTTATTATAGTGCAGGAAAGTCTTCGCCATGCTGAGAGCATTGTTCTCATTATTATCTGAAGCCACACCTATCTGTCCGATGAGTTGCTTCTTGGCAGCAGCCAGTTGCTGGGAAGTCATCTTGGTATCACGCAAGCTTTTAAGTTCCTTCATTACCAATCGCATACATGTATCCACATCTTCAGGATCGCATCCGAAATAAGTGCAGAAGACACCTGTATCCGTATAAGAAGTCAGATTGGACTCCACATTATAAACTAATCCCCGGCGTTCACGCAGAGAAACGTTCAGACGACTATTCATACCCGGGCCCCCAAGAATATTGTTCAGCAGATAAAGGGCTGTACGTTTATCATCATAGGCATTGTATCCACGACTGCCAATCATGACATGAGCCTGATGCGTATCTTTATGTATAGTGAGTTTCTCAGGCGTATAAAGAGGAGGAGGCATACGACGGTTATCCACCGATACCGCAGGGACATCTATAAGGAGTTTCTCTGCCCAACGGATGACTTGCTTGAAATCCAAATCGCCCCAAACAAAGAAAACCATATTGCCCGGATGGTAAAAGCGGGAAGTGAAAGCAGCAGCATCTTCACTCCGGAACGTTTTCAGTAATTCAGGATTACCCAAAATATTACGTCCCAACGGATGTCCGCGGAAGATCAAATCCTCGAAGTCATCGAAAATAAGTTCGGAAGGCGTGTCCTCGTAAGACTGGATTTCATCAATGATTACCTCCGTTTCCTTTTCAATCTCACGTTGCGGAAAGGTGGAATGAAATACAATATCCGCCAGCAGTTCAAAGGCCCGGCCGAAGTGCTCAGTAAGGAAAGCAGAATAGATAACCGTCTCTTCTTTATTGGTGTAAGCATTCAGGTCACCACCTACATTCTCCATACGATTGAGAATATGCCAGGCTTTCCGCTTCTGTGTACCTTTAAAAATAAGATGTTCCACAAAGTGCGCCATGCCTTGTTCATTCTCAAGCTCATCACGGGTTCCGGCATCAACAGCAAAACCACAATAAGCTACATTGGAATAGGCCGGTTGATGGATAATACGCAAACCGTTGGCAAGTGTATATTCGTTATGTCCCGGTAAAGGGAAAAGTGCTAACTTCTTCATTCTTACGTTCAAAACTGATTGAGGGCGCAAAGATAACTCAATTTGATGAGCTCCCCCTATCTTCGCAAAGCAAAAATACAATAAAACTTATTGCCATTTATGGAAAATTGCAGATATTTGTAGGCTATAACCTAACTACTAACAAAAATAGTATAATGATTGAATCCATTCAAGAGCTTTTGCAGAAAGAAGCACAAGCTGTTCTAAACATCCCCGTGACAGACGCTTACGAGCGTGCAGTAGAACTTATCGTGGAACAAATTCACCGGCGGAAAGGGAAACTGGTAACTTCGGGTATGGGAAAAGCAGGACAGATTGCCATGAACATTGCAACTACGTTCTGTTCTACCGGAATCCCTTCCGTATTTCTGCATCCCAGCGAAGCTCAACACGGTGACTTAGGTATCTTGCAGGAAAACGATTTACTGCTATTGATCTCTAACTCCGGCAAAACACGCGAAATCGTGGAACTCACACAATTAGCTCATAATTTGAACCCGGAGCTTAAATTTATTGTTATTACCGGAAATCCGGATAGTCCGTTGGCTCATGAGTCTGATGTATGTCTCAGCACAGGAAAGCCCAAGGAAGTCTGTGCTCTGGGAATGACGCCCACTACCTCGACTACTGTAATGACCGTCATCGGTGACATTCTTGTAGTACAGGTAATGCAACAGACCGGCTTTACAATTGGAGACTACTCCAAACGTCATCACGGTGGGTATTTGGGTGAAAAATCAAGAAAATTATGCGAAAAGTAATCGGTATAGGAGAAACTATCCTTGACATCATTTTCCGCAACGGGCAGCCGACAGCAGCTGTACCGGGTGGCTCAGTATTTAACGGCATCGTGTCATTGGCACGGACAGGCGTACCTGTGAGCTTCATCAGCGAAACGGGAAACGACCAGGTGGGCAACACAATTCTGCAATTCATGCAGGATAGCGGCATGTCTACCGAATATGTCAATGTGTTCCCCGATGGCAAATCTCCCGTATCACTGGCTTACCTGAACGAACATGGTGATGCGGAATATATTTTCTATAAGGATTATCCCAAGCAACGGCTGGATGTAGTCTTCCCAAAACTGGAAGAAGACGACATCGTAGTTTTCGGTTCATACTTTGCCCTGAACCCGGTGTTGCGCGATAAAGTTCAGGATCTGTTGGAGCAGGCACGTGAGAAGAAAGCAATTGTCTACTACGATCCTAACTTCCGCTCCTCGCATAAAGATGAAGCCATTAAACTGACATCAACCATCATCGAGAATCTGGAATATGCCGACATTGTACGCGGTTCTATAGAAGATTTCTTCTATATGTATAATCAAAAGGAAGTGGATAAGGTCTACAAAGATAAGATTCGTTTTTATTGCTCTAACTTTCTTTGCACTGCCGGAGCGAAAGAGATTTCACTGCGTACGAAAAGCATTACCAAAGAGTATGCTATTCCGCCATTGGAGGCAGTCAGTACTATTGGAGCGGGTGATAATTTCAATGCCGGAATCATCTATGGCCTGCTGAAGTACAATGTACGCCACTGCGATCTGGGACAAATAGATGAAGCCACCTGGGACAAGATTATCCGTTGCGGCATCGAGTTCTCGGCAGATGTATGCCGGAGTTTTAACAATTCCATATCACCGGAGTTTGCCCGCCAGTTGCCTCCCATTAACTAAATCCCCGTTAAAGGAGAAAAAACTCTGTGAAACTCTGCGCCTTGAAGTAACAAAAGTCAGCAGAATACATATCTTTGCAGTATACGCTCAGACAAAAAACTATGTATAAAAATCTGTTGAACTTGCTAACATGTGTATTACTGCTACCGGCTTGTAGCGGCACAGCTCCCCATATCTCCGTCGTTTGCGAAGAAAACAACGTTGGAAATAGTATCGTCAAATGGGAAATGGCCCCTCTTATTAAAGGAAACGTAAAGGTATATGCCTCTACCGACCCGAACTATATTCCCGAAGATTCTCCGGTGGCCATGGCAAATATTGCCGACCAACGAATGACAATTGTTACCACGGACCCTACCAGACGGTATTACTATACCCTTGTATTTAATGATAAATACCGTGTGAAGATTGCTACCCGTAATGTCAATATCCCTGGTATACAGAACTTCCGCGATATGGGAGGATATCCATCATATCCTACCCAGAAACAATTGCGCTGGGGTATGCTTTACCGCTCAGCCCAGATAGACAGTCTGGAATGCTACTCGCGCAGAGAACTAAAGAATATAGGCATCAAGACTATTATAGACCTACGCTCCGAATCAGAGTTAAAAGGACATACCCCATTACAAGAAGGATTCAATGTCGTACATATTCCCATAAAAACGGGAGATATGGAAGATATTCTGAGAGGTATCCAGGAACAAAAAATAAAAAGTGATACTGTATACCGTATGGTGGAACGAATGAATCGCGAGTTAGTGATGAACTACCACCATGAATACCGGCAGATATTCGATATCCTGTTGGACAGTGCTAACTATCCTGTCGTCATTCATTGTTCCTCCGGTAAGGGACGCACCGGCATTGCTTCGGCACTGATACTCGCTTCTCTTGGTGTGAACAGCGATATTATCATGGAAGATTATCGTCTCAGCAATGACTACTTTAATATTCCCAGCGCCTCACGTTATGCCTACAATCTGCCTGCACGTTCGCAAGAAGCCATCACGACTGTTTATTCAGCCAGAGAAGATTTCCTGAATGCTGCCAAAGAAGAAATAGAACGTAGGTACGGTGACGTGGAGACCTATCTGGAAAGGGGCATCGGACTCAAGAAAGAAGAAATTAAGAAGCTGCAAAGTATTCTTTTAGTGAAAAACGATAATTAATCACTAAAATTGTTCTATCTTTGTGCCCGAATATAAAGATATACAAAGATTTAATGAAGAATTTTGAAGAGCTCGGTCTGTCGCCGGAGATACGCCGCGCCATTGAAGAAATGGGATATGAGTGTCCCATGCCGGTACAAGAGGAAGTGATTCCTTACCTTTTAGGAGAAAATAATGATGTTGTAGCACTTGCACAAACAGGAACGGGGAAAACCGCCGCATTCGGCCTGCCACTTATCCAAAAAATTAATGTAAAGAACCGGATTCCACAATCCCTTATACTTTGCCCTACACGCGAACTTTGCTTGCAGATTGCAGGTGATTTGAATGACTATTCCAAATACATCACTGGATTGCGGGTGTTGCCCGTATATGGTGGTTCATCCATAGATAGCCAGATACGTGCCCTGAAACAAGGTGTACATATCATCGTTGCCACCCCGGGACGACTACTCGACCTGATGGAACGTAAGACTGTATCGCTCACCACTATCCAGAATGTAGTGATGGATGAGGCGGACGAAATGCTGAATATGGGATTCACGGACAGTATTAACGCTATTCTTGCCGATGTGCCTCAGGAGCGTAATACGTTATTATTCTCTGCCACTATGAGCCCAGAGATTGCACGTATCTCAAAGAAATACTTACGTGACGCCAAAGAAATCACTATCGGACGGAAAAATGAAAGTACAAGCAACGTGAAGCATGTAGTCTTCACCGTTCATGCCAAGGATAAATACGCGGCTCTGAAACGTATTGTAGACTATTATCCGCAGATATACGGTATCATTTTCTGCCGTACGCGCAAAGAAACGCAGGAAATTGCCGACAAGTTGATGCAGGACGGTTACAATGCCGATTCACTGCACGGTGAATTAAGTCAGGCGCAGCGTGACGCCGTAATGCAGAAATTCCGCATCCGTAATCTGCAAATCCTGGTTGCCACGGACGTTGCTGCACGCGGACTCGACGTAGACGACTTGACACATGTTATCAACTATGGTCTGCCAGATGATACCGAAAGTTACACCCACCGTAGCGGACGTACAGGACGCGCCGGAAAGACCGGTACTTCTATCGCCATCATCAACTTGCGCGAAAAAGGTAAGATGCGCGAAATAGAACGTATCATCAGCAAGAAGTTTATTATTGGTGAAATGCCTACCGGCAAACAGATTTGCGAGAAACAGCTCCTGAAAGTGATTGACGATCTGGAAAAGGTGAAAGTGAACGAAGAAGACATGGCTGACTTTATGCCTGAAATATACCGTAAACTGGACTGGTTGAGCAAAGAAGACCTTATCAAACGTATGGTTTCCCACGAGTTCAACCGTTTCTCAGAATACTACCGCAATCGCGAAGAAATAGAAATGCCTACCGATAGCCGTGGCGAACGCAAAAGCAGAAGTGACAATGAACGCAGTGGTGACCGCAGAAGTAGCAGCCGCAAAGCTGAACCGGGATTTACGCGCCTGTTCATCAATCTGGGTAAGATGGATAATTTCTTCCCCAATGAACTGATCAGTCTTCTGAACAGTAATACCCGTGGTCGTGTGGAACTGGGACGTATTGATCTGATGAAGAACTTCTCATTTTTTGAGGTAGACGAGAAAGAAGCGGGAAATGTAGTAAAAGCTTTAAACCGAGCCAACTGGAACGGTCGTAAGGTTTCTGTGGAGATTGCCGGCGAAGAAGGCAAGGAAACTCCTAAAGGCAGACGTAAAAGCGAAGGAAGCAGTTACGGAAAAAAGGAGTTTGATGGCAAGAAGCGTAGCTTCAAAGACGAAAAACGCAGTGATACATCTGGAAAACGTAACGATACGCCCAGAAACAGTAGAAGTAAATCTGACAATGCTCCGACTGACAAAAAGAAAGGCAAACCGAGCCGCGAAGAACGTGGCTATACTAGTGCCCGTGGCAAGAAAGACGATTGGAGGCAATTCTTCCAAAATGACAATAAGGAGTTCCGCGATAAAGAACCTGACTTCAGTGAAGAAGGTTGGGCAAGACGGGCACCGAAAAAGAAATAATATACAAGGAAAAAGGTGATAAAGCAGTGTCTCCACGGCACTATAAAATATTTTGTGT
>NZ_MSHA01000095.1:0-5187 GCF_001940965.1 Bacteroides sp. Phil13 | reverse complement strand
GTCCATCAGGAAATGCGAATTCCAACCCACGCAATTCAAGGGTATGGGTAAATTCTAAAAGAGATTCACTTGGTAAGTTTTTGGGTAATTCGTCACTTATAACAGTAATACCTTCTTCCACTACCGTTATGGTATGCGAAGCATTTTGAAGCGTTACCCAACTATTCAATACGGATCTCACTGCAGGAATTAGTCTGAAAGCCGCTACTGCAAACACACCGCTTATCAATCCCAGGTCACCACTTCCCGTACCAATCAGCAATGCCAGTCCGATCACTATGGCTACTTCAGAAAGGAAGGATGGAAAAAGTTGGTACACTTCCATACGCAAACGGTTCCCAATAATAGAATCCAGACCTTGATTGAAGGAAGCAAGAGAAGTATAAAATGCTTGGGCAATTTCCAGTTCTGCATATCCACAAAAGGCTTCCACCACCGTACGGCTCTGCTTGCGACGTGCTTCCAATTCCTCCATACCATAACGTCGCAGGCGTTTCTTAACTAAACAGATATACAATACCGATAAGAACAGGAACGCTCCACAGAGCAAACAACCGGCATATGGTTTCCAGATGATAAGTGCCAATACTATTAACAATATCAGTACCGCTTCTCCTGCTATACGGAAAACAGGGGCCAATACGCATAAACTGAACATATAGCATACATGATTCACTTCATGCCCAAGCCTTACACTGCTTTTTCCTTTTAAATAGAGTAGCCCTCGATGATAATAATTGGCAAACATACGGGTACTAAACTCCCGATATATTTCCAACTGATAACAGCTTTGTACATGTGCCAGAAGCATAACTAAGGTGTTCTTTAGCAATACAAACAGTAATACGACACCGCATACTGCCAGCATCATACTCCGACCGCCATCTTTTACCACTATTAATAATATTGGCACCAGTGCCGCTATTCCTGCAAAGTCGAGTATGGCACGTGTTAATACAGAGAATACTACCCATACACCACGCCTGCGTTGCTCTTCTGACAACAATCGAACAATATTTCTAACCATCTGCTACTCTTCTCTTTTTTAGATCTTTAAGGAAGCCTTTGGCAAACAATACCCAGACCAAACTTCCTGCACCACTCAAAAAGACATACATCACAAGAATCGTCATCTTCCTGGGTTTAGAGGGTTTAAGTGGAACTACTACCGGCTGGATAACCGCATAAACAGGCCTTATCTTCTCTACTCTTGCCATAGCTGCCTGAACCAGTTGTTTCGTCTGATTGTAGGTAGTTTGAGCCAGCTTCATTTCATTCCGTAACCTTACTAGTTCAGCGCGTGAGGTTAACTTCACTAACCCTCGGTTAACATCCGCATACCGGGTATATTTCTCCTGTGCACTGTAATATTCCTCCTGTGCCTCTTTACGAAGTTCTTCTGTATATTTCAGGAATTTGCGTGCTTTACCTGTCCTGTATTCCGTTATATATTCTTTCAAGTATACTCGTACGATATCTGCCACAGTAGCTGCAACTAACGGATCTTGCATGGTGACAAATATGGTTATAGTTCTTTTCTTTTTGTCCACCCCGATATTGATTCTCGAAGCGATAGCACCTGCCATGCCTGCTTCTTTGCGAGTCAGCCGAAAAGGGTTTATACCCATCTTTGTCCCAGTTTGCCCGCTATCTTCATTTGATTCATCTTTGAATAGAGATACGATCCATCCAGTCAGTTTGAACGGAACTGAAGTAATAATTCTCCACCATGGCGCTTTCTGGCGTTCTTTTAGATACTGCGAAAGAGGAATCGAAACACTATCTTTCTGTTCGCGTACCTTGATGTCGAAAAGCCGTATAAGAAACGGCGTCGAATTGATGATTTCCGGATATAAAACCGGAAAAATGGCATCTTTTTCACCTGTGATTGATGAACTCAGATTGTCATCTTCCATATCTACTAATGCACTTTTACCCGGATAAGCCCTTCTGCTTTCCGGGGCAATAAGGGTACTTGCTGTATATTCCTTAGGAGTGCTGAAGCCTATAACTAACCCTACAATAGCTCCGATACCACACATTCTCAAAATCAATTTCCGCGAGTCCCAGACTTTCTTTACCAGTTCCAATAGATTAATCTCCTGTTCTTGAGAAGATGGTGGTCTCATATCTTTCCTCTCGTTTATAGTATTGCTATTCATCTTAGTTTCACTCGGAACTTCTTCTGAAAAAAAACGCTTGCCAAGACGAATGTCTTGACAAGCGAAAATTAAACATTCAGATTATATAATCCTATCCAGTCAGTTTTTCCTTTTAAAGAAGAATGAATAGACTCATTCTTCTTTAATTCAAAGGTATATTACTTCTTGACTCCGTATTCCTTACCCAACCAAGTAATTGTACCAGACTGGCTAACACGGATACCACCATAAATATACCCCTTATTGTCTACAGTGTAGGTTGTGGAATTGTTATTGTCAACTTCTGCCTGGAATTTGCCAGTCAAGACAACTTCTACATTATTCGTCAATTTTATACCGTATGCTAAGGTGATGTCTTTCACTGCAACTTTTGCATAACTAGCATAGTCACCTGTAGAAGCTAATTCATTATTACCTTCGAAGTACAGCAGAGCTTTCGATGCTGTAAGTCCCATAGTAGAAGCCTTAGTCGGGTTAAATGTCAATGTAACGCCTTTTTTTACTGTGATCTTAGTAGCATTGGTCAAGCTCCAAGCTTCAGAGTTGGCGTCAGAAGCCTTAGAAATGATATAGTGAGTTACACCATAAGAATTGGCGTTCTTCATGAAATCTGCCTTCTTTTCATTGTCACCTGTTCCAGGAACAATACCATCATTGTACTCAGCAATGAATTGACCATCCTCTACGTTAGTAATATTGACATTTTTCTTGTCTCCACTCTTAGCATAATAATAGTTGATAACATTGCTGTTGTTCAATGTTGCTACTTGGCCGGTAACACCCGTCAACTGAGCAGTATAGTATAAGTTGATAGTGCCTGTATTACTTACGACTGCATTACCCTTGAAACTCAGGATACCCTTAACTTCCATAGTACCCTTGTTCTCACTCTTGTTTGCAACATTCAATTCACCAGCTTCTTCATTCGTAACTAAAATGTTAGTGCTTCCATTCAAAGTTGCAACACCAGTAGTCAATTTTGCACCGTTAACGTTCAGAATAGAGTTTTGCTCTGTTACAAAAATACCTGTTGTGAAATCAGCGTTTACATCCAGAACTGCATTTTCTGAAACTACTATATCTATTTTGTTAGAAAGATTAGTCAACTGACCAGCGCCAATCTTGTTATTACCATTAAATTTGATAGTCACTTGTTTATCTGAGTGTTCCTTCAAACGTAATGTATTGCCTGCAGTAATGAATGTTTTGATAGCTTCGTTATCACTTTCAGCAGACCAGTCGAAATCAGTCAATTCCAAAACATTGTTAGCGTCATCACCGTCAACACAGAGATCAAAGCGCCTATTCGTTACATTTCTGCTATTGATACGTTCGATGGTAGCAAGCAAATCGTTCTGAGTTTTAATACAGTTGGTTTCAAATTCCAAATCATCTACATTTACTTCTATAAAACGAGTACAGAATGCTCCTGTTCTTGCAGCCCATCCACCTGCGTAGAATGCTTCAATATCGTTGATCTTGACAAATTTATCACTCTCTACTGCATTAGGACCTAAAACGAGCATACCAGTAGGATCGCTTTTTTTACTTTTATACCAGTCGCTTTCTTCAACTGTCACAACACCATAGTTAGTATGGATAACCAAAGCCAATTTATAGTATTCTTTCGTAAAATAGCTGTTTTTTTCTGTGTAAGGCATCAACAGGAAATTTACGCGACCAGTAGATTTAGCCACAGGTTGTTCGATAATAGTAGTGATGCTTGAAACTTTATTATCATTGACAAACAGCCCCTCCTGAGTTTCTATCGTAGGCAATGCGTATTTGGAAGTACCGCTCAACGATGGAATACCAAATTCATCATATGCACCCTTATTATATCTTTTGATCTTACTCATGTCAAACAGACCGGAAGTCGCAATTTTGTCTACAGCCCAACTTTCATTTTGGGTTGTCACTATCAGGTCAACGCTTTCAATCTGTATCTTTTCAGGATTTATAATTGTCTGCGAACCTGCTTTAAAGGTCACACGAGCATCCAACATGTTGGCAAAACGAAACATCTCCATATTAATAGCTTTCGACATGCCGGCCTCTTCATTTTGCAACGGATAAATGTAAGTAGCATTTTTGTTTGTTTCTTGAGTTTGCTCATCTACTCTTCTTGACACCCACGGCATATTGTCCACAACATAAGACAGTACCTCTGTCGGCTGGGTCAAGTCCGTACTTCCCTGAGATTGTATTGCATCAACACTCAAGCCAAACTTACCATCTACTTTATATCTGTCAGAATAAGGATAGTAAGCAAAGTATTGGCCTTCTAATACCTGACCATCCTGCATTCCAAAAATATTATTGTCAGGATCGTTGCAAGTCATACGGGTATTACTTGCCCAAAATGCAGTACTTGGAAGTACAGTCGGATCATATTCTTTCTCCTTAGTAAATTGTTGTTGAATTTCCGGTGCATTCACCCAAACTAGTCCAACTTGATCTCCTGCCTTCCACTTTAAATTCCAACCGTCATTTACCATTCTGGTTGCGACATTTGTTTCCTTATTAAAGGATAGAGTGACGTTCTCCAACGGTTTCCCTTTGTATTGTATTTCCGGTTCTACGTTCACCAGAGCCTCTTCCTGGCTACATGCTGCAAATAAAGCAGGCAGCGCACAAGCCATTAATAAATGTTTTGTTTTCATTGCAATTAGTTTAAATTTTAAATACATTAATTGATATACGTTCGCCTAGATTCAACAACTTTTATTTAGTCGTCACCACCACTAAAGTCACCGTCGTCTCCACCTATCCCGGGACCTTCAATACCAGAAGCAGCGAAACCTAATTCTACTTCTACTTTCAGAACTTCCACTTTTGGAGCTTCATACTTCATTTCCTTTTCTACTTTCATAATCATAAATTTAAATTGTTAGTAATATTAAAAATCTCTTCATTATTAACTAGTAATACACTTTTCTATACTATATAAAAAAATCAAGCCAGTTCTTACGATCTTGCAAATATTTCTATAAAGAAGACCAGTAAAAGCTCCTTTCAGCCTGCA
>NZ_MSHA01000094.1:0-15293 GCF_001940965.1 Bacteroides sp. Phil13 | reverse complement strand
GGGCAATGGTGAGTGAATTTTCCAGCAACTATCCTTTCCATCGAAAAGGACGAAGAACCCACACAATCTGTGGTAAAAGCCCTGAAAGTAAGGGATGGTAGCCCGCTGGATGTCCCTTTAATGCTCTTTTCGTGGGATAAAACAGCCGGAATGCACCTTTACAAAGGAGAAAAGCCACGAGAGGAAAAAGAGAAACGCAAAGAAAAGGAACTGGTCGGGGTTGCCCGTGACGTGTTTGGCAGACAGGAACATATAACCTATATAGATTTGTGCGAGCAGATACAACAGATTTTGGATGTCAAGGAACGGACAGCTAAAAGTTATATCCGCTTTATGCGGGAACGAGACATTATCATCAAAGACCCGTCCAACCAAAGTTATTTTATGATTGGTTTAATTTAATCAGACAGCCTTATGTATATAGACAGAGAAGATTTTACCGCATGGATGGAACGTATCATGGATAGGTTCGATATGCAGGACAAGAAGATAGACAAAGTTATAAAAGGTCGTAACTGTTTGGATGGGGAAGAACTGCTGGATAATCAGGACTTGTGCCTGCTGTTAAAAGTAGCCCCCCGAACACTGACCCGTTACCGGAAAAAGGGAATACTCCCTTTCCTTATGCTGGATGGCAGGTGTTATTACCGTGCAACGGACGTACACAAGTTAATTCGGGAGAAAACCGATTAATTTTTTCTTTTCTAATGGTTTTCAATCCTGTTTTGTCGTAAGATAAGGCAGGATTTCTTGTTTTGTATATAGGAGTTTTCAGGGATTTGGCTAACTTTGCAAAAGTTACATAGAAGATAATGGCGATTGAACAGTAACCTGTGATGTTGCCTTTATATATATCATATTCGTTCGCCGAATATCTCACTACGAAAACTGGCACTTTTCAAAATGACGAGATTTTCAGCGCAATGTCTATGCTATGTTTTAACATAGCGTGGGCTTGCCTGTTTCGTCATTTAGGTATGCCAGTACCTCGTAGTGGAGCAGTGTGAGTTCACGCTTCTTTTTTGAGATACTGGCGGACAGTTTGAATAAAGATTATAAACGGGTCACCCGTAAAAATATAAACTGTTTAATGCCTAACAATATGAAACAAATTAAAGCGCATATCGCTGTGTCTCTCGATGGTTTTATCGCAACATCGGACAATGAACTGGACTGGATTACTTCAAATGTAAAATCGCTTATTGGAAAAGAATACGAAACGGCTACTTGCTTGCTGATGGGAGCTAATACTTATACCTATTTATTTGAGCATTGGGGTGGATGGTTATATAAAAGTAAACGTACTTTTGTAGTTTCCCACCACGATGCAAATGTTACGCCGGATTGTGGAGTGGAATTTCTTATAGATGCTCCACTTCGGAAAGTACATGAAATGAAAAGTGATAATGATATGCTGTTAGTCGGTGGTGGTAAACTTTTGACTACACTTATTCAAGCGGGACTGCTGGATAGTCTGACCCTTTACACTATTCCTGTTATGCTTGGTAAAGGTATCAGTTTCATAGGTGAAACTTTTGGCTCAAATTGGTATTTGGAGAGTTCTAAAATTATAGATAACAATATTTTGTTATCCTCATATAAATATGTGAATGCAAGATGATAAAAAGGGAGAGTATAGAACATTGAAGTTCTATACTTTCTTCTGTTTTTCCGTTTTTTGACGGTGTTCTAAAATTTCATCGGAATGTTCCAAAGCCCATTGAATAATACCATCTAAGGGCGACATTAAACTTTTTCCAAGCGATGTAAGACTGTATTCCACTTTTGGTGGTATTTCCGGGTACAGTTTACGATTCACTAACTTATCGGCTTCTAATTTCTTTAATGCTGTAGCCAGCATCTTTTGTGACACATTCGGAGTGTTTCTTAATAGCTCATTGAAGCGCAAGGTTCCCTTCTGATGCAGAAGAAACAATATGCGTAACGACCATTTATCACCGAAACGGTCAATTATTCCACAGGCAGGACAAATAGCTTCTCTATAATGAGTATCATCCATCTTTTTTTCTTATTTAATTCATTATCAATCAATAATAGTTACCTCTACGTTACTATCTTACTTAATGGTAAGTTCTTTTTTTATACTAAGTATCTTAGTAACTTTGTTCGCACAAAAGTAACTAAATATATTGAATATACAAAGTTTTCGGTCTTTCTAAATATTTAGCAAAGACTGAAACTTATAAAAATTAAGAGTATGGAAATAGAGAAAATGCACTTTGACGGTCAAATTTGGCGACCACCCTATGAAGCAAGTTCGCAACTGTTACAGGTAACAGCAGGATGTACATATCATAAATGCAAATTTTGTAGCCTGTATCATGGAACTAAGTTTAGATTATCCCCTGTTTCGGAAGTTGAATCAGACTTGAAAATAATTCAGGAATACCAGCCTAAGGCAAGACGTGTCTTTCTGACTGGTGCCAATCCTTTTGCTTTGAGCTATAACAGATTGTTGGATTTGGGGTTATTGATTCGGAAGTATCTCCCTTATTGCGAAACAATAGGAACATTTTCCCGCATAGCAGACATTAAATCGAAGAGTGTAGAAGAACTGAAGAACTTGCGTCATTTAAAGTTTGACAGTATTAGTATTGGCACGGAATCGGGAGATGATGAAACCTTGTCAAGAATGAATAAGGGTAATACGGCAGCAGATATATTGGAACAGTGCAGAAAGCTGGAAGAAGCCAATATTCGTTATAATTTGGTTTATCTGACAGGGCTTGCGGGAAAGGGGAAAGGACAGCAGAATGCAATCCATACGGCTGAAATATTTAATCAGCTACATCCTTTTACTATAAACTTCGTTTCTTTGACCGTATTTCCCGAATCGGAACTTTATCAGGAAATACAAGAGGGCAAATTTATTGAGGCATCGGAGCAGGAACGTCTGTTGGAGTTGAGAACCTTTATTTCTGCCCTTAGCATAAGGACAACTTTATTGGGAAATACAGTTTCAAATACAATACCTTTTGTAGGTATGATTCCCGATGATAAAGTCCGAATATTGAATGAACTGGATGCTGCAATCCGTCAAAGCAGTGAAATAGAATTAAAGCAGTATAGAAACGGTATAAGGTCATTATAAAAGCAGAGAGAAACGGGGGTAATTTCCCTGTTTCTCTCTTTCTATGGCATGATGACGTTATAATATAGTTACTATCTCATCAATGCTCTTGCGGGCTGTTGGATTGTGCTTTGAATCCGCTGGATAACCTATAGGAATTATTGCAACCGGGTGAATATTAGCAGATAATCCCAAGCTATGTTTGCATTCATCTATATCGAAATTGCAAACCCAACAAGTTCCTAACCCTTGTTCCGCTGCTGCCAAACAGATATGTTCCGTAGTGATAGCAGCATCAATATCTGCATGATTTTTATTATCATACTGACGTGTCCATGCAACCGAATCATTTGCACATACAATGATATATAGGGGGGCTTCCGCAAACCATTTGGCAGAGTAAACCTTTTGCAGCTTTTTTTTCTGCAATTCACTGTTTATCACTATAAATTGCCACGGCTGTTTGTTTACGGCAGACGGTGCATACCGGGCGCATTCAAGAATATAATCCAACTTTTCTTTCTCTACTTCTTGGGAAGTATAGCTTCTTACGGAATAACGCTTTTTTGTTAATTCTAAAAAATCCATGATGTATAATATTAATTGAGTTAAAAAATAAATCGCTATGTCTTATAACTGTATTATTTGTCCTGTACTGATATAATTTATTTTTTCGTCAGCAATACCTTTCAATATTCCATAGGCTTCTTCACCAGTACAATGGCAAGTATAAAATGTTGTATTTCGGCATAAAAACGTATTTGCAATATTTTTAATTAGGTTTATGTTTTCAGTTCTTTTCTTCAATGGGTCATAAAGATGAAAACCTGATATGCAATATTTCATTTCCTGTTTTGCAATATCTTCGGCTCTATTTAGAATATTGACTATTCCATTGTGAGCACAACAGCTGAATAAAGTTTTATAATTGCTTTCGGTTATAATCAAATATTGTTCATGCTTAAATGTATCATGCTCATACGTCCCATTTTGTTTGACGAATAGACTATTGTTTGCTGTAGGTAAATAACGATGTTCCTCTATATTGGAAAATATTTGCAATTCTTCATCTATTACATACTCATCCTCGATAAGAATAATTCTTGGATTATCTTTTAATTTTCTATCGAGACCAACGTACCATTTCATACCTAAGATATTAGCATAATATTCCTCAAAAGCGTATCGACTAATGTATATGTTCGCTTTGGCATTATTTTCTAAAAAATACTTCAAAGCTCCCCCGTGGTCATTGTGCCCGTGAGAAATAATCACAGAATCAATGTCCGAAATATCCACATCTAATTTGACTGCATTCCCCAAAAACAAACTATTTGAACCTAAATCAAATAGCAGTTTATGCTTTTTTGTTTCAATATACAAGCATAGTCCGTGTTTACTTTTATAGTCTTTGGATATGCTTGTATTTTCAACCAATGCTATTACTCTCATTTCATTTGTTCTATTTTGAAACCAGCTTTGCTAATCAGTTCTACTATTTCACCTGCTGCCAACTTATCGGACGTTACAGTCAGGGGACGATTGGAATCGGAAAAATCCAAATTCCATTCTTCTCTGTTCATTTTATCTTGCAATATTTCTTCTATTTTAGCAAGACAGCCCATACATTTGGCATTTGTTTTAAAAGTCATTGTTTCCATTTTAATTGATTATTAAGTTATTCTTTTTCTTTTTAAACGCAAGCTGTTTAACACCACAGATACAGAACTGAATGCCATTGCGGCACTTGCCCACATCGGATTTAAAAGAAATCCGTTTACTGAATAAAATATGCCTGCCGCAATCGGAATACCAATTAAGTTATAAATAAACGCCCAAAACAAATTCTGATAAATTGTTTTTATCGTCAATTGCGACAGCCGGATGGTTTCCGGTATTTTCAGTAAATCGGATGAGAGTATGGTCGCCATTGCCGTATCTACAGCAATATCACTGCCTTGCCCCATTGCTATGCTTAAATCCGCTTGTGCTAAAGCCGCACTATCATTAATTCCGTCACCTACCATGCCTACTTTTTTCCCATTCGCTTGCAATTCTTTTATGAATTGAGCTTTCTCGTTCGGCAATACTCCGGCTTTATAATGGTTTATTCCTACCTTTCGAGATATGGCTTGTGCTGAAATTGCATTATCTCCTGTCAGCATATACACTTCAACACCCATTTTCTGTAGTTGTGATATGGCTTGTGCCGAAGTTTGTTTAATTTCATCGGTAAGGGCTATAGCTGCAATAGCTTGTGTGGAATCAGCAAACCATACCAATGTTTTAGCTTCCTGTGTCCATTTGTTTGCCAATTCCTGCAAATGACTGGCTATCGTAATATGGTTATCATTCAATAATGACAGGTTGCCTGCGTAATAAGTCTGACTGCCTACTATACCTTTTACACCTTTTCCCGGAACGTTTTCAAACTTATCAATGGAAATCTCTTTTTCATTCTGCAAAGTATTGACTACGGCATCCGAAAGAGGATGTTCCGATAGCTTCTCTAAACTGTACAGTATTTTTCGGCTATGTTCAAAGCCGTTTTCCCATAGGCTTTCGACGACTACCGGATGCCCTGCTGTGATAGTCCCTGTTTTATCAAGAATTATCGTATCTATCTTTTGGGCAATCTCCAAGCTTTGGGCATCTTTAATTAAAATCCCTTTTTCAGCACCTTTTCCAATGCCTACCATGATGGCAGTGGGAGTAGCCAAGCCTAATGCACAAGGGCAGGCAATTATCAATACAGTGACCATTGCCAACAATCCATTGGTGAAGCCGTTCGTTGGTGCTAAAAATATCCATGCAATAAAAGCTATAATTGAAATACTAATAATAGCCGGGACAAAGAATCTGGCTATTCTATCCACTAACTTTTGAACGGGAGCTTTGCTGCCTTGCGCATCCTGCACCATGCGGATGATTTGTGCCAGCATCGTGTCAGAACCTATTTTATCGGCAATAAACCGGAATGTCCCCTTTTGATTGATGGTTCCGGCAAATATCTTTTCGCCGGATTGCTTGTGCATGGGAACAGGCTCGCCATTCAACATACTTTCATCCACGTATGATTCTCCTGTAACAACCACGCCATCTACTGCAATGCGTTCTCCGGGTTTAACAAGAATTGTATCACCTTTTTGTACGGCTGTTATCGGAACGGTACGTTCATCAGAATCTACGATAATAATTACCGTCTTAGGTTGCAGCCCGATTAACTTTTTTATGGCAGATGAAGTATTTTGTTTAGCACGCTCTTCGAGTAACCGTCCCAATAAGATAAATGCAATGATAACACTTGCCGCTTCAAAATAAATATGCGGTTCAATCCCTCTTGACAACCAAAAATCAGGAAACAACAGATTAAAAACACTGAATGTATAGGCTATTCCGGTACTAACAGCTACAAGGGTGTCCATATTGGAAGTGCCATGCTTTAATTGCCGCCACGCATTGATATAAAACTCACGTCCCAAACCGAAAACCACAGGCGTGGCGAGAATCCAAAGTACATATTTTAAAGAGGATATATCTTCAAAAAACATACTGATAATCATAATTGGGAGAGATAACAGCAGGGCTGCCACTGTACGCCTTTTTATCTTCCGGTATCTTGTCAAGCGAATTTCTTCCGCTTTATCGGCTACGTCTTCGCCGGTATCAACCAGTAAATCATATCCTGCATCTTGTACGGCAGATTGCAGTGTTGCATCGGAACATACTTCCGGATTATATTCTACCTGTGCTACCGCAGTCGCATAATTCACTGTTGCTTGATATACTCCCGGCAAACCATTTAATGTTTTATCCACACGAGCCGCACATGAAGCGCAACTCATACCCAAAACCGGATATGTATTTTTTATGTTCTTACCTTTTCCCATATTGATGATTTTTATATGCTGCAAAGGTAGGATGCTTTTATCTTCCGGCTCTTACATAATTATGGATATGACTTATATCTTTCAGACTTCATCCAAAGGTTTCAACTTGTGTCCTTTTAAACGCTTGAACTGGCTTGGAGAAATACCAGTCATATTGCGGAATTGCGTACTTAAATGTGCTGCGCTTGAGTAATTAAGCTTATCGGCAATTTCGCTAATGGATAATTCATCATATACCAACAGTTCCTTTATACGTTCTATTTTCTGGATGATGTAGTATCTTTCTATACTTATGCCATTCACTTCGGAAAACAACTTGCTAAGGAAACTGTAATCGTGATGGCACTTATCCGTAAGATAATCAGACAGGTTTGTCTTGGACGAATTATCGTTATAATGCACTAATTCAATCACCGCAACTTTTATTTGTTCGATAATCCGCATCCGTTTATCATCTATCAACTCAAATCCGTATGCTTCAAGAACAGGCTTTATGGTAGCACGTTCCTCTGCATTTATCGGTTCTTGCAAAATAGCTGTCCCCAGTTCAACACTAAGTGGAGTAAACCCCATTCTTTTCAGTGCTTCTGTAACAACCATAATGCAACGGTTACAAACCATATTTTTAATGTGAATAGTATTGTTTTTCATCATATATCCATCGTTTCCGCAAAGTTAATAACAATACACTGCTTATCGTTTGGCAAGCTCTGAATATTCTCAATATTTAAGGCTTGCAATTTATTGATAGCGTTTATTGTTTCTTCATTTTTTGCAAATTTACGAATCGGGTAGTGCAACCTAATTGCAAAGTTGAGTAACCTAAAACTGGAGTATTTATATTAGGATTTTTTTATGCATAGAAAAAGTGGCTATGTTTTTACATAGTAAGATAGCCTGTTAATATTTTGAGATGTTGTATCTTTGTGAAAAAATTAATATAATGGGAAAAGGAGATAGAAAGACTCGTAAAGGAAAAAGATTTGTTGGCTCTAGCAGAAAGAGAACTAAACTTAATTGTTACGGGATAAATAAAAAGGAACAAAAAAAAATAATAGACTACCAGCAAGAAGCCGCTTATGCAATAAAACATAATATTGTTCCATATGGTGATATATTTGATTTTGAAGGTACTCCTAATGAAAAACAATATAAAGTTTTATATCTTTTTTGTAGAGAGAACCTAAATATTCACTACAGAAGAAAAAGTATATCACACACTTCATTCTTGTTTTCCAATGATTTTAGTATAAATGCGAAAGCACGAAAAAAAAACAATCAAAATGTAATCCTTATTAATATTGGACTAATTCAAAACTGCATAGATAAATATTTATATAATTATGCCTTGAATGATTTTATAACATCTAAAGAACCTTATTTAGTTGATAGGTTTGATAGTTCTCTAAGTTATTTGGCATTTCAAATAAATACTCAATTTACTTATTATCATGAATTAGCTCATTTATTTCAATTTTCAACTATTTCGAAAGAACAAGAGTTGCAAGAAATAGGTGGCGATGATAAATTTGATATTATAAAACATAAATTAGAAATTAATGCAGATACATATTCATCTATATGTATTTCAACCCATATATATCAGTATATTAATAAAACTTTTGGTAATGATATTAATCAAGATTTTGCCTCTAAAACAATAACTATATTTGGAGTATGTCTTTTAGAATACATTATAAATTTTACGAGTGAGTATGATTTGTATTTTGATAAATACTCCCATCCTCACCCTTTAATAAGATTGTTGAACATTATCTTAAATATAACTAATCATTTCTCCCAGATTCCTATATGGAGAGAGAAAGGAATTATACTTAATGTAAATTCTCTTTTTAGAGATATTATTGATTTTCATAAAGAGTTAGAAGACAATAAAGTATTTAAATCAGGTTTTTCAAACTTTATTTCCCAATATATTGTGAATATGGAAAAAATTGTATCATATACCTCTAAGATAATCCATTGGGATAATAGTGAATTTACTGATGCTATGTCTATTTGGAACAAACATGTAGAGACGTTAGATTAACAATTAGGTGTAAGGTGCAAGTATATATCTATATATATAGCTTGCACCTTACACCTAAACTGAAATATTTATATTCAGACATTTGCGTAATTCAAAAGGAAGCTGTATCTTTGAACCGAAGTTTTAGGCAGACAATGAACAGCCAAAGGACGACAGATAAACGTCTTTTTTGAAACCTAAATTGTACCCCCTAAGGCATTGACATATTAATAAAGAGTTGAATTAAAGCGACATAAGGAGATAGGTTCATTACCCTCCCTCTCCGCAACAAATGCTGAAAATCAGCGAATTGCAAAATGAACACCCAATTTTACACCCAAGAATGTAAAATTGGGTGTTTTTGTGTTTTTTAAGAAATACACTCAGCCGTAGTTGAGAGGAAGTGAATTCTTACTCCCAATACTGTCCAGTAAAACTCAGAACTGTGCAAACATTCCGATATATGCAAAATGGTGTCGGAGTAAAATAGAGCATTATTATTGATTGAGTTTATTCAATCGCATAACGATTGAAGTTTGACTTCTACCCATTTTTGTTGCGATATACTTCACGCTCTTGCCCTCACTATGTAGTTTTAGTAAAAATTGGTCTGCTTTTCTTGACCATCTTTTATTAGCGTTGGGGTGTTTCATATAACTTTCTTCCGAAACCTTTTCAGGATGCAAAAACTCATCCACAAATACAGATGGAAAACGCTTGTCATATAGCACAAGTGTTTTCATCTTTGCCCTTGTTATTGCCACATAAAACAATCTACGTTCTTCTCCATAGGGGTATTGGTCACTTTTAGTGAGCACATAGTTAAGCACAGGGTCGTCACTCACAAGAGAAGGGAAGCCATAGGTATCCTTATTGCATTGTAAGAGTATAACATAATCAGCTTCAAGACCTTTCGACTTATGTACGGTCAAAAACTCTATTTTTCGTCCTCTTATCATATAGTAGAATTTATTTCCCTCTTTTATGGATTGATACATAAAGGAAAGGTAATAATCATCAAACGAATAACGCCCCAACAAAAATATAGATTTATCTGATGGTATAGAAGCTATAAGTTGCCCTATCGTATTGCAATAGTCTCGTCTGTCATAAGAATGGAACTCCAACTCTGTTTTTATTTCAGAACTGAACGAGCGTATATTCTTTTGTATTTGGGCGTTATTGTGCAGTATGAAGTGAGAGGACAACGAAACTAAAGGCTCGCCAAATCTGTACGTAGTTTCAATTTTATTTATTTCTGTTGCTCCAAAATATTCGGGAAATTGATTAAAAAGAGCCATATCACTTCCTGAGAAACGATATATAGACTGCCAGTCATCGCCCACACAATACAACTTTGCAGGCGGATTTCCCTCTCGCAATACTTTTAAGAAATTGTAACGGTCAACTGATATGTCTTGGAATTCGTCCACAATGATATAATCATACTCAACAGGATGTGAAGTACGACATATTTCTGTGGCTTGAAGAATCGCATCGGTAAAATCGATTTGGTTACTATCGCTTAATGCACTTATATAACGTTCATATACTGGTTGAAATATGTTCTTGATAATAAAAACACTTCGTTCATCATCTGCATTTTTTGCTTGTTTCAAAACTTCTTTAACTGATTTACAACTTGATTTTACCAATGTTATGAATGTAACTACAAGTCGTATAAACGCCTTTTCTTGCTTACTACCTTTGGGCAAAACCAAATCATATAATTCTTCATCTGTTTTTTCTTGGATTGGCACACCCGCCTCCTCTAACATTTTTTTGAGTTTATCCCTTATGTCAGAATAATGGAAATCAGCACTTGATGTTACTAAAAGCTGAGTGCCAAATTTCTCGTGAGCCGCTTTCTTCCAAGTTATACCATCATTATATTTTTTATTGGCTTCTTCGTATGTTATATTTTTGTCTTTTGCAAACCAAGCAGGGACAAGACTATGTTCATCAACTCCGAAATGTTCCAAATAGATTCGTTTGGTTACTCCCTTTTGTTCGAAGTATATAGAAAAATCGGGGCGATATTGAGAGTGCATTTCATCTGCCAATTGATGTTCGTATGGCTCTTCATATCTGAATTTTACTCCGAGTGATGATAAAACAAAGCATATCTTTTGCTCCTGTTCGCTTCTCACATATATGGCTTTACCGTCCATATCGGGAAACATCGCTTTTAACTGAACATTTTTTTGTTCCGACAACTTTTCTCGCCTTTCATTCTTGCGTTGTTCCCAATCTGCTTCATTGCTTTGGTAATCAATGAAGTATTTTACTACACTGTTCTTAAAATCCTTATTTCCTAATAGCGTGTGATAAATATCTATGAATAAGGCATCTGTATTGTCGCAAATAGAGGGTTTTATACCTGTTGCTCTTCCGATAATATCTATGGCTAATTTATGAAATGTATAACCTCTCAAACCATCAGTAGCCATTCTCTCTGTAAGTTCAGCTGCTGCCTTATTCGTATAACTAATGAGTAAAATTCTATGAGGTGCAATACCTTTTATTTCTGTTAGGTATTTGACTTTTCCAACAATAGAAGAGGTTTTTCCACTACCTGCACTGCTAATCACCAAACAATTGTTTTCTTCTGAAACGATTGAGCGTCTTTGTTGCTTATCCAATGGATATTTCAAACAATGGTCGAAAAAATCTTTATGGGTATTAAGTAAGGAATTTATTACCGTATCATTATGTTGCTTGACAATCTTATTGATATTCCTAAAGTCACGAATTAGCTTTGAGATTGTTACAGATGGAGTGATATTGAAGGCTTCAAGTCTCTTGACTAATGAATGCGCCTCTTGAAAATATGGTATATAATGATTTGTGAAATCCTTTTCTTGCGTTGCAGAGATTATCTTACCTGAAAAAACATTATTAAGGTCGGTCGGAATATCAATAAATGCTCCGTTATTTAATGCCGACAACCTCTCTTTTGCTTGCTCATAATTGGATTTATCGCTATAAGAGGATATGTGGCTTAACTTTTCTGAAAGTTCTTTGGACCTATTTTTTAGGCGTATTCGTATTGTAACTATTGCAATAACAGAAATAGCAACGAGAGAAACCAAAATTATAAGTAAAACCAACTGCATATCAGAGAATGATAACTATTTAAATTTTTCAATCCACCTATAATCATCCCCTTTGGTGCTCCATTGGAATTTCCACATATCACCTGTTCTATCATTTATGAGATAGTATTGATACATGCTTGTCAATGGTTGAATAGAGAATATACATTTTTCGTTATCAGATACTAATTCGTATTTGTTTATAGGTATGCAAAATAGATTATCTAAATCTTGTGTACTATATTGGACTTGCCATAGTCGTCCATTATACGAATCTAATAGTATGAAAGTCCACATATTTTTGGTGGCAAACATCTGAAACCTATTAGTCCAATTTGAAGTTGTTTCTGGATATGCAAGAGAGAAGATGTTGATTGGAGCAGCAAACATATAATCTTCACCTTTTACACTAAATTGAACTTGCCAATTTTTACCTGTATATGTATCAAGCATTATGAAAGTCCACATGTTTTGTGTTTCATAAAGGCAAAACCTACTTTCTTTATCCCCTGATATTTCTCTTGCACTGCAAACAATCCAAGACTGACCATCATCCTGAATTTGCTGTACTTCACCTGTCATCGTATTTAAACGAAGCTGGTTATGGAAGTTCTGAGTCTTGTACATCTTATATACTTGAGCATACGATGTAGAAGCGATTACCATAAAAGCAAGTAATATAAAAAGCTTTTTCATAATCAATTCCGTTTATTGAAAGTTAAATATCCTCTAAATCTTTTTGGATTTTGGTTTCTACATTTTGAGTATCACGATAACGAATTACGACCATACCCTCATAGACGCCAGAAGTCTTTTCTATTGATAATTCTATATCTCCACCTGTTACCTCCCATGCACTGCCCCACACAACTGTCCCTTGATGAACTTCTGCCATTAAAGCGGTATTAGAATCTGAGTGAGCCGGATTCTTTTCTTTTGAGATAGTTGGGTCACCATATTTGCGAGTATATAAATCCTTATAATAACCGTAAGTATTAACAAGTGTATTCCATTCACCACTTGGGTCAAATAACACGGCTACAGCAAATACACTTTTACCATCATCAGTGGCTGTTACGCCTATAGTTGCATTACGACCAGTAAAATCTCCCATAAACAATGCAAGATTGTTTTCACTGCCAATAGATGTAAATCCTTTGTTTTTTAACTTTTGACAGAATTCAGTCATACTTCCCTCAATGGGAATGCCTTTAAAAGTAAGATGTTCCGAACCACTTTGAGCATACGATGTCAAAGTAATTACCATAAATGCGAGCAATACAATAAGTTTCCTCATAATCTGTTGTATTATTTAAATCGTTTATTGCTAACATAATCCAACCAACAAAGAAGCGTGGCACTGCAATGCTACGTCTTAGTTCGGAGGTCCTGAGAAACCCTGTGTACAGATGTAGTGATAGCAGCCCACGCTATAGCGTGAGAACCACTATGCTACCCTTGTACACAATTCAGAAATTTCTCAGGTTTCCGTTCTACAAGATAAGCATAACGCTTCTTCTTTTTTCTTATGTCTTGGAAAGAGTTGCCCCTATCCGAATGCAAAATTAGTTATTTTATTGATATTTTGCATTATATAGAACGGAATTATAGCTTGAATCCTCTGCTTTTTCTTGGCTCTTCCGCTGATTGTCGTAAACCTTGCCGAAGTTTCTCCCATTGTTCCTTGAACCATTCGCCTATTGGCTTCCTGTTTATTGTCAGCACCAATTTATTATCATCAGCCAAACTTTTCTCAACCTTGAAAATATCATTCTTGATTTCAAATCTTCGCCTATGCTCTTCGGAATAGATTTTTCCATTGCATCTGATAGCTTCCTTTTTTGTCAAAAGACTGTTTATCATATCTTTGGTAAATCCGATGGCATAGCATAGTCTTTCCATTCTCAACATTTCTTTGAGCAATGGGAACCAGTTGGACGCCTTTTCAAGAATGGTGTTCAATCGGGATATTTCCTTGTCTTTGGCTTCAATCTCTTGATTATGTATTCCTTGAAGATTACGAATCTGTTTGCCATGCTGTTCCTGCATCTGTTGCATCTGAACTTTTAAATCGTCAATGCTTTTGTTCCGTTTGGCAATCTCCTGATGCAGTTCCACATTGCTATGCTCCAGCTCTTTCAGTTTTCCGCTGCCGAAAAGAGAACCCACTCCGCTTGCTATGGCTGTGGCAGCATCGGTGGCTACACTTTTGAGCTTGTCGGTGCGTATCTCCGATTTTACCTGTTTGAGTTCCTGTTCGGCAAGTTCCACCTGTTGTTC
Organism: Bacteroides sp. Phil13; assembly: GCF_001940965.1. Taxonomy (NCBI): domain Bacteria; kingdom Pseudomonadati; phylum Bacteroidota; class Bacteroidia; order Bacteroidales; family Bacteroidaceae; genus Bacteroides; species Bacteroides sp. Phil13. The sequence continues at coordinate 908 of NZ_MSHA01000094.1, read as the reverse complement.
TTTATGCCGCTTTGCAGCATCTATGCGTTGTAGTTCAGCTTTCTGTTTCTCAATAATGAAATCGTTTCGTTCCAAATGTTCTCTGCCAGTAACATTTTTTGATTGCCCACGTTCCATCATTAGAATGTCTGATGCCAAAGTCTGCATTGCTGTCATATCCTCGTCATTGAGTTTGCGGCTCTTTCCGGTTTCGTGATTCATCCAGTCGAATACGATATGTGCATGATAATTCGGCTTGAACCATTTTCCACCCACTTGGAAACTCTCCTTGTCTTCTGCGTCAGGCTTTCCACCCAGCCAATGTCCTTCGTCCTTATGCAGGAAAATTTGGAGTGGCGTGATGCCCCAGCGTCTTTGGCACTCTTTGCCAAATTCACGCACATCTGCCAGTGTGGTTTCCGGTCTGATGAGCAGTACACCCTCACGAATGGGGGAGCATCCCGCCACCTTGATTATTTTTCCATTCTTTCCCTTGCGTTCACGCTCCTTTTCCTGCATGGCACGACCTGTCTTCTCCTTTACCATCCGTTTGATGTTGTCGTAATGTGTTTGTAAGTCCTGATTGCCGAAGTCCGGGTTTATCCACTGCTCGTTGTCGGAGGAGAGTTCGGGAACAACATAGATTCTGGACTCTCCGATGTTACGCATATACTCGGGAGTTCTCCAGTTATGAGGTCCACTGGATGTGACTTTGCAAGGCTTGATATGTATGCTTGATTTTGTTGCCATAATTATTCTGTTTTCATTGTACAATAGATTACCTTGTCCGCTTTCGTAACGGGGTTCTTAGGGGGTAACCCATAAGCGGAGATTGCAAAGAGAGGGTCACTCTTTGCTCGGGGTTCTCAGGGGTGAAACGCCCTGAGTGGGTCATTAGGGCAAAGCCCTAATCCCCTCGGGAGAGCCCA
>NZ_MSHA01000093.1:19359-66179 GCF_001940965.1 Bacteroides sp. Phil13 | reverse complement strand
TTCATGCGTATCGAGTGGGAATTGAAGAACTTCCTGATACCGCAAGAGAAAATTGAAGATTATTTTGCTACGTTGTACGCACAGAAATATGAAATGTTTTTCCGTCTCTATTTCTCGGATACGAAACCACGCATGGCAATATTTGTATCTAAGATGTCGCATTGCTTGTTCGATTTGCTGGCACGCTATACAGCAGGAGAGTGGAATGTCGAGATTCCTCTTATTATAAGCAACCATCCCGACTTGCAACATGTAGCCGAACGTTTCGGAATACCTTTCTATCTGTTCCCTATTACAAAGGAGACTAAAGAAGAACAGGAGAAAAAAGAAATGGAATTGCTGGCAAAGCATAAGGTGAACTTCATTGTACTGGCGCGTTATATGCAGGTGATTTCAGAGCGGATGATTGATGCCTATCCCAATCGGATTATCAATATTCATCACTCTTTCCTTCCTGCATTTGTGGGAGCAAAACCTTATCATGCAGCATTTGAGCGTGGTGTGAAGATCATTGGTGCTACCAGTCATTATGTAACAACAGAACTGGATGCAGGACCGATTATTGAACAAGATGTAGTTCGTATCACTCATAAAGATACTGTAGAAGATCTTGTTAATAAGGGGAAGGACTTGGAAAAGATCGTTCTCTCGCGTGCCGTGCAGAAGCATATTGAGCGCAAGGTGCTGGCATATAAGAATAAAACAGTGATATTTAGTTAAGGTATATTCATGAAAGTAGCGATTATCAAATATAATGCGGGCAATATTTATTCGGTGGATTATGCGCTGAAGCGTTTGGGCGTGGAAGCTGTGGTAACGGCGGATAAAGATGAATTGCGTGCGGCGGACAAAGTGATCTTTCCAGGTGTGGGTGAGGCGGAAACCACCATGAAGTTTCTGCGTGCCAGTGGCATGGATGCATTGATTAAGGAACTTAGACAGCCTCTTTTAGGGATATGTCTGGGTATGCAAGTGATGTGTCGACATTCTGAAGAGGGAGGAGATGTAGATTGTCTGGGTATTTTTGATACGGAAGTGAAGCGTTTCGTTCCACAGAAGCATGAGGATAAAGTGCCTCACATGGGTTGGAATACGCTCACAGAGACGAACAGTGGCTTATTCAAAGGCTTTACAAAAGAAGAGTTTGTCTATTTTGTGCATAGTTTCTATGTTCCCGTCAATGAATATACGGCTGCTGTGACGGACTATATACAACCGTTTAGCGCTGCCTTGCATAAGGATAATTATTACGCTACCCAATTCCATCCGGAGAAAAGTGGAGGTGTGGGAGAGCGTATCCTGCGCAATTTTTTAGAATTATAATTAAGTAGATGCATATATGATAGAGCTTATTCCTGCAATAGATATTATCGACGGAAAGTGTGTGCGCCTTTCGCAAGGTGACTATGACAGTAAAAAGGTGTATAACGAAAATCCGGTAGAAGTGGCCAAAGAAATGGAGGCACACGGTATTCGCCGGCTTCATGTGGTAGATCTGGACGGAGCGGCTTCTCATCATGTAGTCAATTATAATGTTTTGAATAGAATCACTTCACAGACTTCCCTGATAGTTGATTTCGGTGGTGGCGTGAAAAGTGATGAAGACTTGAAAATTGCTTTCGAGAATGGGGCACAAATGGTTACAGGTGGCAGTATTGCGGTGAAAAATCCTGAACTATTCTGTCATTGGCTGGAAGTTTACGGCAGTGGGAAGATAATTCTTGGTGCGGACGTGAAAGACCGGAAGATAGCTGTGAATGGCTGGAAGGACGAAAGTGCCTGTGAATTATTTCCCTTTCTGAAAGAATATGTAGAGAAAGGCATTCAGAAAGTAATTTGCACGGATATTAGTTGTGACGGTATGTTGCAGGGGCCTTCTATTGAACTGTATAAGGCAATGCTGGAAGAACATCCTGATCTTTACCTGATAGCAAGTGGCGGTGTCAGCAGTATGGAAGATATACGTGCATTGGAGGCGGCTGGAGTACCGGCTGTAATTTTTGGTAAGGCTCTGTATGAAGGGCGTATTACTTTGAAGGAAATTGAAAGAATGATGCAGGGTTATTGACGAATCATTCTCATGAATATAAATCGTTAAAACAAAACAGAAGTGTTAGCGAAAAGAATTATTCCCTGTCTTGATATCAAAGACGGACAAACAGTGAAAGGAACCAATTTCGTCAACCTGCGTCAAGCGGGCGATCCGGTGGAACTGGCGCGTGCGTATAGTGAGCAAGGTGCTGATGAATTGGTTTTTCTGGATATAACAGCCAGTTTTGAAGGTCGCAAGACATTTGCAGAGTTGGTAAAACGCATTGCTGCCAATATCAGTATTCCGTTTACGGTAGGTGGCGGTATCAACGAATTGAGTGATGTAGATCGTCTGCTGAATGCCGGTGCAGATAAAATTTCTATCAATTCTTCTGCAATTCGCCGTCCCGAACTGATTGATGAAATAGCTAAAAACTTCGGTTCGCAGGTATGCGTGCTGGCGGTAGATGCCAAACAAACTGAAAAAGGCTGGTGGTGCTATCTGAATGGAGGCCGTGTAGAAACAGATAAGGAACTGTTTACCTGGACCAAAGAAGCCCAGGAACGTGGTGCCGGAGAAATACTTTTCACCAGCATGAATCATGATGGCGTAAAGACCGGATACGCCAATGAAGCACTTGCTGAAATGTCTGACAATCTCTCTATTCCGGTAATTGCATCGGGCGGAGCAGGAGCAAAAGAGCATTTTCGTGATGTGTTTTTGCAAGGAAAAGCAGATGCAGCGTTGGCAGCCAGTGTTTTTCATTTCGGAGAAATTAAAATTCCCGATTTAAAATCGTATCTTTGCGCCCAGGGAATACCAATGCGGGTGATGTAAAAGTGATAGAGTGGCAAAGTGATAAGGCGATAAAGATGACAGAATATTACCGCATCATGCTGCATAGCAATTAATAATTTATAGCTTATAATTAATAATTACCTAAATGGATTTTGATAAAATGAACGGACTTGTTCCGGCAATCATACAAGACGCAGACACCGCTAAGGTGTTAATGTTGGGCTTCATGAATAAAGAAGCTTACGACAAAACGGTAGAAACCGGTAAAGTGACTTTTTTCAGCCGCACCAAGAACCGTCTTTGGACGAAAGGTGAGGAGAGTGGTAATTTTCTGAATGTCGTTTCTATCAAGGAAGACTGTGATCAGGATACATTGCTGATTCAGGTACATCCTGTGGGACCAGTTTGCCATACAGGCACGGATACATGCTGGGGTGAGAAGAATGAACAGCCTGTAATGTTCTTGAAGCATCTTCAGGATTTTATTACTAAGCGCCATGAAGAGATGCCGGAAGGTTCTTACACAACCAGTCTGTTTGAGTCTGGTGTGAATAAAATGGCGCAGAAAGTGGGTGAAGAAGCTGTGGAAACAGTGATCGAAGCTTGCAACGGAACTGATGAACGGTTGATCTATGAAGGAGCCGATTTGATATACCACCTCATCGTGCTGCTAACATCCAAAGGATACAGTCTGGAAGATTTGGCACGCGAATTGCAGGAACGTCATAGCGCTTCGTGGAAGAAACACTAATTAATTAATAGTTAAAAAATAATAATTAAACGGGAATGGCTGAACCGCTAATACGATATAAAGATGTGGAAGTACACCAACAGGACTTGTGCGTGCTGAATGAGGTAAACCTCGAGCTGCAGAAGGGAGAGTTTGTGTACCTGATCGGTAAGGTAGGTTCGGGTAAGACCAGTTTGCTAAAGACACTCTACGGAGAACTGGATATCACTGCCGGCGAAGCAATGGTACTGGGGTATGATATGAGTCGCATTAAGCGCAAGCATATTCCACAGTTGCGTCGTAAGTTGGGCATCGTGTTTCAGGATTTCCAACTGTTGACGGACCGCACGGTGAACGATAATCTTGCTTTTGTATTGAAGGCTACGGGCTGGAAAAACAAATCGGAAATAAAAGATCGTATCGCTGAAGTGCTGATACAGGTAGGAATGGGTAATAAAGGGTACAAGTTCCCTAGTGAACTTTCGGGAGGCGAACAGCAACGCATCGTTATTGCCCGTGCTATGCTCAATTCTCCGGAGATTATCTTGGCGGATGAACCAACCGGTAATCTGGATGCGGAAACGGGACGTGCTATTGTAGGACTGTTACATAACATCAGTCGCACGGGTGGCTCACTGGTATTGATGACTACGCACAACCTTCATTTGCTTCACGAGTTTCCGGGACAGGTATATCGCTGTGCAGGTCATCAGATAACAGATGTAACGTCTGAGTATTCGGGTATGATGCCGCTGTAGAAGAAACAAATAACAATATATAATCATTTAATACAGGAACGAAAATGAAAGTTTTAAAGTTTGGAGGTACTTCCGTAGGTTCTGCACCGCGGATAAAGGAAGTAGCCAAATTGATCACTGATGGTGAACAGAAGATAGTTGTACTCTCGGCTATGTCGGGCACAACTAATACATTGGTGGAAATTTCGGACTATCTGTACAAGAAAAATCCGGAGGGTGCCAACGAAATCATTAACAAGCTGGAGGCTAAATATAAACAGCATGTGAATGAGTTGTATTCCACTCCTGAGTATAAACAGAAAGGCCAGGAACTGATTAAATCTCATTTTGACTACATCCGTTCTTATACCAAAGACCTTTTCACACTATTTGAGGAGAAGGTGGTTCTGGCACAGGGAGAACTGATCTCTACTGCCATGATGAACTATTACCTGCAAGAGTGTGGAGTGAAGTCCATTTTGCTTCCGGCTTTGGAATATATGCGCACCGATAAGAATGCAGAGCCCGATCCTGTATATATTAAGGAGAAACTTCAGATGCAGTTGGAATTGCATCCCGGTGCTGAGATTTACATCACACAAGGATACATTTGCCGCAATGCTTACGGAGAAATAGATAATCTGCAACGTGGTGGAAGCGACTATACCGCTTCTCTGATCGGTGCAGCTATCAATGCTTCCGAAATCCAGATATGGACCGATATCGACGGTATGCACAATAATGACCCGCGTATTGTTGACAAGACTGCTCCTGTACGTCATCTTCATTTTGAAGAAGCTGCTGAGCTGGCTTATTTTGGTGCGAAGATTCTTCATCCCACTTGTATACAGCCTGCCAAGTATGCCAATATACCGGTGCGTCTGCTGAATACGATGGATCCGACTGCTCCCGGTACTATGATTTCCAATGATACTGAGAAGGGTAAAATCAAGGCAGTTGCAGCAAAAGATAACATTACAGCTATCAAGATTAAATCCAGTCGTATGTTGCTTGCCCACGGTTTCTTGCGCAAGGTCTTCGAAATCTTCGAGAGCTATCAGACTTCTATCGATATGATTTGTACTTCTGAGGTAGGAGTATCTGTATCTATTGATAATACGAAGCACCTCAACGAGATTCTGGACGACCTGAAGAAGTACGGAACCGTTACAGTAGATAAGGATATGTGTATCGTTTGCGTGGTAGGTGATTTGGAATGGGAGAATGTCGGTTTCGAAGCGAAGGCACTGGATGCCATGCGCGACATACCGGTACGAATGATTTCGTTCGGTGGTAGTAACTACAACATTTCTTTCCTCATTCGTGAGTGCGATAAGAATCAAGCATTGCAGTCGCTTAGTGATGCACTGTTCAACGAAGAATAAGAGAAATAAGAAAGTACAGATATAAAATGATATGGAGCGCAAACTACACAAATTGCACAACTCGCTGATAAAGGGCCTTGTGTAATTCGCGTAATTTGCGTTCTTTTCTTTATAAACAAAGTTTTGAAGTATGAAAGGAACATTTCCCATAGATAAATTCCGTGAGCTGCGTACCCCTTTTTATTATTATGATACGAAGGTGTTGCGCGACACTCTTTCCTGTGTGCGTGCAGAAGCTGCTAAATATGGCAATTTTGAGGTACATTATGCTGTGAAAGCAAATGCTAATCCGAAGGTACTTACCATTATCCGTGAGAACGGACTGGGTGCCGATTGTGTGAGTGGAGGAGAAGTACGTGCTGCTGTTAAGGCAGGTTTTCCTACAAATAAGATTGTTTTTGCCGGAGTGGGCAAGTCTGATTGGGAAATAAACCTGAGTCTGGACTACAATATTTTCTGTTTTAATGTAGAGTCTATTCCCGAGTTGGAGATTATCAATGAACTGGCTGCAGCTAAAGGTAAAGTGGCTAATGTCGCTTTCCGTATCAATCCGAATGTAGGAGCTCATACTCATGCAAATATCACTACCGGACTAGCGGAAAACAAGTTTGGCATTAGTATGCAAGACATGGATAATGTGATAGAAGTGGCTTTGGAGATGAAGAATGTGAAGTTTATCGGATTGCATTTTCACATTGGTTCGCAGATATTAGATATGGGTGATTTCGTTGCCCTGTGCAATCGTGTAAATGAATTGCAAGACAAGCTGGAAGCACATCGCATCCGCATCGAGCATATCAATGTAGGTGGTGGACTGGGTATTGATTATAAGCATCCCAACCGTCAGGCAATACCTGATTTTAAGGATTACTTCTCTACTTATGCCGAACATCTGAAACTGCGCTCTTATCAAACACTTCATTTTGAATTGGGGCGTGCCATAACGGGGCAGTGCGGTTCACTTATCTCACAGGTGCTTTATGTAAAACAGGGAGCAAATAAGAAATTTGCCATCCTTGATGCTGGTATGACGGATTTGATTCGTCCTGCATTGTATCAGGCTTATCATAAGATAGAGAATATTACTTCCGAGGATGCAGTTGAGGCGTATGATGTGGTAGGTCCTATCTGTGAATCGTCGGATGTTTTCGGGAAAGCGATAGATTTGAATAAGGTGAAGCGTGGAGATCTGATTGCATTACGTTCTGCAGGTGCTTATGGTGAGATAATGGCTTCGAGCTATAACTGTCGTGAGTTGCCACAGGGGTACACTTCGGACGAACTGGTGTGAAAGAATTGAATATATTGTAGGAAGCGTGTAAGACTATCATTTAAATCTTGCACGCTTTTTGTCATTTTGTATTTAATTTATTTGTATTTGAAATATGGAAATTGTCTTTTTTATTTTCAATATCTATATTTGTATGATGTGATTGGAAATGGAAAAGCAATGGAGGAGTTATACGCCGGACATATATATACTAGCTTCAAATGTACTTCTGATTTTATTTATTTAAAAAATGTTATCAAATGAACAAATGTTGTGTATCATTGTTACTTTTGTAATGATTTCAATTTAATTAAAAAATACGATTATGATTACTGAAAAATTACAGAATGCAATTAACGAGCAGATTACGGCTGAAATGTGGTCGGCTAACATGTATTTGGCTATGTCTTTCTATATGGAAAAAGAAGGATTTTGTGGTATGGCACATTGGTTGAAGAAACAGTGGGCAGAAGAGAACGAACATGCCTGTGCATTGGCTGATTACGTAATCAAACGTGGCGGTAAAGCCAAAGTTGATAAGCTGGATGTAGTTCCCAATGATTTTGGTACTCCGCTGGAAGTATTTGAACAGGTTTACAAACACGAATGTCGTGTATCCGAAATGATTGACAAGTTGGTAGATGTAGCTGCTGCTGAGAAAGATAAAGCAACGCAGGACTTCCTGTGGGGATTTGTGCGTGAACAAGTAGAAGAAGAAGCAACTGCTGCAGGCATTGTTGATATGATTAAGAAAGCCGGTGCAACGGGTATCTTCTTTGTAGACGTAAAATTGGGCGAACGTTAATAATCTTTTGATATAGAATTGCTAAGTCAAAAAAAGAGCTGCTTGATTTTTTAAGCAGCTCTTTTATTTTTGCTGTTTCAGTATTTTAATCTACCTTTGTTACTCTTTTTAACACGTACTGTGAATTACTATGCGTATGGGCAAAATAAATTTTAAATTCCTCCTTTGGATAATGTTGAGTTGCCATGTCTTGAGCGCTTGTTCGGAGATGGAAAAACGGAAAGTGCTGGTGGTGCACTCTTATGAGAAAACTTATGCTGCTTATCCTGATTTTAATAAAATGATTGCCGAAACTTTCCGGAAGAGAGGGATTGATGTCGAACTCCGTACAGTGTATTTAGATTGCGAGGCTTATCGGGATAACTTAGAATCTTTGTATCTGCACTCTCTGTTGGATGAAGTTTCCGAAAACTGGGAACCGGAAATTATATTGGTTAATGATGACCAGGCAACTTATTCACTGCTGAAGTGCGGACATCCGCTGGCGAAGCAACTCCCCGTTGTTTTTGGTGGAGTGAATTACCCTAACTGGCCTCTTATAAAGCAATATCCCAACGTGACCGGATTTCGTGATAAAATAGATTTTATGGCGAATATCAAGGTTGCGAAAGAGATATTCGGGAAGGGGATGCATCTCTTCACTATTATAGACTCCACTTATCTGGATAAACAAATAAGGAAGGATGCTTGGGAACAGTTGAAAGACGAGAAGGTGGAAGGTTTCATGAACTCAAAAGAATTCAATTCCTGGGAATGGAAGGAGTTTGTAAAAGACAAGAGTTATACGTATTTTGCCGGGCTTACTGTCCGGCTTCAGAAGGATCGTTCGGATGCCGGACTACTTTGGAGTTTGAGCCAATACACAAGAGATAGGTGTTATCTTCAATTGAAAAGGGACTTTACGACTGTCAATATCGGAAATATCTGTTCCAGCCCCAGTCTGACAGCCATTAATGAAGGTTTTGGCTATGGCGAGAAACTGTTGGGGGGATATATGACGACGATCCCAATACAGGTAGGGGAAATGGTGGATGCGGCGGTCAGGATTTTGCATGGTGAGAAGCCTTTGGATATGCCCATCGCAAACAGTGCTAAAGAGTATGTGGTAGATTGGGAGGTGATGGAGCAGAGGGGGCTTTCGAAGGCGGATATTCCAGAGAAGTATTCTATTATCCATATTCCGTTCAGTGAGGCATATCCTTGGCTGTGGGGAGGAATTATTTTCTCAATTACAGTTCTATTGATTACGCTGTTTGTCTTGTTGTTTTTCCTTTATCGTCGGGAGCAGGGGAGGAAAAAGAAAGCTCTCAATGCGCTGGAGGATGAAAAAGAAACGTTGGCGCTGGCTATTGAGGGGAGTGATACGTACGCGTGGAAGTTGGAGAATGATTATTTTATATTTGAGAGTGATTTCTGGAAGTCGCAGGGAATGATGTCGAAGGTACTTACGTTTGATAAACTCATTAAGTTTATTCATCCGGAATGCCGGGATGAGGTGGAGGAAAACTGGAGGAAGATATCCTTAATCCGTAAGGTGGCGGTGCAGGTGCGTTGCGACTTTAACGGAAAAGGATATCAATGGTGGGAATTCCGGTATAAGACCATTGCATTGCCGGATGGCGGCTATAAGGCTGCCGGACTGTTGCTGAATATACAGGACATTAAAGATCATGAACATGAACTGGAAGAGGCGCGTCTGCTGGCGGAAAAAGCTGAGCTGAAACAGTCGTTCCTGGCGAATATGAGCCACGAGATACGCACTCCGCTGAATGCGATTGTCGGCTTTTCCAATATATTGGCAGCGGATGAAGAACTGGAACCAGATGAGCGCTGTGAGTATATCAAGACGATCAACAAGAATAGTGATTTGCTGCTGATGCTGATAAATGATATCTTGGAACTTTCACGGCTTGAGTCGGGCTATATGTCCTTTGAATTTGCTCCATGCGGAGTGGAGGAATTGGTGGATGAAATCTATCAGACCCATCAGATGTTAATACCGGAACAGTTGGAATTTATTAAGGATAAGGATACAGTGCCGGTAAGGATAAATGTGGATAAAGGACGGTTGGCGCAAGTGGTCACTAATTTCCTGAATAACGCTTCTAAATTTACAGCTTCAGGGTATATCAAGCTGGGATATCGTTATTTACCTGAGACTTCGGAAGTGGAAATTTATGTGGAAGATACAGGCTGTGGCATTCCTCGCGCCGAGCAGAAGATAATTTTTAATCGGTTCTACAAGCAGAATGAATTTTCGCAAGGAACGGGCTTGGGGCTTTCTATCTGCCAGATTATTATAGAGAAATTGCAGGGGAGGATTGAACTGCACTCGGAACAGGGGAAAGGGAGCAGATTTGCGGTGATACTAAAAGCTACAAGCTACGAGTGACTTGTAGCTCGTAACTCGTAGCCTGTAACTTAGCGCACTTTAGTGCGCTAATACTCCAAGTTCTTTTCCTACCTTAATAAATGCCTCGATACATTTATCTAGATGTTCTTTCTCGTGTCCTGCCGAAATCTGTACGCGGATACGGGCTTGCTCTTTTGGTACTACGGGATAGTAGAACCCGGTTACGTAGATACCCTCTTCCTGCATGCGTGCGGCATATATCTGAGACAATTTGGCGTCATACAACATCACGGCGCAAATGGCGCTTTGAGTGGGTTTGATGTCGAAACCGGCAGCAGTCATCTTATCGCGGAAATAGCTCACATTGTTTACTAACTTGTCATGTAGCGCATTACTTTCTTTCAGCATCTTGAATACTTCGATACTTGCACCTATCACAGCCGGAGCTACTGAATTAGAGAACAGATACGGACGGCTGCGCTGACGTAACAGGTCAATGATTTCTTTCGGTCCGGTCGTGAATCCGCCCATAGCACCGCCGAAGGCTTTACCTAATGTTCCAGTATAGATATCTACGCGTCCGTAAGTTTGATACAGTTCGCTTACACCATGTCCCGTAGGACCTACTACGCCTGCAGAGTGCGATTCGTCTACCATCACTAGTGCATCGTATTTCTCAGCCAGATCGCAAATTTTGTCCATTGGGGCAACATTGCCGTCCATAGAAAATACACCGTCGGTGACTATGATGCGGAAACGCTGTGTCTGGGCTTCCTGTAGGCATTTTTCCAGTTCGGTCATATCGGCATTGGCGTAGCGGTAGCGTTTGGCTTTGCATAGGCGGACACCGTCGATGATGGAGGCATGGTTCAGAGAATCGGAGATGATGGCGTCTTCTTCCGTAAATAGCGGCTCGAATACACCACCGTTAGCATCAAAACAAGCAGCATATAGTATGGTGTCTTCCGTCTTGAAATAGTCAGAGATAGCAGCTTCCAGTTCTTTGTGAATGTCTTGTGTTCCGCAGATGAAGCGTACGGAAGACATGCCGTAGCCACGGTGATCCATCATCTTTTGGGCAGCGGCAATTAGTCGCGGATGGTTGGACAAACCCAAGTAGTTGTTGGCGCAGAAATTCAGCACTTCCTTCCCTTTTACGGTGATGGCGGCTTGTTGCGCACTCTCGATCAGGCGTTCTTCTTTATAGAGTCCGGCCTCTTTAATTTCAGCAAGTGTATTGCTGAGATGTTCTTTCATTTTCCCGTACATAGCTTTATAAATTAAAAGTTTGTCATCTTAATACTAAACGATACAAAGGACACGATTTTTCTTCAAATAAACAATAGCAAAATGATAGAATAATGAAAAAAAAGTATGTATATTTGCGCGTCTCTAAGTATGGAGTACCTTATAAATAAGTCGTATGAAGAATATTTTGGTAATTGGAGCAACCGGACAGATAGGTTCGGAACTCACATTGGAATTGCGTAAACGTTATGGGGATGACCATGTTATCGCTGGATACATTCCGAGTGCTATGCCTAAAGGGGAATTAAAGGCATCAGGTCCTTCAGCTATTGCCGACGTGACCGACCGTCAGTCTATTGAAGTGGTGGCCCGCCAATTCAAGATTGATACGATTTATAATCTGGCAGCTTTGCTTTCGGTTGTTGCTGAAAGTCGTCCGGCCATGGCTTGGAAAATCGGTATCGACGGATTATGGAATGTACTGGAAGTAGCGCGCGAGTATGGTTGCGCAGTCTTTACCCCGAGCTCCATCGGTTCGTTCGGAGAAGCTACACCTCATGTGAAGACTCCGCAAGATACGATTCAGCGCCCCCGTACCATGTATGGTGTAACCAAAGTAACTACTGAATTATTGAGCGATTATTATTATACTAAATACGGTGTAGATACCCGTGCGGTTCGTTTTCCGGGTATTATCTCCAATGTGACCCCTCCGGGTGGAGGTACTACCGACTATGCAGTCGATATATTTTACTCCGCAGTGAAAGGTGAAAGGTTCGTATGTCCTTTGAAGCCTGGTACTTATATGGATATGATGTATATGCCTGATGCACTGAATGCAGCTATTTCATTGATGGAGGCTGCTCCGGCACGTCTGAAGCATCGGAATGCTTTCAATATCGCTGCTATGAGCTTTGATCCGGAAGAGATCTACCAGGCTATCAAGAAGCATGTGCCCGACTTTGAAATGGTATATGAAATTGATCCATTGAAGCAATCTATTGCCGACAGTTGGCCTGATAGTCTGGATGATACCTGTGCTCGTGAAGAGTGGGATTGGAAACCGCAATATGATTTAGAGTCCATGACAGTGGACATGCTTGAGAAGTTAAGAGCTAAACTAAATAAGTGACCTGATGAGGTCTCGGTAAAGAATGAGAAAAATAGGATTGGGGTTCTTTCTTCTCGTTTTCTTGATGTCATGCGGCAACAAGAAAACGAAGATGGACCCTTTTGCGACAATCACCAATTTGGTGGATTCAGCTTCACATAAGGCTGATACTGTGCCGGATGTTGAAGAGGATAACGACCCTAAGCCCATAGAAGCGGATGAATTATTTGATGATTTTATCTATAGTTATGCTTCGGATGACGCCCTGCAACGGCAGCGGACCAAATTCCCATTGCCTTTTTACAACGTCGATACATCTTCGAAAATAGAGAAGGAGGATTGGGAGCATGATTATTTGTTTACCCAGCAGAGTTATTATACATTGCTCTTTGATGATGAAGATGATCTGGAATTGGTGGGAGATACTGCACTTACTTCTGTACAAGTGGAATGGATTTTTCTTGAAAACCGTATGGTGAAGAAATACTATTTTGAACGTACTAAGGGTGTGTGGATGTTGGAAGCTATCAATCTTCGCCAGATAGAGCAGGGGGAAAATGAAGACTTCGTTGCGTTTTACTCTCGCTTTGTAACCGACAGCATTTATCAGAGTCGACATATCCGGGAGCCTTTGAAGTATATCACAATAGATCCGGATGATGAGTTTTCTATTCTGGAGACTACGCTTGATTTGAATCAGTGGTATGCTTTCCGCCCTGTATTGCCTGTGGATAAACTATCCAATATCAATTATGGACAGAAGAATAGTGATAACTCAAATACGAAAATCCTGAAGGTGAACGGGATTGGAAATGGATATACCAATATCTTCTATTTCCGCAGACATCGTGGAGAGTGGGAGTTATATAAATATGAGGATACGAGCATTTAAGATTTATAAATGAGAAAAATACCCAATACATTCGGACTTGATGTGAAAGCTACCGTGTTTCTGGAATACGGTTCGGTAGAAGAATTGGAGAAGTTGATTGCTGACGGGCGTATCACTTCTCCTTATCTGCATATTGGCGGAGGGAGTAATCTGTTGTTTACTGGAAATTATGAAGGAGTGATATTGCATTCGCGCATTGGTGGCATTGAAGTAATGGCTGAAAATGAAGAAAAGGTTTCGGTGTGTGTAGGTGCTGGTGTGGTATGGGATGATTTCGTGGCCTATTGCACGGAACGTGGTTGGTACGGGACTGAGAACCTGTCTCTTATACCTGGTGAGGTAGGAGCAGCAGCTGTACAGAATATTGGTGCCTATGGTGTAGAGGTGAAAGACTTGATTTCTTCCGTGGAGACGGTGAACATACAAGGAATGAAACATGTTTACCAAGTGGATGAATGTAATTACTCATATCGGAACAGTATTTTTAAAAATCCGGAAATGAAGCAGGTATTTGTCACGTATGTTTGCTTCTCTTTGAGTAAGAAAGAGCATTATACGCTGGATTACGGTACGATCCGCCAGGAGCTTGAAAAATATCCGAAAGTAGATTTGAAAACATTGCGCCGGGTGATCATTGATATTCGTGAAAGTAAATTGCCTGATCCGAAACTACTAGGTAATGCCGGGAGTTTTTTTATGAATCCTGTCGTCTCTCGTGAGGTCTTTGAGGCTTTGAGGGAAGAATATCCTCAAATGCCCTTTTATGAGATGGGGGCTGACCGGATAAAAATTCCTGCAGGCTGGATGATAGACCAATGTGGTTGGAAAGGTAAAGCGCTGGGGCCTGCTGCTGTGCATGATAAGCAGGCGTTGGTATTAGTAAACCGGGGTGGGGCAACGGGAGCTGAGATTGTAGCCCTTTCGGATGCCGTGCGGGCGTCAGTTCGCGAGAAGTTTGGTATTGACATTCATCCCGAAGTGAATTTTATTTGAAAGATTGATAATTAATAGGTAATAGACGTGAAACTAAGAATATTAGGGAGCGGAACATCGACAGGAGTGCCTGAAATAGGTTGTAAGTGTGAAGTTTGTACTTCTGCCGATCCGCGTGATAACCGTTTGCGTGCATCGTCTTTGTTGCATACGGATGATGCGGTGATATTGATTGATTGTGGACCGGATTTTCGGGAGCAGATGTTGCGTGCAGCTTCGTTTGAAAAAATAGATGGAGTGTTGATTACCCATGAACATTATGACCATGTAGGTGGGCTGGATGATCTTCGTCCTTTCTGTCGTTTCGGTGAAATACCTATATACTCCGATGAGTATACGGCAACTCACCTGCGTGCACGGATGCCTTATTGCTTTCTGGAGCATAAATACCCGGGTGTTCCTCAAATTTTCTTGCAGGAAGTGGAAGCCGGAAAAACGTTCTTCATCAATAATACGGAGATTACCCCTTTGCAGGTGATGCACGGGCGTCTGCCTATTCTGGGGTATCGTATCGGTAAACGTATGGCTTATATTACAGATATGCTGACTATGCCCGAAGAATCCTATGAACAATTACATGACTTGGATGTTCTGGTTGTAAATGCCTTACGCGTAAAACCGCATCCTACGCATCAGAGTATTTCCGAGGCTTTGGAAACGGCGAAGCGTATTGGCGCACGGGAAACTTATTTTATCCATATGAGTCATCATGCCGGATTGCATGTCGAGCTTGAAAAACAGCTTCCGCCTGATGTACATTTGACCTTTGATGGTATGGAAATTGAGTTTTGAGGCACAGGCATTCTAAAACTTTTTTATATCTACTAAAGTTTTTGAAACATTTGTTTTGTTTTATTAGTAGAAATAATTATTTTTGCCGAAACTTGATGCCTGAAAAACCATGAAGTTACGTCTTATCATAAGAATTGCCGTGATTGTGTCCATAGTATTGCTATGTACGGGGTTCGGGGTGTATTCATTCTTCAGGTTGAATGAGGTGGAGAGTCAGAAAGATTTTAATCTTTATACTTTAGTCCCTCAAAGTGCAATGGCTGTGTTGGAGACAGATCGCATGGCTGAGCTGGTTGATGGTATTAATCAACTGAGTTGCAGCAAAGATAATCACTTCCTTTATGCTTCCGAACTCTTTGTCTATCTGAAAAACTATCTGCATACCTTGCTCGATGATACTCCGCATGGTCTTAGTAAGCAGATGAATAAAATGCTTATCAGTTTCCATGAACCGGATAACCCATTGAATCAGGTGTTGTATTGCAGTCTGGGTTCGGGAGATTATGAGTTGGTGGAGTCGTTTATCAGGAAATATAGTTCCAGTGCATTTCCTTCTAAATTCTTTGATTACAGGGGTGAAGAGATTAGTATTTATCCTATGCCTGAGGGGCGCTTTTTGGCGGCATATTTTACCCCGGACTTCCTGGCTATTAGTTTTCAGAAACGATTGGTGGAACAAGTGATCGATGCACGACTTTCTAAGAAATCATTAATAGATATGCCCTCATTCAAACTGATGCATGCAGGAAAGAATACGAATGTGGAAGCTACGGTGTATGTGCGCATCAAGTCGGTGGATATGGGGAAAAATACGGATGGCATTCGTTCGCAAACCTATCTGGGAAGTTGGGCGGAGTTTGATTTGAAGCTGAATGAAACTGCTATTTATTGTTCAGGTATCAGTCATGGCTCGGACACTACACGTACTTTTATCAATGCTTTACGCCATCAGCAACCGGTGGAGGGGTTTCCGGGAGAACAACTTCCACTCTCTACTTTCTTTTATGACTGTTGGGCTATTTCAGATATGGATGCCATGTGTAGTTTTACGGCAGAGCAGGAATATGCCAAAGCTACTTATTCCGATTATATCAAAGAGAGGGATGAGGAGTGGATGGACTTTCTGAAGACTTATGCGGGAGATCAGGTGATTTCTTGCCTCTTCGAGCCGAAAGATACATTAAGTGAGTATCCATGTGCAGTGATGAGTGTTCCGGTGAAGAATATGTCGCAGGCTGAACGTCGTTTGCAATCACTGCTTTATACTTCTCCCAAGGAAGTGGATGCACCTCCTGTTCCGCAGGAGCGTCCTGATTATCATCTTTATCCCAAAGCATGGGGACACCGTTATTATGTATTGCCTCGAAATACTTTACTGACCCAGTTGACAGGTATCACGGAATCGGCTCTTTATACATATGTCTGTTTTTATCGTGGACATTTGTTGATGGCGCCGGATGTGGTTAGTCTTACTGCCTATATAGATGCTATGGAGAATGGAGAGGTGCTGGATGATACGGCGCTTTACGAGGAAGGAATAGGAAGTCTTTCACCATCGTATAGCTTTGTGATGATGGTGGATATGGAAAGGATGGTAGAGCAGCCGGAAACATATGTACGCCTGATACCTAACTTTTTCTTTCGTCAGGCGAAGTTTTTTCGCCACTTTATACTTTCTATACAGTTTACTTGTGTAGAAGAGGTGGTATATCCGAATTTGGTGCTTTTATACAAAGGGTAAATGGGAGGTTCAAAATGCTTGTAATTATATAATAAAAAAGAGGAGAATTATTCTCCTCTTTTTTATTATATCTAAATTTTATATATTTTAGAACGGCAGATCGTCTTTAGCATCACCTGCCAAGAATTCTGGTGCGGCAGTCGGTGCCGGTGGCGGAACAGGTGCACCCGGTACACCGGCAGGAGCTGCAGCGCTGACACGCTCTACTTTCCATGCACGGATACTGTTGAACCAACGGTCTTGCCATTGGCGTGCATCCACATCAAATGATACGGTCAGTTCTTCACCCATCTGGATGTTAAACTGTTCTATTTTGTCTGCTCCGAAAACATCGAAACACATTTTGCGGGGATATTGGCCGTGGTCTTCAATCACGTATTCTTGTGCTTTCCACTCATTGCCCGACTTTGCCACTCCGCCTCTTGGCTGGAGTATAGCGATAATTTTTCCTGTAAATTCCATTGCATTCTTTTTAAATGATGCGGCGAAGTTACAATATTTTAGGGAAATCCGGAGAAGTTCCGGACGTTTTTTCTTAATTTTCTTTGTTGTGGGAAGATCTTTTTTTGTAACTTTGTCCGATACTATGAAGTTATAGTACGAATAGGGAATAATATAAAACTTAAATACACAGAATATATGAAATTTATCGTTTCGAGTACTGCGCTCTCCAGCCATTTACAGGCTATCAGCCGTGTGATTAATTCGAAGAATGCGTTGCCCATTTTGGATTGTTTCCTCTTTGAACTGAAAGATGGAACATTGTCGGTTACTGTTTCTGATAGTGAAACGACGATGGTAACATCAGTTGAAGTGAATGAAAGTGATGCTGACGGACGTTTTGCCGTGGCTGCTAAAACAATTCTGGATGCTTTGAAGGAAATCCCCGAGCAACCGCTGTCGTTTGAAGTAAATACTGATTCCTTGGAAATCACAGTACAGTATCAAAACGGTAAGTATAGTCTGATGGGGCAAAATGCCGATGAATTTCCTCAATCGGCTATGCTGGGCGATAATGCCGTACGTGTAGAGATGGAAGCATCCGTATTGTTGGGTGGCATTAATCGTGCCGTATTTGCTACGGCTGATGATGAACTTCGTCCGGTGATGAATGGTATCTATTTTGATATCACCACAGAAGATATTACAATGGTGGCATCTGATGGTCACAAACTGGTACGTTGCAAAACATTAGCGGCCAAAGGTAATGAACGTGCAGCATTCATTCTGCCTAAAAAACCGGCTTCGTTGATTAAGAACTTGTTGCCTAAAGAACAAGGACAGGTTGTTATTGAGTTCGATGAGCGTAATGCTGTATTTACATTGGAGAAATATCGCATGGTATGTCGTCTGATTGAAGGACGTTATCCTAATTATAATTCGGTAATACCGCAGAATAATCCTTATAAAGTGACTGTAGACCGTATACAGTTGGTAGGTGCACTACGTCGTGTATCTATTTTCTCGTCACAGGCAAGTAGTCTTATCAAGTTGCGTATGCAGCCCAATCAGATTGTGATTTCAGCCCAGGACATTGATTTCTCTACTTCTGCTGAAGAAACATTGGCTTGCCAGTATGATGGCAATCCGATGAGTATTGGTTTTAAATCGACTTTCCTGATTGATATTTTGAATAATATTGCTGCTGATGAAGTGATAATTGAACTGGCAGACCCGTCACGTGCAGGTGTCATCATCCCCGTTGAACAAGAAGAAAATGAGGACTTGCTGATGCTGCTGATGCCGATGATGCTGAATGATTAAAAAAATAATAGAGTTAACGAGGAACGAGTTGACAAGGAGACAAGGGCTGTGCTGTTATGCTGGGAATGCCTTGTTCCCTTGTCAACTCGTTCCCTTGTCAACTGTAAAATAGAAGAATAATGAAATTAAACCTCAAAAACCCGATTGTTTTTTTTGATTTAGAGACGACCGGAACGAGTATCAATGTAGACCGTATCGTTGAAATCTGTTATCTCAAAGTACATCCCAATGGTAATGAGGAAGCAAAAACACTTCGTATTAATCCGGAAATGCATATTCCCGAAGGCGCATCTGCCGTTCATGGTATCTATGATGCGGATGTGGTAGATTGCCCTACCTTCAAAGAAGTGGCCCGTACCATTGCCAATGATATAGAAGGATGTGACCTAGCAGGATTTAATTCCAACCGTTTTGATATTCCCGTGCTGGCCGAAGAATTTCTTCGTGCCGGTGTAGATATTGACCTGAGCCGCCGCAAGTTTGTGGATGTACAGGTCATTTTCCATAAATTAGAGCAACGTACACTTTCTGCTGCTTATAAATTCTATTGTGGAAAGAATCTGGAGGATGCACATACGGCGGCAGCTGATACACAAGCTACTTACGAGGTGCTGATGGCACAGCTGGACCGTTATCCGGAATTGCAGAATGACATCGCTTTCCTGGCTGAATATTCCAGCTTTAACAAGAATGTGGATTTTGCCGGACGTATGGTTTATGATGATAATGGCGTGGAAGTATTCAACTTTGGAAAATACAAAGGGATGTCGGTGACAGATGTATTGAAGCGTGATCCGGGTTATTATAGCTGGATACTGAACAGTGACTTTACACTGAATACCAAGGCAATGTTGACTAAGATACGTCTACGTGAATTAACTAATAAGTAGTATCATGGCGAATACACTGAAAGGGAAGAAAATAGTATTAGGTATAACCGGAAGCATTGCTGCCTATAAAGCTTGTTATATAATCCGGGGATTGATAAAACAAGGTGCTGAAGTACAGGTTGTCATAACTCCTGCGGGGAAAGAATTTATAACTCCAATTACGCTTTCGGCGTTGACGAGTAAACCGGTCATCAGTGAGTTTTTTGCCCAGCGTGACGGCACATGGAATAGCCATGTGGATCTGGGCTTATGGGCGGATGCTATGCTTATAGCTCCGGCTACTGCTTCGACGATTGGCAAAATGGCCAACGGTGTGGCTGACAATATGCTGATAACGACTTATTTGTCGGCTAAAGCTCCGGTATTTGTGGCACCTGCCATGGATCTCGATATGTATGCCCACCCTTCTACACAAAAGAATCTGGATACGCTTCGTTCTTACGGAAATCATATTATAGAACCGGGCACGGGAGAACTTGCCAGCCATCTGGTAGGTAAGGGACGTATGGAAGAGTCGGAAGTCATTATTCAGCATCTGGCGAATTATTTTGCTGGGAAAGAAGGTGATTTGCGAGGTAAGACCATTATGATCACTGCCGGACCTACTTATGAAAAGATTGATCCGGTGCGTTTCATCGGAAATTATTCTTCCGGTAAAATGGGTTTTGCTATTGCTGATGAATGTGCTGCCCGTGGAGCTAAGGTTATTATGGTATCAGGTCCGGTGCAACAGCAATTGAAATATCCGGCAAATTGGTTTGCTGTGGAATCGGCAGATCAGATGTATGCTACGGCGTGTAACTTTTTTGTAGAGGCTGATGCTGCTATTCTTTCGGCTGCTGTTGCCGATTTTACACCGGAACAAGTTGCTGATGCCAAGATAAAGCGGGAAAAGGAAGGGGAAATGACGTTGCGTTTGAAACCTACGAAAGACATTGCTGCCTGTCTGGGACAGATGAAGAAAGAACGTCAGGTATTGGTAGGTTTTGCTCTGGAAACGAATGACGAACAACATAACGCTGAAGATAAGTTGCAACGGAAGAATCTGGATTTTATCGTGTTGAATTCCCTGAATGATAAGGGGGCCGGTTTCCGGTGCGATACGAATAAAATCAGTATCATCGACCGTGAAAGTAAGACGGACTTTCCGTTGAAATCAAAGGCAGAAGTAGCTACGGATATTGTAGATCGTCTAGTGGAAGTATTGAAGAATAAGTAAATAAGCTAGTGAGGAATAAGACACTTTATATGACTCTGTTTCTGGTTGTGGTGGTGTTAAAGTCTGCTGCCCAGGAATTGAATTGTAAATTTACGGTGAATTATTCTCAGATACAAGGTACGAGTACGCAGGTTTTCACTACGCTTGAAAATGCTTTGATGGAGTTTATCAATACCCGTCGGTGGACGCAGGCGCAGTATGAAATGAATGAACGGATTCGTTGCTCTATGAACTTGACAGTGAAAGAGTATAATGAGGCGGACGGGCGTTGGAAATGTGAGTTGATAGTGCAGTCTACACGCCCTGTCTGGCAATCCGGTTATCAGACGGTAGTTTTTAGCTTTAAAGATACGGATGTTGCTTTCAACTATCGTGAGTTTGATCCGCTGGAACTGCGGGATAATGTTATTGACAGTAATCTGACGGCAGTAATTGCTTACTATGCTTATATGATTATCGGACTGGACATGGACACGATGGCTCCACAAGGTGGTACGGAGTTTTTTCGGGCGGCTGAGGATATTGTAACAGCTGCACAGAATCTTGGTGAAACCGGTTGGAAAGCGTTCGATAGCAGTCGGAATCGTTATGCGTTGGTTTCCGATTATCTGGAAGATGGTATGACGCCTTTGCGCAAATTGATGTATGGGTATCATCGTACAGGTATGGATGAACTTTCAGTGAATGCTGCCCGTGCCCGTGCTACAATAACATCTATGCTTAGCGGTCTGAAAGAGGCGCAGCAGAATAAACCTATGTCGGCATTGCCCGGTTTGTTTACTGAAATAAAAAAAGATGAATTGATTAATCTTTATTCCCGTGCTGCAATGAAGGAAAAGGAAGAGGTTTGTGAGCTGCTTTCTTCTGTCAATCCTTCGCTGACTACCGAGTGGGAAAAGATAAAACAATAATAGGAAGTGAGTAAGATTTAAAATTGTAAATAAGTCATGTTACGTTCGCTTTACATACAGAATTACGCGCTTATAGAAAAGCTTGATATTAGCTTTGGTGCAGGTTTCTCCGTTATCACGGGTGAGACGGGTGCCGGTAAGTCTATCATACTGGGTGCTATCGGCTTGTTGCTGGGTCAGCGTGCCGAAGTAAAAGCCATTCGCCAGGGTGCATCGAAGTGTGTGATTGAGGCCCGTTTTGATATTTCAGCTTATGGTATGGAGCCTTTTTTTGAAGAGAATGAACTGGAATATGAAGAAGAGTGTATCTTGCGTCGTGAGGTGTATGCATCCGGCAAAAGCCGTGCATTTATCAATGATACTCCGGCTTCGCTTGTACAAATGAAAGAACTGGGTGAACAGTTAATTGACGTGCATTCTCAGCACCAGAATCTTTTGTTGAATAAAGAAGGATTCCAGTTGAATGTACTCGATATATTGTCTCATAATGATGAACAACTTTCCGTTTATCAATCTTTGTACAGAGAATGGAAGCAGACACAACAGGATCTGGCTGATCTTATAGCCCGTGCTGAGCAGAATAAGGCAGATGAAGACTATATCCGTTTCCAGTTGGAACAGTTGGAAGAAGCGAATTTATCTGCAGGTGAACAGGAAGAACTGGAACAAGAGACGGATACATTGAGCCATGCTGAAGAAATAAAGGCCGGTTTGTTCCGTGTCGGGCAGTTGCTGACCTCTGATGAAGGCGGTTTGCTGGCTGGGTTGAAGGAAAGTCTGAATACAATGCTTGGTCTGCAAAAGGTCTATTCTCCGGCTATAGAACTTGCTGAACGTCTGGAAAGTACATATATTGAATTGAAAGATGTTTCTCAGGAGGTTTCTTCTCAGGAAGAGGATGTCGAGTTTAACCCTGAGCGTCTGGAAGAGGTGAACGATCGCTTGAATCTGATTTATACCTTACAGCAAAAGCATAGAGTAACTACCGTAGAAGAGTTGTTGGCGCTTACTGAGGAATATGCAGCAAAGTTGGCCGCCATTACTTCTTATGATGAACGTATCGGTGAGTTGACCACTCTTTGCGATACCTTATATAATAAGGTGAAAAAGCAGGCTGCTGTTCTTACCAAAGCCCGTACCGGTGCTGCCCGTGAAGTGGAGAAGCAGATGGCTTCACGTTTGGTTCTGTTGGGTATGCCTAATGTGCGTTTTCAGGTGGAAATGGGAATGAGAAAAGAACCTGGCGTACACGGTGAAGATACTGTAAATTTTCTCTTTTCTGCCAATAAGAACGGCGCATTGCAAAGCATTTCATCGGTAGCTTCCGGTGGTGAAATTGCACGTGTCATGTTGTCCATCAAGGCCATGATAGCGGGTGCGGTGAAATTGCCCACTATTGTATTCGATGAAATAGATACAGGAGTATCCGGTGAGATTGCCGACCGTATGGCGGACATTATGCAGGAAATGGGCGAACAGGATCGCCAGGTAATCAGTATTACCCATCTGCCGCAAATTGCTGCGCGCGGATGTGCACATTATAAAGTATATAAGCAAGATAATGAAACCGAAACCAACAGCCACATACGCCGTCTGGCAGATGAGGAGAGGGTAGAGGAAATAGCCCATATGCTAAGTGGGGCTACTTTGACAGAAGCTGCTTTGAATAATGCAAAGGCGCTTCTTGGTATCAAAAGATAGCCTTTAATTTTTAATTTCTAATTTTAAATTCTCAAAGATGGTTGATAAGAGTGAAATGATTTTCGGCGTTCGCGCTGTGATAGAAGCAATACAGGCAGGAAAGGAATTCGATAAGATTCTGGTGAAGAAAGACATTCAGAGCGATTTATCCAAAGAACTTTTTGCTGCACTAAAAGGAACTTTGATTCCGGTGCAACGTGTTCCGGTGGAACGCATTAACCGCATTACCCGTAAGAACCATCAAGGGGTGATTGCTTTTATTTCATCCGTTACGTATCAGAAGACAGAAGACTTGGTGCCCTTTCTTTTCGAAGAGGGCAAGAATCCGTTGTTCGTCATGTTGGATGGTGTGACCGATGTTCGTAACTTTGGTGCTATAGCCCGTACCTGTGAGTGTGCAGCGGTAGATGCTGTTATTATTCCTGCTAAAGGAAGTGTAACGGTGAATGCAGATGCAATGAAAACATCTGCCGGAGCCTTGCATGTGCTGCCGGTTTGCCGTGAGCAGAATCTGAAGACTACATTGCAATATCTCAAAGATAGTGGTTTCCGCATTGTGGCAGCTACGGAAAAGGGGGACTATGATTATACTAAAGCTGATTATACAGGACCGATGTGTATCATAATGGGAGCTGAGGATAAAGGCGTTTCCTATGAGAACCTGGCTCTTTGTGATGAATGGGTGAAAATCCCGATGCTGGGTACTATCGAGTCGCTCAATGTTTCTGTTGCGGCAGGTATTTTGATTTATGAAGCTGTGAAACAAAGAACCAACTAAGATATGAAAAAGAACTTGTTGTTGACACTCACCCTCTGTTTGCTGGCACAGTGGAGTGTAGCTCAGGCACCCAAATGGGTGGAAAAAGCCAAGCGTGCTGTTTTCTCGGTAGTCACATACGACGAGAGTGATAAGATACTCAATACGGGAAACGGATTTTTTGTTACCGAGGATGGAATGGCTCTGTCTGATTATAGTCTGTTTAAAGGTGCGCAACGTGCCGTAGTCATTAATTCAGAGGGCGAACAAATGCCTGTGGAAGTTATCATGGGAGCAAACGATATGTACGATGTTGTGAAGTTCCGTGTAGCGATCTCAGGGAAAAAAGTACCTGCATTAGTGGTATCTCCTACGGCTCCGACTGTAGGTACAAGTGTCTACTTGTTGCCTTATTCTACACAAAAGGACCGTTCTTATACTGCCGGACAGGTAAAAGAAGAATCTAAGGTAGAGGGGCAATACCATTATTATACGCTTGATATGCATCTGAAAGACAAGATGGTAAGTTGTCCGGTAATGACTGCTGACGGACAAGTTTTCGGTCTTGCACAGAAATCTTCAGGAAAAGATACAGCTACCATTTGCTATGCGGTAGGCGCTGATTATGCTATGTCTCAGAAGATCAGTCCTCTTTCTTTTAATGATCATGCTTTATCAAGTATTGGCATTAAGAAAGCCTTACCTGATACAGAAGAACAAGCGTTGGTATATCTTTATATGGCTTCTTCACAGCAAACTCCGGAGCAATATGCCGAATTGCTGAATGATTTTATTGCCCAGTATCCTAATAGTGCCGATGGTTATTTTCGTCGTGCCAACAGTCAAATGTATTTGTCGAAAGAAATAAGTTCGATGGATAAGGTGGCTGCTGATATAGATAAAGCACTTGAGGTAGCACAAAAGAAAGATGATGCATACTTCAATCGTGCCAAATTAATTTATAATTATCAGTTGACTAAACCGGAAACCACCTATAAAGATTGGACATATGACAAAGCATTGGATGAAGTTCGTAAAGCAATAACAATTGAGGAACTTCCGGTTTATGTTCAGTTGGAAGGTGATATTCAGTTTGCTAAAAAAGACTATGCAGCAGCTCTTGCCAGCTATGAGAAAGTAAATAAAACCAATATTGTTTCTCCTGCTACATTCTTTAGTGCTGCTAAGACAAAAGAATTGATGGAAGCAGCTCCGGAAGAAGTGTTGGCTTTGATGGATAGCTGTATAGCACATTGCCTGCAACCGTACACTGAAGATGCTGCCCCTTATCTGTTGGAACGTGCCCAAGCACGCATGAATGCCGGACAGGGGCGTAATGCAATGCTTGATTATGATGAATATTATAAAGCTGTGCGTGGTAATGTGAATGATGTGTTTTACTATTACCGTGAACAAGCCGCTTTCCAAGCAAAACAATTCCAACGTGCGTTGGATGATATGGCAAAAGCAATTGAACTTAATCCGAAAGAGTTGACTTATCGTTCGGAACTTGCTGCGGTGAATATTCGCGTGGGTAGAAATGAAGAAGCTATTAAAGTTCTGAAAGATGCCTTGACAATTGATCCTAAATATGCTGAAGCTTATCGTTTGATGGGAGTTGCACAATTGCAGTTGAAGCAGAATAAGGAGGCTTGTGCTAGTTTTGCGAAAGCAAAAGAGCTGGGTGATCCGAACGTTGATGCCTTGATTGAGAAGCATTGTAAGTAGTTGCAATACAGATGATATGTCTGTAAAAAAGGCTCTGCTTTCACAAGCCGAGCCTTTATCGGGAAACTCCCGTGTCAAAAAAGAATTAGCTAAGTCTAGGTTTTTAAAACAGGTATAAGTGAATTTTTCTTTTGTGTATAATCCTATTAGGTAAATGCATGAAGTTGCAGAATACTGCATAGAATATCTGTTTTTTTTCTTGCATAAATCGTAAATTGTTGAATATTAAAATATTATTGGAATGAAAAAAGTAATTTGCAGTCAGAAAGCACCGGGAGCTATCGGTCCTTACAGCCAGGCTATCGAAGCGAATGGAATGATATTTGTATCTGGTCAGTTGCCTATTGATGCAGCTGCCGGAAAGATGGCAGAAGGGGCTGAAGCACAAGCCCGCCAGTCATTGGAGAATGTTAAGCATATCCTTGGAGAAGCAGGTTTGACGATGGCAAATATTGTCAAAACTACTGTTTTCCTGCAAGATATGTCATTATTTGCAGATATGAATAAAGTATATGCCACCTATTTCGATGGTGATTTCCCTGCTCGTTCGGCCGTTGCAGTGAAAGCTCTGCCGAAAGATGCTTTAGTGGAGATCGAGTGTATCGCAGTTCGCTAACAGATCAGCAACAATAAAGCTACTGCCTCCTACGAAGATAAAGTCTTCCGGGAGGCTTTTTTCTTGTGCCGCCTGCACGGCGGAAGGGACATCCGGGTAACAACTTCCTTGTAATCCGGCTTCAAAGGCAAGCTGGTGAAGCTCATTTTCGGGTAATGCACGTTTGACGCTGGCTTTCGTGAAATAATATTCAGCGTCTTTGGGCAGTAATGCCAATACACCACGTATGTCTTTGTCATTCACCATACCTATAATCATATGTAACTTTCGGTAAGATTGCTGTTTCAATTGCTCTGTGATATATGTGATACCACCTACATTATGTCCGGTATCACATATCAGAGTAGGGTTGTCCTGCAATTTCTGCCAACGTCCCATCAGGCCGGTTAGTTCACAAACATGTGCAAAACCACTACGGACAGCCTGCTCACTCAGATTGTATCCGGCTTGCTGTAGCTGTGCGATGGCTGTGAGTAAAGTATGGGTATTCTTAGCTTGGTATAATCCTTTTAGTTCACATTCCAATCCGGGGTAATCATCTTTTTTGTTTTCTTCTGCAAAGAAAATGGGCGCATCCACTTCGCGAGCCTTTTTTGTAAATACAGGTTTTGTTTCGGGAGTGGTTTCTCCGATTACAACGGGTATTCTGCTTTTGATAATACCGGCTTTTTCTCCTGCTATCTTCTCTAATGTATTACCGAGGAACTGGGTATGATCAAAACTTATATTGGTGATAATACATAAATCAGGATGTATAATATTGGTACAATCCAGTCTTCCACCCAGTCCTACTTCAATAACTGCTACATCTACATGTTCATCGGCGAAATAACGGAATGCCATAGCAGTAGTCAATTCAAAGAAAGAAGGATGCAGAGGTTCGAAGAAATTTCGTTCTTTTTCTACAAATCGGACTACATACTCTTCCGGGATGGATTGTCCATTCACTCGAATACGCTCGCGGAAGTCCACAAGGTGTGGAGAAGTGTAAAGTCCTACCCGATATCCTGCTTCCTGCAAAATGGCGGCAAGTGTGTGCGAACATGAGCCTTTTCCATTAGTTCCCCCTACATGGATGCTGTGGAAGTGCTGGTGCGGGTGGCCGAAGTGTTCGTCCAGTGCTAGTGTATTCTCTAAACCTTCCTTGTATGCTGAACTTCCCACCTGTTGAAACATGGGGACACTGTTATATAAGTATAATAAAGTGTTCTGATAATCCATCTTTTAAAATATTTAACGAGAAAGCAAGCTATTCTCTCTTTTTAATTCCTATCTTAGAAGCTGCAAAGATAATGCAAACTGAGAGCAGAATAAAATGAACTTGTTCATTTTTTATGTCGAAGTGCAGCTTATCTTCGCTTTGGAGGCAAATATATCAACATTTTAAATCTAAAAGAGTATGGGAACAAAGAAAAATTTTGTGATTGATACGAATGTGATCCTTCACGACTATAACTGTCTTAAGAATTTCCAAGAGAACGACATTTATCTTCCCATCGTAGTTCTTGAAGAATTGGACAAATTCAAGAAAGGGAATGAACAGATAAACTTCAATGCCCGTGAATTTCTCCGTGAACTCGATTTAGTTACCGATGACAATCTTTTCAATAAAGGTGCCTCTCTGGGCGAAGGTCTGGGAAGTTTATTTGTGATAGCCGGTTCGGTGGATGCTCCGGATGTGTTCGACTCATTCCCCGAGCGTATTCCCGATCATAAGATTCTGGCTGTAGTGGACTGGCTGACACGCCAGAAGAAGGATATGAAAACTATCCTGGTGACTAAAGATGTGAATCTCCGGATGAAAGCACGTTCCATAGGTCTGCTTTGCGAAGATTACATCAACGATAAGGTGATAAATGTGGATATATTTGAAAAGTCAAATGAGGTGTTCGAAGGAATTGATCCTGCTTTGATAGACCGAATTTATTCTTCCAGAGAAGGACTGGATATCAGTGAGTTTGATTTCAAAGATATTATTCACCCGAATGAATGTTTTATCCTGAAGAGTGACAGGAATAGTGTTCTTGCACGTTACAATCCTTTTACACATACAATCTGCCGGGTAAATAAAACAAAGAATTATGGTATTGAACCCAGAAATGCTGAACAAAGTTTTGCTTTCGAAGTGTTGACTGATCCTAATATTAAGTTGGTTGCTCTGACGGGTAAAGCTGGTACAGGAAAGACTCTGCTAGCTTTAGCAGCTGCCCTTAGTCAGATGAATGATTATAAACAGATTCTGCTGGCACGTCCGATTGTTGCTCTATCCAATAAAGACATTGGCTTCCTACCGGGTGATGCAAAAGAGAAAGTGGCACCTTACATGCAGCCCTTGTTCGATAATCTGAATGTCATTAAGCGTCAGTTTGCTTCTAATTCTACTGAAGTAAAACGTTTGGAAGATATGCAGAAAAGCGAGCAGCTGGTAATCGAGGCGTTAGCTTTCATTCGCGGACGTAGTTTGAGTGAAACTTATTGCATCATTGATGAAGCACAAAACTTGACTCCACATGAAATAAAAACTATTATCACCCGTGCTGGCGAAGGAACCAAAATGGTGTTTACCGGTGATATTCAGCAGATAGACCAACCGTATCTGGACAGTCAGTCCAATGGCTTGGTTTACATGATTGATCGTATGAAAGATCAGAACCTTTTTGCTCATGTGAATTTGTTAAAAGGAGAGCGTAGTCAACTAAGTGAATTAGCTAGTAATTTGATGTAACAGAGCTTTATAGGCAATAAATATGGCGGCAAGGTTATATACGTAACTTTGCCGCCATTTAATTTTATCACACATTTTTATCTTTTTCTTCCCATATTTGATAAAAAATAATGTATCTTTGCCTCGCCTAAAACAAAACTGTCAAACGAAATGAAACATAAATTTTTTCATCGATACCTCTCAGCAAAGGTATTGCCGATTTGGACTATTCTGTTGATCGATGTATTGATAATCGTTGTATCCAGCCTGTTGGCTTATGCACTTCGATATGATTTCCGGAGTATTTTCCTGGAATCCTCTACCATTGACAAAACGATTGTATGTACAGTTATTGTCAACTTGGTATTCTTTCGGATATTCCGCACATATTCCAATGTGTTGCGCTTTTCTTCGTTTATAGATATTATGCGCATCTTCGTTTCATTAACAGTGTCTTATGCGCTGCTGATGATTTCGAGTGTGCTTTTATCAAGCTACATGGATGTTCGCCTGGCACCTGTGAGCGTATTCTTCATGGCATATATTATTAGTTTTGCCATGATGTCTTGTTCGCGCATTGTTGTGAAGATGTTTTATGAACTGCTGAATTTCGATGGAAGTCATAGTGCCAATGTCTTTATTTATGGTGCTAAGGAGGCAGGAGTCAATATTGCTAAAGCATTGCGTGTAAATTTGCGTAATCACTATCGTCTGCGTGGTTTCATTGCCGATGAGCCGGAGCTGATAAATAAGGTGATGATGGGAGTGAAAGTATTTCCCAATGACGAGACGCTGATTGATGTACTGAACGATCGTGATGTGCATACCATTATTATTTCGCCTGCCAAGATGGAGGAACTGAAAAGATCAGATATGGCTGACCGTCTTTTGGCTCATAATATCAAATTAATGACTGCGCCTCCTTTGAGTGAATGGAGTGGGCAGACTTTGAACCGTACCCAACTGAAAGAAATACAGATTGAAGACCTCTTGCAACGTAACCCTATTGAAATCGATATCCATAAGGTAGCTTCTCATCTGGAAGGAAAACGGGTGATGATAACTGGTGCTGCCGGTTCTATCGGTAGTGAAATTATGCGTCAGGTAGCCTCTTTCAATCCTTATAAGTTGATTCTGGTAGATCAGGCAGAAACTCCGTTGCATGATATTCGTCTGGAGTTACAGGATCGTTGGCGTGATATTGATGCGGAAACGATTATTGCAGATATTTCCAATGCTACGCGTATGGAAGAAATCTTTAAAGAATATAAACCTCAGTATATTTTTCATGCGGCTGCTTACAAGCATGTGCCGATGATGGAGGACAATGTTTCAGAGTCTATTCAGATTAATGTGTATGGAACCCGTACTATTGCTGATTTGGCTGTGAAATATGGAGCTGAGAAGTTTGTAATGATTTCTACCGATAAAGCTGTAAACCCCACAAATGTGATGGGATGTTCCAAACGTATTTGTGAGATTTATGTACAGTCTTTGGCGAAGAAGCTGCAACAGAAAGGTGGGCATGTAACCCAATTCATTACGACACGTTTCGGCAATGTATTAGGCTCCAACGGTTCTGTAATTCCCCGCTTCCGCGATCAGATACAACGTGGTGGTCCGGTGACTGTTACTCATCCTGAAATTATCCGTTATTTCATGACGATTCCTGAAGCTTGCCGCTTGGTACTCGAAGCCGGTAGTATGGGAAATGGGGGTGAGATTTATATCTTTGATATGGGTAAGCCGGTGAAGATTGTAGATCTTGCCAAACGTATGATCAGTCTTTCAGGACGTACGGATGTGAAGATTGAGTTTACAGGACTACGCCATGGAGAAAAACTTTATGAAGAGTTGCTGAATGTAAAAGAGTTGACCAAACCGACTTACCATGAGAAGATCATGATTGCAACAGTCCGTGAATATGATTATGACGAAGTAAAAGAGCGTATCCAAAAACTGATAGATGTTAGTTATACTTATGATCAGATGAAGATTGTGTCAGCTATGAAGGATATTGTTCCTGAATTTATCAGTAAGAATTCATGTTTTGAAGCATTGGACAAGAAACCGGATTAAGTCATCCTGTAAGGAAATAGTAATAAATAAATGTAATGCCCCGTAACAATATACGTTAGATACACTAACAATATATGTTAAGGGGCATTACGTATAATGATATGTTGTGTGGTTCCTGCTATTTTCTACTGGAGAAATATTTCATGAACTGAGTACGTTCGAAGGTATTCACACCATTCAAATCGCTAACATTCAACATTCCTTTGAATTGAGAGATTGTTTCCATTCCTTTACGATCCATCCATAAATTCAGGAAACGGGTATATTCTGCTACAAGTGCATAACTGTTTTGATAGAATGCGCTACAGATTTCTACGGCTGAAGCTCCTGCAAGAATTGCTTTTACGATTCCTTCGGGAAAATGAATACCGCCTGATGCTGCGTAATCCAGCTTGTTTACTGCTGCTGAGGCAATACCTATCCAGCGTAAAGATTTAACCAGATCAGCTCCTGTACTGAATACATTTCCTGAGATTTGCTTCATCTTCTCGATATCGATATCCGGCTGATAGAAACGATTGAACAATACAACAGCGGCAGCTCCATTGGCATATAACTGGTCTATCAAAGCTATCGGATTAGTAAGGTTGTCGCCCAGCTTCATAATGATCGGAATGCGAACTGTCTTTTTGATGTGGCTGAGAATATCAATATGACGTTGTTCAAATGAACCGTAATTGTACTGAACACCTGTTTGTAACGCCAAAATATTAATTTCTATAGCATCAGCACCTGCAGCTTCCATTTGTTGTGCAAAGCCTACCCATTCAGCATCCTGATAGCAGTTGATACTGGCAATAACAGGAATAGGACATACTTTCTTAGTCTCTTTTATCAATTCTAGATATTCAGACAGCTTATGCTGGCGGACGTATTCTACCAAGTAATCACTGCCTTCCGGGTACATATTCGGATCTCCGAGCCAGTCAGCTTCCATCATGATCTGCTCCTCGAAAAGAGATTTCAGAACAATGGCACCGACACCGGCTTCATAGAATTTCTGATTTTTTTCAGCACTATCAGTTAAGCCTGAACTGCTGACGATAATCGGGTTTCTTAATTCTAACCCGGCAAAAGTAGTTTTTAATGTTGCCATGGTAATAATGTTTAATGAATAATGATTAATACGTTCTGTCTCCAAAGATTTTGCTTCCTACGCGTATCAGAGTACTTCCAGCCGCAATAGCTTGGTGATAATCGTGGGACATTCCCATGGACAACTCCCGAAAAGCCTCTGTGTCGGCAAACCATGAGTCTTTCACTTCTTTGAAGAAGCTACTTAATGAACAAAATTCCTTCTCTATTTGTTCATTGTCGTCTGTATTTGTCGCCATGCCCATCAAGCCGCATAATTGTATGTTACTGAGAGTTTTCCATTCACCTTCCGCTAACATATCCCGACATTCGTCAAAACTGAAACCAAATTTAGTCTCTTCCTCTGCAATGTGTAGTTGCAGCAGGCAGTTGACCACTTTCCCGGCCTTTTCGGCCTGTTTATTGACCTCAACAAGAAGCTTGTATGAATCAATGCCGTGAATCAGAGCTACGTAGGGTACAATATACTTTATTTTATTAGTTTGCAGATGCCCGATAAAATGCCATTCAATGTCTTTGGGAAGGCTTTCGTACTTGGCAGTCATTTCTTGCACCTTACTTTCACCGAACACTCGCTGCCCGGAGCGATAAGCTTCTTCTATCGCTTCATTGGGGTGAAATTTGGAAACAGCTACCAATCGCACCCCTTCAGGTAGTTCGTTCAGCACTTGTTGAAGATTATCTGCAATATTCATGATACTAATATATATATATTAAACCTCCGGTTTATCATTGGGTTCTGCACTGTACGGATATACATCCATAAGAGGTGTTTCGGACACTAAAGCGATTTGATAATCAGCCATTGTACCCTTCATACCTTCATCCAGCTTCTTAACGGCATCACGGAGGTCGGCAGCTTGTACCAATACCTGAGTCGATGTTTTCTTTTCAGCTCCACTCTTTTCATCCAGAGTGATGAAGACCAGTTTACATTTGAACCAGCGATCTGCGGCTTCTTCTTCGCTTGGGAATAATTCGCTATAGTTAGCACGTTTGATGTCCGATACCGTAAACTCTCCTGAAATAAACGGTGTCATTTCCTCAATAATACGTGCTTCTGCTTCCGTGAAGCTGAGTGCGTCTACCAAATAGGGTTCGGTTACTTTCTTGTTCATTCCGTTTTCCATTACTTTCTCGTAACGGATTTTGCACTCAAACCATGTATGCATTGCCATAATTTCTTTGTTTTTTAATTATGAATTTATATTCTTGTTATAAAACTGACCACAAAGATAATGCAAACGAAGGGTAGAATAAAATGAATCTATTCATTTTTTATGGGAAGAGCGGAATTGAAATCTTACAGAGATGAGGTCGTTTTCTTTCATGGTAACTCTTTTTATCCCCCATGCTAATCCTGTTCGCATGTCGCGGTAAAGACCGTTACATGTCGCGGTAAAGACCGTTACATGACGCGGTAAAGGTCGTTACAATATGGGGTAAAGACCGTTACATGCTGAGGTAAATGCTTTTACATTATGATGTGAACAGTTGGTAAATACAATGCTTTCATAATTAGATGATTAACGTTTCTAGAACTTAATACTAGGACTTGTGGAAAGCTGAAAAGGAAAAATTGTCTATTATAGAAAGAAGATTTTTTCTTGTTTCTTTTTATAACCAGCTTCCGGTATGGAAATGTGTATTCCTACATAATTTGCTTTGCCATCTTCGAAATAAGTGATGTAAAATAAAAGGGGGAAAGTGCGCGAACTTGCTGTATTTCATTGCTTAATGATATTGTGATTTTTCACTGTTATTGCTGTTCTTTGGCACTGTTAAACCTATAAAAACAACAAAATTATGGTAGTAGCTTATTTAAGAGTGAGTACAGAAAAGCAGTTTCTGGCTAATCAACGTGAAGAACTTCTGCGCTTTGCAGAGAAAAATGGATTGAAGATTGACAAGTGGTACACTGAGACAGTGAGTGGGAGTGTGAGTAGTAAGGAACGAAAGCTGTCGGGGATGTTGAACCGGATGCAGCGGGGGGATACGTTGATTGTAACGGAGATTTCGAGATTGAGTCGCACCTTGTTGGAAATCATGACTATTCTCAATTCGTGTATAAAGAAAGAAATTATTTTGTACAGCACGAAAGAGGGATATGTTTTTCAAAATGACATTAACAGTAAAGTATTGGGGTTTGCATTTGGATTGATGGCGGAGATAGAACGTAATTTGATTTCCATGCGAACTAAGGAAGCGTTGGCAAGACGAAAACAGGAAGGGGTCAAGTTAGGACGTAAAAAGGGGACCTGCCCTGCAATGCGGGTACTCCGTGAGAATAAGAGACGTTTGATGCGTGAATCCAGACGAGGTGTTTCTTGTTCGGAATTAGCCCGTCAAATGGGAGTATCCAGAACCACCATGCACCGCTTTCTGAAGTGTAACTAATGAAAAAGCGAGTTGGCAAGTTCCTGTTGCCAGGTTCTTTAGTCAACTCGTTTTTCCGGGCTGGATTGCTACTTATTCTACTGGAATTTCTTTTGGAATTTCTTTTTCTTCATTTTTATCTTTCATACTTCTTCCTCGCTTATGAAGGTTCTTCAATTCAAAAGACAACATAATACGGAAAAATCCGATAATAAGGAATGCAAATGAGATCATGTAGACAGCATACATGGCACCTATTGCCGGTTGCCACAGAATGAGGAGTGAACAAATCACAGCTAATATGCCGAAGGCAATATACCATCCCCAGTCTCTGGTACCATATCTTTTCAGATCCATGGCATAGCCGATGGAAGAAAAGCCGCGGAACATTAACCAGAATGCGATGATGAATGGAATTACTTCCATGCTTAACAGCGGATAAGCTATCAGATAGAAACCTAATACCATGTCGATGATACCACCTGCCAGATACCAACCCCAGCTGGAAACATTCTTCCGGTTGCTTACGGCGAAAGAAATCTCTAACAAACCGCTGAACAGCATCGATATACTGAACAGAATACTCAAAACTGCATAACCGCTGAACGGAGCAAACATCAGACTTATAGCAACTACTACATAGAGTATACCAAGTAGGAGAGACATCCACCAGTTTTTTACTTCGTATTGAAGTTCGTCAAATAAAGTTTTCATGCAAATTTAATTTTAAATGGTTATTGTAATCATGTTTGTGAGAGTAACAATTTGCAGTTGGAAAAGTTTTGGGCGAACTTTTCCAACAGTTCGTTTGTTATATAGACATATAAAACAAGAAAACTATGGCTACAACAAAATTTAAA
Organism: Bacteroides sp. Phil13; assembly: GCF_001940965.1. Lineage (NCBI taxonomy): Bacteria > Pseudomonadati > Bacteroidota > Bacteroidia > Bacteroidales > Bacteroidaceae > Bacteroides > Bacteroides sp. Phil13. Next base: position 30,592 of record NZ_MSHA01000093.1, on the reverse strand, counting down.
GGACAGCCGGTTAAGATTATCGGCGAGTTTATAAAAGTAGGGACAGTTGCTCCCGACTTCGAGTTAGTAAAAACAGATCTTTCTTCTTTCTTTTTGAAAGATTTGAAAGGTAAGAATGTAATATTGAATATCTTTCCAAGTTTGGATACCAGTGTTTGTGCAACATCTGTGCGCAAGTTCAACAAGCTGGCAGCGAGTCTGCCAGATACAGTGGTTTTGGCGATTTCCAAAGATTTGCCTTTTGCCCATGCACGGTTCTGTACTACGGAAGGTATTGAAAATGTAATTCCTTTGTCTGATTTCCGTTTCTCTGATTTTGATGAAAGTTACGGTGTGCGTATGGCAGATGGACCGTTGGGTGGCTTGCTGGCACGTGCAGTAGTTATTGTCGGTAAGGATGGAAAGGTTGCATACACTGAACTGGTACCTGAAATTACCCAGGAGCCGGACTATGACAAAGCAATAGAGGCTGTAAAGTAGTAAACCTCAGATTTTAATAAGCAATTAGAAAAGACCAGGTGTATAGTAGTCGTGAGACTATTATACACCATTTCTTTTTTATATCCGTATGCAACTGTTGTATAAAATTCCAATGTGTTTTTCGGATATTTTTGATTGATTTATAGTGAGTAACTGGCTTTTTTTGTTTTACTTTGCGTCCTATAAATCAAGTATTAATAGGTTAATTGATAAAGAAAAAGATGGAACGAGGTTTAAAAGACTACGCCCTACTCATGCTGAAAGGTGTGGGAATGGGAGCAGCTGATGTGGTTCCCGGTGTATCGGGGGGGACAATTGCTTTTATTGTAGGTATTTATGACGAATTGGTAGATTCGATAAAAAGCATTAACGGAAAAAGTCTAAAGTTGTTTTTCACAGGAAAATGGGGAGCATTCTGGAAAGCGATTAACGGTAATTTTCTGATCTCTCTGCTGGCGGGAATTGGAATCAGCGTATTTTCATTAGCTAAAATTATCACATGGTTGCTTACGGACCATCCGGTTATGGTTTGGGCTTTCTTTTTCGGACTGGTACTGGCATCCACATGGTTTGTAGGAAAAGACATAAAGGAATGGAACAAGAAAACGATTCCGGCATTTATTATAGGTGTGGCAGTTGCATATTATATTACGGTAGCAACTCCTGCAGAAACTCCTTCCAACTTATTTTTTATATTCCTTTGTGGAGCGATTGCCATTTGTGCTATGATATTGCCGGGTATATCGGGAAGCTTTATTTTGGTACTGTTAGGTAAGTACTTTTTTATAATGGAGGCTGTCAAAACACTTGATATAACGGTTTTATTAGTGTTTTTTGTGGGTGCTTTTATTGGTATAACTTCTTTCTCACGTGTTCTTTCGTACGCATTAAAGCATTTCCGCAATATTACATTGGCTGTATTGACAGGTTTCATGTTGGGATCACTAAACAAAGTGTGGCCTTGGAAGGAAACTATAGAAACTTTTACTGATAGTCATGGGGTAGTGAAACCATTGGTTGAAAGTAATATTCTGCCCAATCAGTATGTTGTTGAGGCTGTAGTATTGATGATAGTGGGTTTCTTCCTGGTATATTTCCTGGAAAAGCTTTCTACTCGTAGTGCTAAATAAGAGATAGCAAACAAATATCTTGAGGGTATATATAAAATAGAGAGTAAAGATTCCTTTACTCTCTATTTCTTTTTATTGCAATGCTTTTATGATGTTTTGCATATAAGCGGCCAGGTCTTCCCGGTCTTCACTTTCCATAAGCATCTGCATCTTCTCCAATTCTTTTAAATCGAATGGGCGGGGGCATTTCTGATTATACTTTATGAAGTTCTCTTTATCATGCAGCGTCATGTAGAGTACCGTCAACTTCTCGTTGATACCATCAAAGTCCGGTTCCAATTCGCAGACACGTTCAAAAGCTAGCTTGGCATAATCCAGACAACCGATTTCCATGCTATGCATACCTATTTCATTCCAGGTGTCGGCAGTAGGAGAGCAATCCAAGGCCTTTGCCCACTGCTTTATTCCTTTGTCGTAGTCCCCTTCTTCAATGTATATGCGACCTTCTATCAGAAGAGATTCCGGCTCTTCCGGTGACAGTTTATGTGCTTTTTTACAATATTGGTGTGCTTTGCGTTTCTTCCCCATCTTGGAGAGGCAAAGCCCTGCATTGGCATATAAGCTGGGCAGTATTGGAGAAGCAACTTCATCTGTTTCATTTTCCAGAATTGCCTTCTCCAGATTTTCATAACCTTCCTTCCATTCTCCTTTGGATACCTTGCATAATCCAATGTATGTATAGATAAATTCGGGAGCAAGTCCATGAAGCTCTTCCGCTTTCTGATAATGCTCCAGAGCAGCATCTTCGTTACCTAATTGGTAGAAGCAATGCCCTTTCATTACATAGGCGTCTGCAAATTCATCGTCACCCACCAATGCATAATCGCAAGCATCAATAGCTTGGTTGAAGTTCATCTCTTCGAAGTGGCATCTTGCCAATCCGAACCAGTAAGGAGCCGAATATGGATTCATGTCTATGAGGCGGTTATATAAAGGAATTGCTTCCTCGGTCATGCCTTTGCCATAAAGGCAGTCTGCAACCACGGCAATATAGACTTCTTCATCAGAATATTCTTCCTTTACCGGATCGAGCCATGCCAAGGCTTTATCCGGATACCCCATGTCAAGATACATATAGGATACATCTACCACATTTGCCAGATCAGCTTTATCTTCAATCGTGTCGAGTAACTGTTCGGCATCATCCAGTTTACCTTCACTCAATAGCAAATGGGCACGCACCACTTTTGCTTCGGGCGAATAAGTATCGGGAAGATTCTCAATGATTTCACGTGCTTTCGCTTTCTTTCCGTTATCCAGATGCAGGTAAGCGTATTCAATCATAAGTTCAGTGCTATCGGGATGCAGCTTTAATCCATATTCTGCAATCTCAAAAGCCTTATTATATCTTTTCCTTGTACCATACCAGTCGGCAAGATCAGCTAACTCATCTGCATCCTGATAGAACGGTTTGCTTTCGGCCATTGCCGCTTCATATTGTTCGGCAAGTTCCTGTAACTCTTTATCCCTGCCGGACAGCAGGTTTTTATTGCTCATTAATTGTTTACTCCTATAATCCTATTTTTATTTGTTTATTTTGCCCCAGGTATCTTTCAAGCCTACAGTGCGGTTGAATACCATTTTCTCTGGTGTGGAGTCTGGATCTACGTTGAAATATCCGATGCGCTGGAACTGCAAATAAGTAAGCGGTTTCATGCCGGCAGCGTATTTTTCAATGTAGCAATGAGGCAATATATTCAGTGAGTCCGGATTGATGATGTCTTTCATTGCTTCCAGTGCATCACAGTTTTTAGCTTCGCGGATAGCAGCCAGTTCGTCACGTGGGTTTTCCACTTTCCAAAGGCGGTCGTAGAGGCGTACTTCTGCTTCAAGGCAATGATCACAACTTACCCAGTGCAGGGTACCTTTCACCTTACGATTTGCTTCGGGCATACCGCTCTTGGTGTTCGGATCATATTCGCAATATACTTCAACTACTTCTCCGGCTTCATTTTTCTTGCAACCGGTACATTTTACGATATAAGCACTCTTTAAGCGTACTTCCTGGCCCGGAGTCATACGGAAGTATTTCTTCGGAGCATCTTCCATGAAGTCTTCGCGTTCCATCCACAGTTCGCGGCTGAACTCAATGAAGTGGCTGCCTTCTTCCGGCTTTTCCGGATTATTGATTGCTTCCAGTTCTTCCACTTTTCCTTCAGGATAGTTGGTGATAATCAGTTTTACCGGGTTCATTACTGCCGAGATACGGGTTGCACGGGTGTTAAGATCTTCGCGTAAAGCACTTTCCAGCAAAGCGAATTCATTGAGTGCATCGTATGTGGTATATCCTATTTTGTCAATAAACTTGTGGATGGCTTCAGGTGAGTATCCGCGACGGCGGAAACCACAGATAGTCGGCATACGGGGATCATCCCATCCGTTCACCAGTTTTTCTTTTACCAGAATCAGCAGGTTGCGCTTGCTCATCAGGGTATAGCTGAGATTCAGCTTATTGAATTCGTACTGATGGGGGCGGTTATCATCCAGATCTTTACCCTCCTTTACCCAGTCTACAAAGAGATCATAGAGCGGACGGTGGGGAACAAATTCCAATGTACAGAGAGAGTGCGTTACACCTTCAAAGTAGTCACTTTGTCCGTGAGCGAAATCATACATCGGATAGGCCTTCCACGTTGTACCAGTACGGTGATGCGGATGGTTCACTACGCGATAGATGATAGGATCGCGGAAGTGCATATTCGGGTTTGCCATATCAATCTTGGCACGAAGCACCATAGCGCCTTCTGCTATTTCACCTGTATTCATTTTCTTGAACAGGGAGAGGCTTTCCTCTATCGGACGGTTACGGTAAGGACTTTCCACACCCGGTTGGGTAGGAGCGCCTTTCTGCTGTGCTATTTGTTCCGAAGTCTGCTCGTCGATATATGCTTTACCTTCTTCAATAAGGCGGATGGCAAAGTCCCATAATTGCTGGAAGTAATCGGATGCGTAGTATTCATTACCCCACTGGTAACCCAGCCATTGGATATCTTCCTTGATAGCTTCTACATATTCCACATCTTCTTTGGTCGGATTCGTATCATCGAAACGCAAATTACAAATGCCATTGTGGTCGGCTGCAATACCAAAATCAAGGCAAATAGCCTTGGCATGTCCGATGTGGAGGTATCCGTTGGGCTCCGGCGGGAAACGTGTTTGCACTTTACCACCATTTTTACCCTCTTTCAAGTCTTTCTCAACAATTTGTTCAATGAAGTTGAGGCTCTTTTTTTCGCCTGCTTCTTCGCTCTTAATATCTGCCATAATTGGTATGTATATATTCTAAAAATCGAGCTACAAAAGTAAGACATTTTTTTCGTATATCCTTATTTCACGGGAATATATCCACTCTTTTTAATGATTTCCTGACCTGCAGGTGAAAGGATGAAATCAATGAGAGGACTTGCTTGTTCAGAGTTTTCTGTGTTATAATAATAGTATAGAGGCCGCACAATGGGGTAACTCTTATCTGTAGCACTCTCCATAGTGGGTGGGGCAAAGTGTGTCCCGTCGTAAGAAATGGACAGTGATTTGACACGAGGGGAAAGATAAGCCAATCCTACGTATCCTATTGCTCCCTTCGTCTGGCTGACAGATTGTATAATGGCACCGGTGGCAGGCATAGAGAGGCTGCTACTCATATAATTTTTATTTTTGAGAACACTTTCTTTGAAGAATTCATAAGTACCCGAAGATGTTTCGCGAGAGTACACCACGATTTTACGGTCATCTCCACCCACTTGCTTCCAATTCGTAATCTTACCTCGGAAGATATCTTCCAGTTGTTGGCGCGTCAGTTGCTTTACGGGATTGGAGGGGTGAACCACAACGGCAAGGGCATCGTAAGCTACGATCACTTCTTCCACTTCTTTTCCGGCTGTCTTTACTTTCATCTTCTCACTGAATTTAATGGGGCGGGATGCCATGGCAATATCTGTCGTTCCGTCCAATAGAGCGGAAATACCCACTCCGGTGCCACCACCGGTTACGGTAACACGGGCGTCGGGATTGAGGGCCATAAATCTTTCGGCAGTCTGTTGTGCTACAGGTAGTACGGTGTCACTGCCTTTGATGCGTTGCGCCTGTAGGCTGCTTACAGCCAATGTCAGGAATAGGATGATACTTATTGTTTTCATTTTATTCAAAATTGTTTTTTATTCTATTTATAATGAATTTTATTATACTCAAAAGTGGGTGATAATAGAACCCAAATATTATTCTATTTGTTTATTGCTTGCAAATAAAACAATTGCGCATTACAATCTAATTACAAAACTTGTGTTTTTGGAGGTTGTAACGCTTTTGTAATAGGTTTGAAACATTTCTTTCAAACCTTAGTCACACTCTCTTAACATCGACGTGGTTTCTTTGCATACGAAATTCAATAGGCATTTATGAAGAAGCTTTTTGAGAAAATAATAGAAGGAGTGTTAGCTTGTAGCGGTTTTGTAACAAGCATCACCATTGTGCTCATCATTCTGTTTCTTTTTTCCGAGGCGTTGGGACTGTTCAACAGCCGGGTAATTGAAGAAGGATATGTATTGGCACTGAATAAAGATAATAAGGTAAGTGAGCTGACCCCGGCTCAGATAAAAGATGTTTTCGATGAGGAGATAACAAACTGGAATGAAGTCGGGGGGCAGGATATGTCCATCCGGCTTTTCCGTTTGGAAGATATCACTCAGTATTATACCGAGGAAGAACTGGGGGCAGCTTATGAACATGCCGGAGTAAAGATTACCGAACTGGTGGAACGTACGCCAGGCATTATTGCTTTTGTACCGCAACAGTTTATTGTTCGTCCGGATTCCGTCCACTTATTGCAGGATAACACCATTTCGGTGAAAGATGTCTTTGCGGGGGCGGAATGGTTTCCGACGGCTACACCTGCCGCACAATTCGGTTTTCTACCCTTAATAACCGGTACACTGTGGGTGAGTTTATTTGCCATCCTGATAGCATTGCCTTTTGGGCTTTCAGTTGCTATCTATATGTCCGAAGTGGCAAATTCCAGGATACGTAATCTGCTGAAACCGATCATTGAGTTGCTGAGTGGCATTCCATCGGTGGTCTATGGTTTCTTCGGACTGATTGTGATTGTACCATTCATCCAGAAAGTATTCAATCTGCCTGTGGGTGAAAGTGGACTGGCGGGAAGCATCGTATTGGCTATAATGGCATTGCCTACGATTATAACGGTGACGGAAGATGCCATGCGCAACTGTCCCCGTGCCATGCGGGAAGCCAGCCTTGCATTGGGAGCTTCACAATGGCAGACCATATATAAGGTGGTGATACCTTATTCCGTATCAGGTATCACTTCCGGCGTGGTATTGGGAATCGGGCGTGCTATCGGTGAAACAATGGCGGTACTGATGGTGACAGGTAATGCGGCAGTCATACCGCATACCATTCTGGAGCCGTTGCGTACCATACCTGCAACGATTGCAGCGGAACTGGGAGAAGCACCTGCCGGGGGAGCACATTATGAAGCCTTATTTCTTTTGGGTGTAGTGCTGTTCTTTATTAGTTTGCTGATAAACTTCACGGTAGAAGCTGTGTCAGCCCGGAAAAGATAATGTCTTATAGAGAAAAGAAAAATAAGTATGATAGATAGGAAACATCTTTCGCAACGTATTGCATTCGGAATATTCCGTTTGCTGAGCCTGACAGTGGTGGGGATACTCTTTGCCATTCTCGGCTTCATTATATATAAAGGTGTGGGAGTTATCAGCTGGGAGTTCCTGACTACTGCCCCCACGGACGGTATGACGGCAGGAGGTATTTTCCCCGCCATTGTCGGAACATTCTATCTGATGATAGGCAGTGCCCTGTTTGCCTTCCCGGTAGGAGTGATGAGTGGAATCTACATGAATGAGTATGCGCCGAAAGGCTGGGTAGTCCGGTTCATCCGTATGATGACAAATAACCTGAGCGGCATACCTTCCATTGTTTTTGGTCTTTTCGGTATGGCTTTATTTGTTAACTATATGGGATTTGGCGATAGCATCCTGGCCGGTTCACTTACGTTGGGATTGTTGTGTGTGCCTTTGGTTATCCGTACCACAGAGGAAGCGTTGAAAGCCATTCCCGATACTTTGCGTGAGGGAAGCCGTGCGTTAGGGGCCACTAAGTTGCAGACTATCTGGCACGTTGTTCTGCCTATGGCGATGCCTAATGTGATTACGGGGTTGATTCTGGCTCTGGGACGTGTCTCCGGCGAGACTGCACCTATCTTGTTTACTTGTGCCGCCTATTTCCTTCCACAACTCCCCACAAGTATACTCGACCAGTGTATGGCATTGCCCTATCATCTGTATGTTATTTCTACCAGTGGCACAGATATGGATGCCCAGCTTCCACTGGCTTATGGCACGGCTCTGGTCTTAATCGTAATCATCCTTTTGGTAAATCTTCTGGCAAATGCTTTGCGAAAATATTTCGAGAAAAAAGTAAAGATGAACTAACAGGAATAAAACAGAAAATAAAATGATTGGTAAAATAGAAACAAATAATGTAAACTTCTGGTATGGAGATTTCCATGCTTTGAAAGGTATCAGCATGTCGATAGAAGAACGTTCGGTAGTAGCATTTATTGGACCTTCGGGATGTGGCAAATCTACTTTCCTCCGGTTGTTCAATCGTATGAACGATCTTATTCCCAATACCCGCCTGACAGGTGAGATTCATATCGATGGAGAGAATATCTATGGAAAAGATATTCAGGTAGATGAACTTCGCAAGAAGGTAGGTATGGTATTTCAGCGTCCTAATCCTTTTCCGAAAAGCATCTTTGAGAATGTGGCCTATGGACTTCGAGTGAATGGCGTGACAGACAGTAGCTTCATCCGCCAGCGTGTAGAAGAATCCTTGAAAGGGGCAGCTTTGTGGGATGAAGTAAAGGATAAACTGAAAGTTTCTGCCTATGCACTTTCCGGCGGACAGCAGCAGCGTCTTTGCATAGCTCGTGCCATGGCTGTATCTCCCTCCGTGTTACTGATGGACGAACCGGCTTCTGCACTCGATCCCATTTCTACGGCTAAGGTAGAAGAACTTATTCACGAACTGAAAGAGCAGTATACGATTGTTATCGTTACACACAATATGCAGCAGGCTGCTCGCGTTAGTGATAAAACAGCGTTCTTTTATCTGGGGCAAATGGTGGAGTTTGACGATACCAAGAAAATATTTACGAACCCTGATAAGGTGGAGACTCAGAATTACATTACGGGACGCTTCGGGTAAGCGTTTGTTTCCTGTGGAGAAACAAAAAGGAACCTCGGGCTTCCTTTAATTTATGATACAAGTAATCTTAAAATAGAAATTTATGGTAAAGTTTATCGAATCGGAACTCGTCTTGCTGAAAAAAGAAATAGACGAAATGTGGACCTTAGTATATAACCAGCTCGACAGGGCAGGGGAGGCTGTGTTGACCTTTGACCGTGAACTGGCGCAACAGGTACTGGTACGTGAACGTCGTGTGAATGCCCTAGAATTGAAGATAGACAGCGATATTGAAGATATCATTGCTTTGTATAATCCTGTAGCCATCGACCTGCGCTTTGTGCTTGCCATGCTGAAGATCAATACGAATCTGGAGCGTCTTGGTGACTTTGCCGAGGGTATTGCCCGCTTCGTTCTGAATTGCAAGGAACCGGTTCTTGATCCGGAACTTCTGAAACGATTGCGCTTGGAAGAAATGCAGAGGCAGGTACTTGCTATGCTGGAGCTTGCCAAGAAAGCTCTTCAGGAAGAAAATCAGGATTTGGCGACTTCGGTATTTGCTAAAGATAATTTATTGGATGAAATCAATGCAGAAGCTACTACTGTTTTAGCAGACTACATTGCCCAGCATCCCGAGGCTGTACTGCCCTGTTTGAACCTGGTAAGTGTGTTCCGTAAGTTGGAGCGTTCCGGCGACCACATCACTAACATTGCAGAAGAAATAGTCTTCTTTATCGATGCAAAAGTGTTAAAACATAGCGGAAAAACAGACGAACATTACCCTTTAACTAAGAAATAAGCTCTTTTTTAGATAAAATTTAGTGTTTGTTAGAAAAATGATATATATTTGTCCACTGAAAACGATTGCGGGTGTAGAAAGGCTACATAAGTGGTAATAAAACCAAAGAAATTTCAAAAAGATGTTATAAGACATGTTTTTAAATTTGGTAAGTATCTCGAAAAGCCGCTATATTTGCAGCGTTATCCTGAAAACAATCTTTTTACCTTAAAAAAAAACTAATACCTATTGAAAACTGAAAAATGGGGCTTTGTGAAAAGCTCCATTTTTTTTGTACCTATGTCACATTTATTTCGTATCTTTAGAGAAGATAAACTGCATCTCGGCAGAACTTTTTCATGCAAGCATGAAAGTTCTGCGCTCAATTTGCATTATCTTTGTACCACCAGAATGAGGAATTGTAAATCACTAAATTATAAATAGACTTATGTTTTCCGGAATAGTAGAAGAATGCGCCACCCTCGTGGCATTGGTAAAAGAACAAGAGAACGTACACTTCACGTTCAAGTGCTCATTTGTAAATGAATTGAAGATAGACCAAAGTGTGTCTCACAATGGTGTGTGCCTTACGGTAGTCAGCATGACGGAGGATTCCTATACGGTTACTGCCATGAAGGAAACATTGGAACGTTCCAATCTTGGCTTTCTGAAAGTCGGGGATGTAGTGAACGTAGAACGCAGCATGATGATGAACGGCCGTCTGGACGGGCATATTGTGCAGGGACATGTGGACCAGACTGCCACTTGCATAAATGTGGAAGATGCCGAAGGAAGTTATTACTTTACTTTCCGGTATACTTTCGATAAGGAAATGGCCAAGCGTGGATATATCACGGTAGACAAAGGTTCGGTAACCGTGAACGGGGTAAGCCTGACAGTGTGCAACCCGACAGACGATACTTTCCAGGTAGCTATTATTCCTTACACTTTCGAGCATACGAACTTCCACGATATCAAAGCAGGTAGTGTAGTGAATCTTGAATTTGATATTATCGGCAAGTATATCAGCCGGATGATACAGTTTAACTAATAGATATGGAAGATTTTCTGAAGTTAGTTGCTTCTCGGCAGAGCGACCGTGCTTATGATATGAGCCGTCCTGTTGAGCCTGAGAAGCTGGAACGGATATTGGAAGCTGCCCGTCTGGCACCTTCGGCTTGTAATGCGCAGCCGTGGAAGTTTGTTGTAATTAATGATCCGGAGTTGTCCGTCAAAGTAGGTAAGGCCACTGCCGGACTGGGAATGAATAAGTTTGCTAAAGATGCTCCTGTACACATTTTGGTGGTGGAGGAATCAATGAACGTAACTTCATTTCTGGGTGCAAAGATTAAAGACAAGTATTTCCCTTTAATAGATATTGGCATTGCCACTGCTCATATCACATTGGCTGCCGAGAGTGAAGGGTTGGGCTCTTGTATTCTCGGTTGGTTTGATGAGAAAGAAATCAAGAAGCTGACCGGTATTCCCTCTTCCAAACGCTTGCTGTTGGTTATCACCATTGGCTATTCCGTGAAAGAGAAGCGGAAGAAAGCAAGAAAGCCGAAAGAAAAGGTGGTTTCTTACAATAAATACTGATTTAGTGATTAGCGGTAAGTGATAA